>CAZYTO010000445.1:0-1589 GCA_964650405.1 uncultured Thermoanaerobaculia bacterium | reverse complement strand
ACGCCCCCCACCTTTGCGCTCGAGTCGACCAGCGACGTGGTGGTGTTCCCGAGGGTCGAGACGTTCTTTGACCTGACCGACAATTCCGACCTTTCGCTGGGGGCCTCGGGAGCCATCGGCAAGAACAAGCCCAACAGCAACGACTACACCTATCTGATCGGAGGCGATATCCTGTACCGCTGGAAATCGGGCGCCCAGGCCTATCCGTATATCCGCTGGCTGACGGAGGGTATCTGGGCCGTCCGAGACAATCCCATCGTCCAGGCGGGCGCCAACAAGGGCAGGCAGGTCGGGAGCGATGTGGTCGGCGGATTCTTCACGGAGCTTGGTTACCGGTTCGCGCGGCACTGGCAAGTGACCGGTCGCTTCGACTACGTCGGAATCCCCAAGGGGAACGAGGACGAAGACCTTCGTGTCTCGGCCGGCCTCCGGTACCTGCTCACCTCGCTTGCGAAGATCGGACTCATCTACGAGTACGGCGCGCAATCCGGTCGGGATCCGGCGTATCACGCCGTCTTCGTACAGTTCAACGTTGGACTGGGCACCGTCACGCCGGGCGTCGGGAAATTCCTGGATCCGATGTAACCGAGGCCGAGGAGCCGGAGGAGCCGAATGCACACACGTCGCTTGCCAGGCCGGACCGTGATCGGGCTCTCGGCAATCTGTCTCGTTGCGGGCGCCGCCGCGGCGCACGACGTGGACATCCCCAAGCCCGAGGCGCGACGCGACCAGAAGGCGCTGAACGTCGTCGCCACGCTCGAGCACTACGGCGCGATCGCGAAGGAGATCGGAGGGGACCGAGTCAAGGTGAGCGTGATCGTGAAGGGATCCCAGAACCCCCACACGATCGCCGTCAAGCCGAGCTACTCGGTGCTGTTCAACAAGGCCGATCTCCTGGTGGCCAACGGGCAGCTGATCGAGCTGGGCTGGCTGGACACCGCGCTCATCAACGCGAGAAACGCGAACATCATGGAGGGACATTCGGGTTTCGTGAACTGCTCGATCGGCGTCGACATCATCCAGTATTCGTCCGAAGAGATCGAGGGCACGCCGTTCTTCATCCTCAACCTTGGGGTGGGCGGCTCGATGAAGCTCGGCAACCACCATTACTGGCTCGATCCGGGCAACACGACGATCATCGCGAAGAATATCGCCGACAAGTATGCCGAGGTGGACCTGCCCAACGCCGCGTACTATCGGGGGAACTACGACAAGTTTGCCACCCACTTCGGCGAGCATCTCAAGGAGTGGGACCGGCAGATGGAGCCGTTCCGGGGCATGCAGCTCGTCAGCTACCATCGAAGCTGGAACTATCTGCTGCGGCGGCACGGCCTGAAGGTGTTCGACTACATCGAGCCGAAGGAGACGCTGCCGCCGAGTGCGGCCTACATGGCGTCGCTGGTGGATCGCATGAAGCGGAGCGGCGTCAAGCTGATCCTGGCGGAGACCTACCAGAACCGGCCGATCATCGACGAGATCGCGCGGCAGACCGGCGCCAAGGCCCTGATTCTCCCGAGCTCCGTGAGCGAGGACATGGGAATCAAGACGCCGTTCGATTTCTTCGAGAAGCTCTATCACGAGCTCGTCCC
>CAZYTO010000444.1:0-1624 GCA_964650405.1 uncultured Thermoanaerobaculia bacterium | reverse complement strand
GCGTTTGCCCAGCAGCACGAAGAGATGGCGATGGAAATGCAGCCGGGAGCGGATCGCATGAAGGCCACCATCAAGTCGCCCGCCGATGGTAATACGATCAGCAGCGACAAGATCACGCTCCAGGTCGCGACGGCGGGCTTCGAGAACCGATGTGACCTCGCCGGGACGCCGAACCAGGCGGGCACCGGCCACTATCACGTGCTTCTGGACAAGTCCCTGGTAAACATGTACTGCAGTGACCGGGCGGCTGTTTCGCTCGAAGGCGTGAAGCCCGGCCGCCACACCCTCACCGCCGTCCCCGCACAGAACGATCACGCCGAAGTCGAGAAGAACGCGACGTCGGTCACGATCGACTACCAGCCCGCGCATCCGCGGCCGGCTCCGAGGGCAGCGGCGCCTGCCGGAACGCCGTCGCTCAAGATCCTCTCCCCCAAGCCGCGAGAGACGGTCTCGGGCTCGTTTCCCGTGAGGATCGAGGTCCGCGGCTTCAGCCTGACGTGCGATGAGATGGGCAAGCCCGATGTCCCTGGCCACGGCCACTGGCACCTCAACTTCGACACCATGAAGGGCCCGATGATGGGGATGATGACGATGGCCGCGATGAGCTGCGAGAAGACGCTCCAGGCCTCGACGGCCGGGCTCAAGCCGGGGTCGACTCACAAGCTCATCGCCCTCCTGGCCGACAATGCCCATGCGCCCGTGATGCCGGCCGTGGCGGATAGCGTCGAAGTAAGAGTCAAGTGATCCGCCGGTCCGGCCGGGGCGTCGTCGCAGCGGTCACGGCGCTGGGATGGTTCGCCGCTGCGTACCGTCCAATGCGCGGTACGCAGTGCCCGCCGACCGCCGGCTTCAAGGATGGAACTGTGGCGGATCACGGCGTGGGCCCGGCCAGTGGGCGCACCATTGCGCTCGAGGCCGGCGATTCCTACTTCCAGCCGACCTGCGCGACGGCCGTGCCGACCGGAGAGGTGGAGCTGCGGGTCAGGAACACCGGCCGGCTGCTGCACAACATTTCGTTCGAGGACTCGGCGATCGACCACGATGTGGCCCCGGGAGAAACCGTCACGGTCAAGGTCACGATGGGCCAGGAGCCGCGGCGGTTCAGCTGCAAGTATCACCGCGGCGCGGGCATGATGGGGGCCCTGTTGCCCGGCGGCCAGTGGGGCCATCTATGAGTGCCTGCTGGTGTCTCATGAGCAGAGGTCCGAGCTCAGCGCAAGCGAGGCTCACCTGAAGCAACCCCGCGCTCCTGCCGCCCCTCGGGTGTTTGAGGAGGTGTTGTCCGAGCACCTGGACGCGTTGTTCCGCACCGCGCTCCGGTTATGCCGGGGTCAGGAGGCGGACGCGGAGGATCTGCTGCAGGATGCGGTCCTTCTGGCCCTCGCGAACTACGACCAGTTGCGTGATGCGGCGGCGGCACGGGGCTGGCTGTTCACGATCCTGACCCGCACCCATCTCAACCGCCTGCGGGCCATGCGGCGACGCGCAGAGTCGGTCGATGCGGACCTTCGGGAAGGAGCGTTCGAGCAGGCCCTGGCGGAATGGGTCCCTCTGCGCTCGCCGGCCGAAGAGGCGGAGACCCGGCAGCTGGGCGAGCAGCTGACTCGCGCGCTGGACGAGCTGC
>CAZYTO010000443.1:0-1647 GCA_964650405.1 uncultured Thermoanaerobaculia bacterium | reverse complement strand
TGTTCGGACCTTCCGGCGTCTCGATCGGGCAGATGCGGCCGTAGTGCGTCGGGTGAACGTCGCGGACTTCGAACCCGGCGCGCTCGCGCGACAGACCTCCTGGCCCGAGGGCCGAGAGGCGGCGCTTGTGCGTGACCTCGGAGAGCGGGTTCGTCTGGTCCATGAACTGCGACAGCTGCGAAGAGCCGAAGAACTCCTTGATCGCGGCGATGACCGGCTTGGAGTTGATCAGGTCGTGCGGCATCGCGGAGTCGATGTCCTGATGGACCGACATCTTTTCCTTGATCGCGCGTTCCATGCGGACGAGACCGATGCGGAACTGGTTCTCGAGCAGCTCGCCAACCGCGCGGACCCGGCGGTTGCCGAGGTTATCGATGTCGTCGACCCGGCCGACGTCCTTGCGGAGGCGGAGCAGGTAGTTGATGACGACGTAGAAGTCCTCCGGCGTCATCGTCTTCTGCGTGACCGGCGAGTCGAGGTCGAGCTTGATGTTGAACTTGAAGCGGCCCACGCGCGAGAAGTCGTACTTGCGGGCGTCGAAGAACATGCCTTCGAACAGCGCCTTGGCCGACTCCAGCGTCGGAGGATCGCCCGGGCGCATGCGGCGGTAGATCTCGATGATGGCGGCCTCGAAGGACTTCGACGTGTCCTTGCGCACGGTGTTGAGGAGGATGTCGGAGACGAGATCCCACTCGGGGAAGATGACGTCCGCGGACTCGACGCCGTGCGACGCCAGCTCCTCGGCCCAGTCGGCGGGAAGGGTCTCGCCGGCTTCGAAGAGGACCTCGCCGGTGTTGAAGTCGACGACGTCGGAGAGGAACACGGCCTTGTCCATGGCCTTCGGGTCGACCTTGGCGGTGGCCTCGTTCGTCTTCGTCAGCGCGTCGGCCATCTTCTGGTCGAGCTTGATGCCGGCGAAGATCGTGCGCACGGCCCGGCGTCCGCGCACGGAGTGGCGGTCCTTGGCCTCTTCCTGGTCGAGGACGCGCTTGTCGAAGGTGAGGGTGACGTCGTCGCCCTTCAGCCGCGCTTTGATCGGCGTATAGAACTGGCGGAGGATTTCTTCATCCGTGGTCAGACCGAGGGCGCGCAGGAACACGGAGCCGAGGAACTTGCGCTTGCGGTCGATGCGGACGTAGAGGATGTTCTTCTGGTCGTACTCGAACTCCACCCAGGAGCCGCGGTACGGGATGATCTTGGCCAGGAACGTGTGCGCCGACTCCTTGGTGAAGAACACGCCCGGGGAGCGGTGGAGCTGGCTGACGATGACGCGCTCGGTGCCGTTGATGATGAACGTGCCGTTCTCGGTCATCAGCGGGATGTCGCCGAAGAAGACTTCCTCTTCCTTGGCGTCGCGCATGTGCTTGACGCCGGTGTCGGGGTCCTTGTCGTAGACGAAGAGGCGGAAGGTGACCTTGAGCGGGACGCTGTAGGTCATGCCGCGCTCCTGGCACTCCTCGACGGAGTACTTCATCTGCAGGTCGACGGGGTTGCCGCAGATGTCGCAGACCTCGACGCGGTTCTTGTTGATCACGCCGCAGCGCTGGCAGTTGACGGTCTCTTCGTGGGGGTGATCGGTGATGATCTTGGACCCGCAGTTCGCGCAGGTCATGCGCAGGTGCTCGAGGCCCTTGAGCTGGCCGCACT
>CAZYTO010000442.1:0-1656 GCA_964650405.1 uncultured Thermoanaerobaculia bacterium | reverse complement strand
AGCACGAGAGCGAGCTGATCAATCCGATGTTCGGACCTTCCGGCGTCTCGATGGGGCAGATGCGGCCGTAGTGGGTGGGATGCACGTCGCGGACTTCGAACCCAGCCCGCTCGCGCGAGAGACCGCCTGGTCCAAGGGCCGACAGACGGCGCTTGTGCGTGACCTCCGAGAGCGGATTGGTCTGGTCCATGAACTGCGAGAGCTGCGAGGACCCGAAGAACTCCTTGATGGCCGCGATGACCGGCTTGGAGTTGATCAGGTCGTGCGGCATGGCCGAGTCGATGTCCTGGTGAACGGACATCTTCTCCTTGATGGCGCGCTCCATGCGCACCAGGCCGATGCGGAACTGGTTCTCCAGCAGCTCGCCCACCGCCCGGACGCGGCGGTTGCCGAGGTTGTCGATGTCGTCGACCCGGCCCACGTCCTTGCGCAGGCGGAGCAGGTAGTTGATGACCACGAAGAAGTCTTCGGCGGACATCGTTTTCTGCGTGACCGGAGAGTCGAGGTCGAGCTTGATGTTGAACTTGAAGCGGCCCACACGGGAGAAGTCGTACTTGCGCGCGTCGAAGAACATGCCTTCGAAGAGGGCCTTGGCCGACTCCAGGGTGGGAGGATCGCCCGGGCGCATGCGCCGGTAGATCTCGATGATGGCCGCCTCGAACGACTTGGAGGTGTCCTTGCGGACGGTGTTGAGCAGGATGTCGGAGACGAGATCCCACTCCGGGAAGATCACTTCCACTTCCTCGACGCCGTGGGCGCGGAGGACCTCGGCCCAGTCGGCCGGCAGGTTCTCGCTGGCCTCGAAGAGGACCTCACCCGTGCCGGTGTCGACGACGTCGGAGAGGAAGACGGCCTTGTCCATGGCCGCGAAGTCGACCTTGGCCGAGGCCTCGTTCGACTTGGTGAGCTGGTCGGCCATCTTCTGGTCCAGCTTCACGCCGGCGAAGACGGTGCGCACGGCGCGGCGGCCGCGGATGGAGTGACGCTCCTTCGCTTCCTCCTGGTCGAGGACGCGCTTGTCGAACACGAGCGTCACCTGGTCGCCGGTGATGCGCGCCTTGATGGGCGTGTAGAACTGGCGAAGGATCTCCTCATCCGTGGTCAGACCGAGGGCCCGCAGGAAGACGGAGCCCAGGAACTTGCGCTTGCGGTCGATGCGGACGTAGAGGATGTTCTTCTGGTCGTACTCGAACTCCACCCAGGAGCCGCGGTACGGGATGATCTTGGCCAGGAAGGTGTGCGCCGACTCCCGGGTGAAGAAGACGCCCGGCGAGCGATGGAGCTGGGAGACAATGACGCGCTCCGTGCCGTTGATGATGAACGTGCCGTTCTCAGTCATCAGCGGGATGTCGCCAAAGAAGACTTCCTCTTCCTTGGCGTCGCGCATGTGCTTCACGCCGGTGTCGGGGTCCTTGTCGTAGACGAAGAGGCGGAAGGTGACTTTCAGGGGAACGCTGTAGGACATCCCGCGCTCCTGGCACTCTTCCACCGAGTACTTCATCTGCAGGTCCACCGGGTTGCCGCAGATCTCGCAGATCTCGACGCGATTCTTGTTGATCACGCCGCACTTCTGGCAGCTCACCGTCTCTTCATGCGGGTGATCGGTGATGATCTTCGAGCCGCAGTTCGCGCAGGTCATGCGCAGGTGCTCGAGGC
>CAZYTO010000441.1:0-1708 GCA_964650405.1 uncultured Thermoanaerobaculia bacterium | reverse complement strand
CGGGGCTTGCCGCGGCGGTGGTTTCCCTTTCTCCCTCACCCGTACCGTTTCGATCGAGGCCGGGTTTTCCACTCCCACGCCGGTTGCCCTTTCCAGGTACCTGACAGCCAGCTCGTACTTTCCGAGATTCAGGTAGGCCACGCCGCGGTAGTAGTACGGGTGGTAATTGATGAAGATGGCGCCGTACGTGCGGGCCTTGTCGTTCTCCTTGGGATTGCCGCCGATGGCCGCCGTCATTTTCTGGACGACGGCGTTCCAGTTACCGGCCCGCGCGGCGTTCACGCCGGCGTCGTAGTCGTCGTACCACGAGGCCAGCGCCGCGCTGGCGACGAGCACGGCCATGAGACCTACACCGATCGTGCGTGCAGCTTTCATTGCTTCGTCACTTCCTTCTCGAGCTCGTCGAGATTCACGCCGCCCATGTCGACCTTCTTGGCGGTCGGCTTGCCGGCGTCGATCTGCACGTCCACGGTCGTCTTGCCTGACGGTCCGCTCAGGGTCACCAGGTACTTGCCGGGGGCGAGCTGAATGCGCGCCGGCGTGGAGGCATTGTCGGCGGTGATGGGGACTTCCTTCTGATCGCTGGCGTTGACGATCTTTTCCACGTCACCCCACGGCGATGCGGACAGGAGGAGCACCCCGCGATCGCCCGGCACGGGTGCGGACGTCGTGCCGGTGGTCGTCACCTGCGTCCCGCTCGGTGAAGTGGTGGTGGTGATCGGCCCCGGTGCGGGCTTGTGCGTCACGAACCACACGCCGCCGGCGATGGCCAGGACCACCACCGCGGCGATGCCGGCGATCATGCCCGTGTTCTTTTTCGGCGCCACGCCGGCCGGCTGGTACTGGCGCTCCAG
Organism: uncultured Thermoanaerobaculia bacterium; assembly: GCA_964650405.1. Taxonomy (GTDB): domain Bacteria; phylum Acidobacteriota; class Thermoanaerobaculia; order Gp7-AA8; family Gp7-AA8; genus CAZYTO01. Next base: position 854 of record CAZYTO010000441.1, on the reverse strand, counting down.
CACGGTCGGTTCGGCGGCGGCATCCCCTCCCCACTTCCGCTCCACGGCGGTCGGTGCCGCGCCGGAGCCACCGGCGCCTCCGGCCTGCGTGCGGCCGAGGCTCTCCATGACCGTCGCTTCGTTGCTACCGGGGGCCACCTTCCGCTCGACCTGGGTCGGCATGCTGGCCATGGTGGCCTGGGTCTGTTGCGTGACGCCGCGCTCCAGGAGCGTGGCTTCTTCGCTCGCCGCCTTCGTGCCGGTCGGGCCGACACGTCCTTCCGGCTGCGTGCGTCCGGGCTGGGTGAATGCGCCGGTCGGAATCTTCGGCAGATCGGCCAGGGTCTGCTGGCCGGAGAGGGTGATCATCCGCTCGCCGAGGCCGTACTTCTGGTCGGGCGAGATCGTGTTGCGGATCGCTTCGAGCGCGTGGGCGAACTCGCCGGCCGTGGCGTAGCGCGTGTCGCGCTGCTTCTCGAGCGAGCGCATGATGATTGATTCGAGCTGCGCCGGGACGCGCACCTCGGGATTCAGCGTCTGGATCGGCGCCGGCTTCTCCGTCACGTGTTTGAGGATGTAGCCGTGTGGGTTCGTGGCCTGGAACGGAGCCCGGCCGGCCAGCATCTCGTACATGACGATGCCGAACGAGTAGAGGTCGGAGCGCGGATCGAGGTGCTCCCCTTCCTTGAGGAAGCCGGCCTGCTCGGGCGACGCGTACTTCAGCTTGCCGAGGAACATGCCCGTCTGGGTCAGTCCCTGGCCGCCCTCCCCCTCGGCGAGCTGCTTGGCGATGCCGAAGTCGATGACCTTCACCAGAAGCTTTCCGTGATGGTCCTGCGACAGCATGATGTTCTCGGGCGAGATGTCGCGGTGGA
>CAZYTO010000440.1:0-1710 GCA_964650405.1 uncultured Thermoanaerobaculia bacterium | reverse complement strand
CGCGATAGCTGCCGCGAATTCGCCGGGGCCTGTACCGGCCGCTTTCGATTTGCTGCCACGCCGGGACCTCGCCGCCATCCGGCTCTCCGGTCAGGGGCTCTCCCACCTCGATGCGTTCGTGGGCGTCGCCGCCCGATCTGTGTTTTCGCATGTCTCTCCCTTCCGCAGAAGCTGACGCTACTACCCTCACGAACCCGTCTCCGACCCGACCGGCTCGACCTCGACTTCCCACCCCTTGGAGGTCGGCATCCCCGTTCCGTCGGTGCTCTGGCCCATCAGGTGGCAGGTCGGCGGTCCGTAGGGAACGAAGATCATGCCCCGCGGCACCTTTCCCTCCAGGCAGCGGAACGTGGCCTCGCCGTTTCCGGATCGGACCCGGACGCTGCCGCCGGAGGAAATCCCGATCTCCTTCATGTCCTCGGGATGCATGTTCAGGGTGCTCACGATCGACTTGTACTCGGCGCCGTCCTTGCCGACGTTGATCTGCTGGCCCTGCTTGGTGGTGCGGCCGGCGTTCATGATGAAGGTTTTTCGTTCCATGAAACACCCCGCCCGCGCTGCATTCCAGCGCAACGCGGCATGATAGCACGACTCTCGAGCGCCGCCGGTCGCCGGTGATCACCACCCGGTCGTCGTGCGGCGCGCCGCCGCTTCAGCCGGCAGGCGGGCCGAACAGATTGCGCAGCCGGAAGTGGTGCTTGCCGAGCCTGCCGCCGTAGTTGCCGGCCGAGATCTCGACGACGCCGGGACGGCACGCGGCGTCGATGCCGGCGCGCAGAGCCTGCTCGATCGCCTCCCGGTCGAGGCCGTCCACCACGATCTCGAGGACGGAGTTCACGCCCTCCGGCAGGGCGCTCTTCACGCCTTTGCGGCCGCGCAGAGTCGGGCAGTAGGCGTCGTTGGTCGACGCGATCATCTTCCTGTAGCGCTTCGCCCCGACCTTGCTGCCGCTGCGCACGATACCGCCCGGAAAGGGGAGGACGACGCCGCGCACCGCGCGCATGGCGTCGACGGCCGCCTCGGCGGCCGCGAGCGCCGCCTCCTGATCGCGGGCCAGGATCAGGAAATTGCCGCCGCCGATCGCCTTCTGCACGCCGAACGTCTCCTGCACCAGGAACTCTCCCTCCATCACCGGGATTCTCCAGTAGCGGATCCCTTCCAGGAGCTTGCTCGATTGATAGCGGTCGCCGAAGTGGCGCAGCACGCCGCCCACGACGACCCGCTCGCCCGCCCGCGGCAGGCCGTCGAAGCAGGCGGTGGTGGCGCAGGTCAGGACGGTCTGTCCGACCCTGTCGACGAGCTGCTTGCCGAGGCGCTCGGCGTCGAAGGCGAACAGGAGGACGCTCGCGCCCGGCCGGCCGTCGGGCGTGTCCTCCGGCGCCAGCTCGGCCTCGATACCGGCCTCGACTTTGCAGCCGATGACGGAGGTGGCGAACCCGGTGATGGAACGGGCGGCGGTCAGCGCCCAGGCCGGCGAGCGCGCCGTGATCACGACGCGCGCCGCGCGCATGTCGAACGCCTCGGCAAACGTATCCACGATCGTCACGCCGTTTCGGGTCACGCGCGAGGCTTCCAGATCAGGAGTTCGCCCTTGCCCGGTACGCACGTGTCGCCGGTGTATCGCTGGTAACCCCCCGCGTGATCGTCCAGCGGGAGCTCGCATCCCCACGATGCCAGCCGCTTCCCGTACAACTTGCAAAACGTCGGAGT
>CAZYTO010000439.1:0-1845 GCA_964650405.1 uncultured Thermoanaerobaculia bacterium | reverse complement strand
CAGCCGGCTACCGGGAAGGGAACGTTCATGCGGGGGTCGTTCGCCGGGGACTCCCACCACGGCTGCGACGGCATCGAGGCCTTCGTCTCCGTCTGGGCGGCCATGTTCGCCTTCGACGCCCCGGTCTCGAAGCGCATCGCCGGAGCGCTCATCGCGGCCGTCGTGCTCCAGGCGCTGAACGTCACCCGTATCGTCACGCTCTATCTCATCGGCCTGAAGCGGCCGGAGATCTTCGAGACGGCGCACCTGGCCATCTGGCAGACACTGATGTTCGCCGCGGCCGTCTTCCTCTTCATGGCCTGGACGGCGCGCGTCGCTCCCCGAAATGCTGCTGCGAGCGCTTAAGTTCGTGGCCGGCGTCACCGCCGCCATCTTCCTCTGGTGGGAAGCGACGCCGATCTACAACCGGCTCCTCGCTGCCGTGGCGCTGCCGTTGCTGCACCTCGACCACCGCTTCGCCGCCGCCGTGCTCGAGCCGATCGAACGGATGATCCGCGTGACGTCGTCCAGCGAGCTTCCGCTAGCCAACATCCCCGCCGACCTCCTGACTTACAACGTCATCCTGCTGCTGGCCCTCTTCGCCACGAACGACAAGCCTTGGCACTGGAAGAACCTGCGCGCCGTGGCCGTCTCCCTGGCCGTCCTCTTCGTGGCCCACACCTCCGGCCTGCTCATCTCCGTCGAATCGACCTACGCCCTGCGCATGGGCGACTGGAGCACCGCCCACTACGGCGACTTCGCCCAGAACGCCTGGCTGGCCCTGGAGCTCTTCTACCGCATCGTCGGAATGTTCGGCGTGGCCTTCGCCTGCTGGTGGGCCGCCGGGGGACTGAGGGAAAGGGCGCAGGATGAAGGGCGAAGGGCGAAGGGCGAAGTCTGAAGGGCGAAGGAAAAGCAGGTTCCAAACGTCCCGGACCCTTCGCCCTTCATCCTTCGCCCTTCGCCCTTATTCGAACAGCGTCTCCACGTACGCCGCCGGATCGAATGGAATGAGGTCGTCCGCGGCCTCGCCCACGCCGACGAACTTCACCGGGATGTCGAACTGGCGCATGATCGAGAGGATCACGCCGCCCTTGGCCGTGCCGTCGAGCTTCGTGACGATCATGCCCGTGACTTTCGCCGCTTCGAGAAACGCGGCGGCCTGAGAGACTCCGTTCTGGCCGGTCGTGCCGTCGAGGACCAGCAGCGTCTCGTGCGGCGCGCCGGGCAGCTCCTTCTCGATGACCCGCCGGACCTTGGTCAGCTCCTGCATGAGGTGCGACTTGTTGTGCAGGCGGCCGGCCGTGTCGATCAGCACCACGTCCGTGCCGCGGGACTTCGCGGCGGCCACGGCGTCGTGCGCCACCGCGCCGGGATCGCTTCCCGCCTTGTGCTTCACCACCGGCACGCCGATGCGGTCCGCCCAGAGCTGCAACTGCTCGATGGCCGCGGCGCGGAAGGTATCCGCCGCTCCCAGGAGCACGGACTTCCCCTCGGACGTCCAGCGCTGGGCCAGCTTGGCGATGGTCGTGGTCTTCCCCGTCCCGTTCACCCCGACCACCAGCACGACGAAGGGCTTGTGCCGCCCGATGTCGATGGCCGCGGCCGTCCGCTGCGGAATGAGGGCTCGGGTCTCCTCCCGCAGCACAGACGTGAGCTGCTCCATCGACGTGATCCGCTCGTTCCGGACCCGCTCCTCCATCCGGTCGACGAGGGACATGGTCAGCTCCGCCCCCACGTCCGCGCCGAGGAGCCCTTCCTCCAGCCCGTCGATGGCGGTCCGGTCGATCGGAAGGTCCGGAGTCAGAGACTCCTTCACCTTCTCGATGATCTCGGTGTGGGTCATGAAGAGCCCGCGTTTGAGCT
>CAZYTO010000438.1:0-1889 GCA_964650405.1 uncultured Thermoanaerobaculia bacterium | reverse complement strand
GTGCGCGGCGCTCTTCGCGGTTGCGGTCGAACACCGGCACGTTCGGGTCAACGGCCATACCGATGGTCAGCACGATGCCGGCGATGCCCGGCAGCGTCAGCGTGGCCTTGAAGATGGCCATCATCCCCAGGAGGATGATGAGGTTGAGGAGCAGGGCCAGCACGGCGTTGACGCCGGCGCCGCGGTAGTAGACCAGCACGGCCAGGATCAGGGCGATGAAACCGATCAGCGAGGCCAGCACGCCGGCCCGGATCGAATCTCGGCCGAGGGACGGACCGACGGTGCGCTCTTCCATCGTCGTCAGCGACGCCGGCAGCGAGCCGCTGCGGAGAACGAGGGCCAGGTCGTTGGCCGACTGCGGCGTGAAGTTCCCCTCGATGATTCCTTCGTTCTCGATCCTGTTCTTGATGTTCGGCGCTTCCACGACCTTGTTGTCGAGCACGATCGCCAGCCGGCGGCCGACGTTCGCTCCCGTCAGGTCGCCGAACTTGCGCGAACCGTCGGGCGTGAGGCTGAACTGAACCACCGTCTGCCCCATCTGCCCCTTCTGGGGACGGGACGTCTTGAGGTCTCTGCCGGTCACCGGCACGGTCTTCTGGACGGCGTAGTACTCGGTGCCGGCGGCGCGGCCGAGGTCGTCCAGCTTGTTGCCGGGGAGAACTTCCACTTCGCTCTGGACGTTCTGAGGGAGGCCGGTCAGCGCCGCTTCCGGCGTGGAGGCGGGATTCCCTTCCACCATCCGGAACTGGAGCTGGGCCGTCGTCTTGATGATGTCCTTGACGCGGGCTGAATCATCGACGCCGGGAAGCTGGATGACGATGCGGTTCCCGCTCTCCGGGGCCACGATCGGCTCCGTCACGCCGAGGGCGTTGACGCGGTTGTCGATCGTTTCGATGGACTGGGCGATCGTGTCGCGCTCCAGCCCCGTGAGCGTGGCCGGCTTCATCTTGAACTGCATCGCCCCTTCCGGCGTCACCGACTCGTCGAAGGAGACGATGTAGTCCTTGGCCAGCTTCTCGTACTGAGCGGAGGAGACGCCTGGAGGCGTGGCCACGAACGTCGAATCCGTCGTGCGGTGCGTCACCGGCACCGGCAGGTTGTTCTTCGTGGCCTGCGTCTTCAGCGTTTCCATGGCCTGGTCGGTCTCCAGGCGAACGGCGTCACCGACGTTGACGCGCATCACGAGGTGGACGCCGCCCTTCAGGTCGAGACCGCGCCGGATGGGCTCCGGGTCGGTTTTGGTCGGGATGATCGCCGCGGTGAATCCGACAAGGATCGCGAGGATCAGGCCTACTTTCCACCACAGACTTCTGTTCACAAGAAAACCTCCGGCGGGCACGAACGGCGGCGCTGGTCGCCCAGGGCCTGGCCTGAATCAGTGCCTGGATTCAGATCTTTAACGAGACTCCTGCGAAGCGGCCCCATCACCGGTGAGGACACCGGAGACGGCAGAACGCGCGACCTTGACCTTTACATTCTCGGCAATCCGCAGGTAGACAACTTCGCCCTCAACACCCTGTACGGTTCCGTAAATCCCGCCGGTGGTGAGGACCTGGTCGCCTTTCTTGAGCGAATTGAGCATTTCCTCGGTCCGCTTCCGCTGTTTCGACTGCGGAGCGATGACGAAGAAGTAAAAAATGAGGGCGAGACCACCGAACAGCAGGATGTTGAACATCGCCGCCTGGCCGTTGGCGCTGGACTGGAGCAGAGCAATCGTGAGCATTCTCTCTCTTCGTTCTCTCGTCGGTTTTGGGGGCTCTCGTCCGGCCCGATCAGGCTGAACGTCCTTCGTCCGCCCGACCGCGTCCAGCCCGCGCGAAGAAGGCTTCCGCGTAGGCCCCGAAATCATTTGACCCCATTACCTTCCGACCCCCCCCCACCCCGGCACC
>CAZYTO010000437.1:0-1927 GCA_964650405.1 uncultured Thermoanaerobaculia bacterium | reverse complement strand
ACCGGCAGGCGGAGGATCACGGTGGTGCCTTCGCCTTCGATGCCGCTGATGTCGATCTCGCCGCCGATCAACTGGGCGCGCTCGCGCATGCCGAGGAGGCCGATAGAGAGGTCGTCCAGGCGCTCGCTCTCGGTGATGCCCCGTCCGTTGTCGCCGATCATCAGGACGAAGGACCCGGTGTCTTCGGCGACGGTGACGTCGACGTGCGAGGCGTGGGCGTGGCGAAGGACGTTCGTCAGGGCCTCCTGGAAGATCCGGAAGACGGCGGTGGAGCAGGCCTGATCCATCTCCACGCCGGTGCCGGCGGACTCGTAACGGACGTCGATGCCGGTGCGCTCCTGGAACTGCTGCGCCTGCCACTCGAGGGCCTCCTCCAGTCCGAGCACGTCGAGCACGGCCGGCCGGAGGTCGGCGGCGATTCGCCGCACGACCGTGATCATCGTGTCGGTGAGCTTCAGCGTACCGGCCAGCTTCTTCTCCAGCTCGCCCGTCCGGGATATGTCCCCGTCGGCAACGGCTTTCTTGACGCCCTCCAGCTCCCAGCGCAGGCTGGTGAGCGTGGCCCCGAGCTCGTCATGGATCGCGCGGGCGATGCGCGTCCCCTCTTCTGCCCGCGCGGACTGCGCTCGGGCCGACAGGGCACGCAACCGTTCGCTGCTGACTTTGAGACCCTCCTCGGCCCGCTTGTGGTCCTCGAGGTCCGTGCTGATGCCGTACCAGCGCGTGATGTTTCCCCCGTCATCGCGCAGCGGGACGGTGCGGATCAGGAACCAGTGGTATTCGCCGTCGGCGCGGCGCAGCCGCAGTTCATTCTCGGATGCCTTTCCTGCGGCCATGTCGCGCTGCCACAGCTCCAGGACCCTGTCCACGTCGTCGGGATGGACGGTGACCATCGATGCTGTCATGGCCTCTTCGAACGAAAGCCCCGTGTAGTCCAGCCAGCGCTGGTTGATGTAGTCGAGGTTGCCGTCCGGACCGAGGCTCCAGACCATGGTCGGGATGGCTTCGATGATGGACCGGAACCGCCCTTCGCTGGCGGCAAGCGCCGCGGTCCGCAGCAGGATCTCCCGTCTCAGGGCCCGGTTCCAGGCGAACAGCCCCAGAAGCAGGAGGATCGCTGCCCCCGCTGCATACGCGGCGTACGCGAGGTAACGCCCGTAGCCGTAGCCGTCGATGGTGCGGCCGAACCACTTCTCGTCGATAGCCTGCAACGCGGCGGGGTCGATGGCGGCGAAGCCCGACGAGACGAGGCGCAGCGTGTCCGCGCCGCCCTTCCGCACCGCCCGCCGGAGCGAATCCCGAACGATGGTCGAATGACGGAAGTCGCCGCTCATGCCGTACTTATTCAGGAGGTATAGCGTGGCCGGCTCATCGGCGACGAAGACGTTGATCCGGTGCTGGCGCGCCGCGCCAACGATCTCGTTGTAGCCGGAAAAAGAGATGAGCGTCGTCACCCCGCTCTCCTTGAGCCGCTTGATGTGCTGATCTCCCGCCTTGACCCCGACCGGGAATCCCTTCAGCGAGGCCATGTCGGTGATCCCGGAAATGTCCTTGCGGAAGAAGATGGATACGCCCACGGTGGCGTAGGGCGGGGTGAAGTCGAACGAATTCGTGCGCTCGGGAGTCTCGACGATGCAATCGATCACGTCGAATTCTCCGGCCTGCATGCGCCGCATGGCCTCGCTCCAATCCATCCACTGGAGGTCGGCACGAACGCCCGTCTTTCTTTCCCACGCCTGCCATTGATCGACCAGGATGCCCTGCAGATGGTCGTCTTCGGAGCGGAAGGAGAACGGCGCGTAGTCGCCGTCCACTGCCACGCGGATGACTCGGTGGCTGCCCGCGGCCACGACTGCCTGCGCCGCGACTGCCTGCGTTACGACGAACGCAAGCGCCGCCACGAGCAGCCGCAACGCCGTTCTGCCAT
>CAZYTO010000436.1:0-1927 GCA_964650405.1 uncultured Thermoanaerobaculia bacterium | reverse complement strand
CGCCGAAGCGGCGCCGGTCTAGTTACGAGTTGTCTCGTTTGGGGACCAACGTCATGGCCCCGGAAAGTCTACAATCAAAGTGTCGACGCTGCGGGGAAGCTTACGAGCCGACCACTGCTCGTAGTGGTTCGCGAATGCCTCGTCCCAGCTTATCGGCCAATTCTGACCCTTACGAACATCGGGTGTCATCGAAATCAGCCTGCCCAACTCCTGATTAGACTGACCAGCCTAATACCCTGCCTGTGTTTAGGATACAGGCGAACATGCCGAGATGGCCGACGTCACCTCTTAGGTCCACTTCTCCTCGCCGCGTGGAGTCGGATACCCCTTGGCCTGGCGGGTGCCTTCGCACCCAATCTTGTGGCTTTGAGAGTGTCTTAGCTGCAACGAACCACCCCGGAATCACCTTCCGGGGGTCAAGTCCCTGATTCCCTGTAAAAGGTCGATGGCGGCGGCGTCCCGAGTCGTGTGGAAAAAGGGAGATGGCGCATTCTTCCGGTTGGTGAAGTGCACGACCAACCGACCGCCATGGCCGGCGGTCACCGGAGGAATGCGCCATGGGTCAAGGTACCAGGAAGTCGCCTGCCGCGTCTGATGCCGAACGGGTGTCGTTGAGCGAGCTGATCCACGAGCAGGTCCGCATTGCGATCGAGGCGGCCGTCCAGGAGGAACTCCACGCGACGCTCGGCGTGCAGCGCTACGAACGCGACGCGGCACGCTGCGGATATCGCAATGGGACGAAGAAGCGGACGCTGACCGGGCCGAGTGGCCCGCTCGCGCTCACGGTGCCGCGGGCGACCCTTTTCGGCGGCCGGGAGTGGCGCTCGGGCCTGCTCCCCCGTTATCAGCGTCGGCTGCCGGAGGTCAATGAAGCGATCGCCGCCACCTACCTGGCGGGCGGCAACACGCGCCGCATCCGCGGCGCGCTCAAGCCCCTCCTCCGGGCCGCGCCGCTGTCGAAGAGCGCCGTCTCCCGGGTCGTAGCCACGCTGAAAGACGCGCTGGCGGCGTGGCGGACACGGTCGCTCGCCGACGTCGACGCAGTCTATCTCTACCTCGACGGCTTCGCCCTGCGGGTGCGAAGCGCCGGCAGGGTGGTGAGTGTGCCGGTCCTCGGCGTGGTCGGCGTCCTGTCCGATGGCCGCAAGCAGCTCCTCGCCCTCGACCTCTGTAACGGCGAGTCGTTCGCGGCCTGGAAAGGCTGCCTCGCCGACCTGACCGCACGCGGGTTGCACGCGCCGGTGCTGTGCATCATCGACGGGAATCCCGGCCTCCGCCGCGCCGTCGGCGAGGTGTGGCCGCGGGCCGCGGTACAACGCTGCTGCGTTCACAAGCTGCGCAACCTCGAGCGGAAAGCGCCGAAGCACGCGCTTGCCGCAATCCGCGACGATTTCCATCGGATCGTCTACGCGGCCAGTGCCGACTCCGCCCGCACCGCGTACGCCGTCTTCGAGCGCACCTGGGCCAAGCGCTGTCCCGGCGTCGTCACGTGCTTGCGCGAGGCCGGCGATGAGCTGCTCACATTTTTCCGCTTCCCCGGGGCACAGTGGAAAACGCTGAGAACCACGAACGTGATCGAGCGACTCCACGAAGAATTCCGCCGCCGCGTCAAGACGCAAGGCTCGCTGCCGAATGAAGAGGCCGCGCTGATTCTACTCTTCAGTCTCGTGGTGAGCGGGCAGATCAAGTTGCGCAGAATTGACGGTTGGCGGAAGATCGCTGCCCGGCTACGCGAGCAGATGGTCGTGGCGGCGTGATGATCGAGGGCTGGCCCGGTGGCAGAGAACGGAGACAGCGATGAAAGACCTGGTGAGCTCGCGCATGTGGACGCTGGTCGCATGTCTGACGGCCCTGTTCGTGTCTGGCGGTTCGCTGGCGACGGCAAACGACCAGGATGCCGCCCGAAGAGCAGTGAACGACTTCGCCG
>CAZYTO010000435.1:0-2008 GCA_964650405.1 uncultured Thermoanaerobaculia bacterium | reverse complement strand
TCCGAAAGGATTCTCGGCAAACCAGACCGTCGAGAATCCGGCGTGCTCGGCGGCCACGGCCTGTTCGACGCACTGCTGCGACGTCAGACCGCCATGGCAGCGCAGCGCGAGGGCCGGCCGCGTCGGACTAGACATTCCCCGGACGGGGCGTATCTCGGCCTTCGGAGAAGTGCGCGTGGACCGTCTTCCACTCGCCGCGCTGTTTCAGCAGCACCATCGTCGAGCGCGAGACGAACGACTTGTCCACGTGGCCGACGTCCGGCTTGCCCGTCTCCGGCCTCCAGCGCGACGTCGTCTTGCGATGGCACGTCACCACCGCCATGTCGCCCCGCACGATCACCTTCACGTCGAACGGCTCCCACCAGCCGCTCTCCTTGTGCTGGGCGTAGTACTGCCAGAGCCGGCTCCAGTGCTCGAGCCCCACGTACGTGTGGCCGTTCATGTTGAAGAAGACGTTGGTGGGGTCGTCGCTCCAGATCGGCTTCAGGGCCGGCCAGTCGAAGGCGGCGTTGGCACGGAGGTAGCCGTCGTGGGCGGCGAGAATGGCCGTGTGGTCGGCGTCGGAGCCGCCGTCGAAGTGAATGGCCGTCATTTCCTCCCCGCCAGCAGGCTCGACATGCGCCGTTGATACGCCGCCTGGCGCTCGCTGTTGATGCCCGCTCTGCGCAGCGTGTCCTCGGGGGTGACGATGGGCTCGGGCGGGGCCGGCGAGAGGGTGGACTCCAGCGCAGGAGCCATCCAGCCCACCACGGCGAGAAACTTCTCCCGGCAGTTGGGGCAGAAATCGGGTACACGGTAGGGCGGAGTCGGATCAGGCGTCATCTCACACCGTCCTTTTGTGGGAGTGATCGCGAGCCAGCCGCATGGGCACCTCGGTTGGAATGGCTGGCCGGAGTCTAGCCGAAGGCTTCAATCCCCGCCAGAAGGGCGCACCTTGACTAGTCGCTTCAGCGGCAGGACGATCCCGACATGACCGACGAAAGGAGAGAACAGATGTCAACCGAAGCAAAGTGCCCGTTCACGCACACGGCTGGCGGCGGCACAGCGAATCGAGACTGGTGGCCCAATCAGCTGAAGCTCAAGATCCTGAATCAGCGCGCGCCCCTGTCCGATCCGATGGGCAAGGACTTCAACTACGCCAAAGAGTTCAAGAGCCTCGACCTGGCGGCAGTGAAGAAGGATCTCCTGGCCGTGATGACCGACTCGAAGGACTGGTGGCCGGCGGACTTCGGCCACTACGGGCCGTTGTTCATTCGCATGGCCTGGCACAGCGCCGGCACGTACCGCATCGGCGACGGTCGCGGCGGCGCCGGGGCCGGCCAACAGCGCTTCGCGCCCCTCAACAGTTGGCCCGACAACGTCAGCCTCGACAAGGCGCGCCGATTGCTGTGGCCGACCAAGCAGAAGTATGGCCGGAAGCTCTCCTGGGCCGACCTGATGATCCTCGCCGGCAACGTCGCGCTGGAATCGATGGGGTTCAAGACCTTCGGGTTCGCCGGCGGGCGTCCGGACGTCTGGGAGCCGGACGAGGACGTCTACTGGGGCTCCGAGGACAAGTGGTTGGCTGACAAGCGCTACTCCGGCGTCCGGGATCTCGAGACTCCGCTCGCGGCCGTTCAGATGGGACTGATCTACGTCAACCCGCAGGGCCCGAACGGCAATCCGGACCCGATCGCGGCGGCCCGGGATATTCGCGAGACGTTCTCTCGAATGGCCATGAACGACGAAGAGACGGTGGCGCTCATCGCGGGTGGTCACACGTTCGGCAAGACCCACGGCGCCGGCCCGGAGTCCCATGTGGGGGCTGAGCCCGAGGCGGCCGGCATCGAGGAGCAAGGCTTCGGCTGGAGGAGTACCTTCGGCACGGGCAAGGGCGGTGACACGATCACCAGCGGCCTGGAGGTCACGTGGACCACCACGCCCACGAAGTGGAGCAACGACTACTTCAAGAACCTGTTCAGCTACGACTGGGAGCTGACGAAGAGCCCCGCCGGCGCGAATCAGTGGA
>CAZYTO010000434.1:0-2012 GCA_964650405.1 uncultured Thermoanaerobaculia bacterium | reverse complement strand
TCGCCGTAGCTGATGATCGAGATCCGGTTGGCCTGGATGCCCAGCGCGACCAGATAGCTCATCGCGGCCTTGGCCCGCCGCTCGCCGAGCGCCAGGTTGTATTCGGGCGTCCCACGCTCGTCGGTGTGCCCTTCGATCATGAGGAGACTTCTCGGGTTGGTCTTGAGCCAGGCGGCGTTGGCGTCGAGGATCTTCGTGTCGACCGAACGGATGTCGTACTTGTCGAAGTCGAAGTTGATGTCCTTGACGGCGGCGTTCGCCATGAAGTCGCGGGGCGATGGACGGTCCGTCGTCGCGCTCGCCGTGCTGCCGGCGGTGGTGGCACGGCTGGCACCGCCGGCACCCGTGCTGGACGGCGCGGGCCAGCTGCCCGCGGTCGAGCCCGCGGAGGCCCCGGGAGCGGGCGCCGCCGACGCCGGCATCGTCGCGGGCTGTTTCGCGCATCCGTTCACGACCAGGATCAGCAGCGCTGCCGAGACCACCATGATGCTTCGCATCGATTGACTCCTTGCTCGACCCCGCAGGGTCGTTCCGGTCTACTTTTTGCCCTGACTCAGGACCATCTCGAGCCGAACGCGGCGCTCGCGCTCGCTCTGCAGCTCCTCCTCCGTCTTCTTCAGCTTGGTCTTCAGGGCGGCTTCCACTTCGGCCTGTTGATTCTGGAGCGCACGGATCTCGTCGCGCAGGCGATTGGCCGTCGTTCCCCACCACAGGAAGCCGGCGAGCACGCCGACCAATGCCGCGCCCACCGCGATCGCAACCAGCCGCGTCATCAGCCTTGGACCTCCCCGGCGGCGCGCGCCGCCGACGCCTCACATCTTCGTCGGTGCCTCGTCTCAGTTCTTACACACCTGCGGCTTCCAGGCGCCGCCGGTCGTCGCTCGAGTGCCCGCCATGCCGGACGGCTGGATCCAGACCGTCGTTCGGCCTTCCTTCACGGAGCACGTGATCTGAGCGCTGCAGTGTGGAGCGCCGCGGCAATCGAAGATCGCTTTGCTGCACCCCTTGGCCTCGACGATATAGGTGGGCCAGGGCTTCAGGTCCACGATCATCGGGTCCCAGTTCGCGGTGAACGACCACGTGGTGTCTCCGGGCTTCACGCACTCGGTCATCGGCGTGGCCGGCAATGACGTGATCCCGGCGGCCTGGGCCGAGCCGGCGAGCATCACGAGCGCAGCCGCGATCCCGAGTCCGCGCAGCATTCCCGGATCCCCCTGTCGAGTCGTAACGGCCGCATCCTAAATCATCGCGGCGAAGATTCAGGCGCTCTTTCGTCGACGAGGCATTGTTGCGTGCCGGCGCCGATAACTACAAGAATCTATTGGGGTCGGATTCCGCTGAGCCACGGATTGCAGATCGGACGAAACTCTCTGACCAGCTCGTCTTGCCGCCAGCTGCGCACCGCTTCAGGGAACAGCTCGTAGCTGAAGGTCAGATGCGGATACACGGCGAGGCAGGCGTTGTCCCCGCTCAGATGCTGCAGGAGCTGAGCACGAATGTTCTCGCTCTCTCCGACATAGACCCACGTCGTCTGATAGTGAAGCGCGTAGACGCCCGACTGCTCGGGCGCGTTGACGACGACGGATGTATGGGCGAACGCATATCGAGCCGGACTCCTCCACGCCACCGCCGGCGCCTCCTTCGAATGTCCGTGCGAGCCCGTGCTGAAGCCTCTGCGACTCTCATCTGATCGACCGCGACTGTCAATCGGGTGTTTCACCGTGGACTTTTGGGGTCTTTCCGGAAGGCGCGGCGGCATCGCCGTGCGCGTTGCCGAGACGTCGAGGCCACAACCGCTTGACAGCCGTGCGGTAAGTGGTTAACGTCCCGGCCACGGACGATTAGCTCAGTTGGTTAGAGCGCTGGCCTCACATGCCAGAGGTCACTGGTTCAAATCCAGTATCGTCCACCATTAACGCGGTAGAGAATTAACGGTTTGTTTTTCGCCCCGGGGGCCGCCCATGAAGGTCAGCGTTTTCTTTGACGGTCAGAACTTCTACCGGTCTCTTCAG
>CAZYTO010000433.1:0-2094 GCA_964650405.1 uncultured Thermoanaerobaculia bacterium | reverse complement strand
TCTCCAGCGACTCCACGAGCTCCAGCGGCTCGACGGGCGGCAACATCACCGCCAACGTCGTCGGCGCCGTGACCGTCGAGAGCGGCGCCACCATCGACTCCGGCAGCGCCAACGCCGCGGCCGGCGCCGTCTCCATCACCGCCGGCGGCCACATCGACGCCTCCGGCAACGTCCTGGCCGGCCCGAGCCGGACCATCCTCTCCACGCGTCTCACCGATCTCGCTCTCTCCGGCGGCACCGGCAACCAGATCGGCGGCGCCATCACCATCAAGTCCACCTCGCTCGTGCAGCCGGCCGTGAACGTCGGCGCGAACGCGAACATCGTCTCCCAGGGGCAGACCGTCAGCGCCGGCCCGGTCATCCTCGAAGGCTGCGGCATCGTCGTCGACGGCCTGGTGGCCTCGCTGGCCCAGAAGGACGCCACCTCGCGCGTGGCCATCCGCTCCGGCAAGGGCATCGACGTGCATGGCCACATCCGAGGAGATGCGCCGACGGGCACGGCCATCAATCACCTGATTGACCTCTTCGCCTACAACGACATCACCATCACCGGCGCTGACCCGACGCTCTTCGCCATCAGCGGCACGCCCGGCGCGAACAGCTCCAAGAGCGACGGCGCCACCATCCGCATCATCTCCTTGACCGGCGGCGTCACCGCCACCGGCAACGTCATCGTCGCCGGCCACACCGCCTCCGGCGATGACGGCGGCAACATCACCATCTCCGCGAAATCAGACGTCAACCTCGACCACGCCGTCATCACTTCCATCGGCGACTCCAACACCAGCAACCCCGCCCGCGGCGGCGGCACGGTCGCCGTCCGCTCCTACTCCGGCAACGTCGTCTGGACCTTGGGCACCGGCGACGTCCGTCCGACCGGCTCCGCCTCCGGCCTTCCCTCAGCCAATCAGGGCGCGATCTCCATCACCGCCTGCGGCACGATCAACCTGGCCGGCTCCACGTTTCCGACCAACGGCCCGCCCGTCGGCACCTTCCCCGGCCAGACCACCAGCTCTTGCTCGCCGGCCGCGCCGTCGCTCCCGGCAGGGGAGCCGGCCCTCCCGGTCTGCTGCAACGTCATCACCGTCATCAACCCGGCTGTGACCACCGGCACTGCCGGCCAGCCCTTCAGCCAGACCTTCACACAGACCGGGGCCATCGGCACGGCCACCTTCACCCTCTTCAGCGGCACGCTGCCCAGCGGCCTTACTCTGGCCACGAACGGCACGCTCAGCGGCACGCCCACCGTCGTCGGCGACTTCCCGATCGTCGTTAAAGTCACGGACAGCCAGGGCTGCACCGGCATCGGCCCGACCTATCCCCTCCACATCAACTGCCAGACCATCACCGTCACCAATCCGTCGAACAGCAGCGGCACCGCCGGCTCGCCGTTCTCCGAGACATTCACGCAGAGCGGCGCCATCGGCGGGGCCACGTTCTCCACGACCTCGACGCTCCCCGCCGGCCTGTCGCTCTCCAGCGCCGGCGTCCTCTCCGGCACGCCCACGCAGACCGGCACTTTCCCCATCGTCGTCAAGGTCACGGACGGGAACGGCTGCACCGGCACCGGCCCGACCTATAACCTGACCATCAACTGCCAGGTCATCACCGTCACCAATCCGAGCGTGAACAGCGGCACGGTGAGCACGCCCTTCAGCCAGCAGTTCACCGCCTCGAACACCGTCGGGGCGACGACGTTCACCACGGCCTCGACGCTGCCGAACGGCCTTACTCTGGCCACGAACGGCACGCTCTCCGGTACGCCGACGCAGACCGGCACCTTCCCGATCGTCGTCACCGCAACCGACAGCAACGGCTGCACCGGTACGGGCCCGACGTACAACCTGACCATCAACTGCCAGACCATCACCGTGACGAACCCGGCCAACTCCAGCGCCACCGCCGGGAGCGCCTTCTCGGCCACGTTCACGCAGAGCGGCGCCGTCGGCGGGGCGACCTTCACGACCGCCTCGGCGCTCCCGTCCGGCCTGGCCCTCTCCAGCGCGGGCGTCCTCTCCGGCACGCCCACGCAGACCGGCACGTTCCCGATCGTCGTCACGGTGACCGACAGCAACGGTTGCACCGGCACGGGCT
>CAZYTO010000432.1:0-2111 GCA_964650405.1 uncultured Thermoanaerobaculia bacterium | reverse complement strand
ACCTGCTCTGCCGCATGATCAGCCGCCGCCTCCGCGAGATCAACGACAAGATCGTTCAGTGGAAGTACATGAGCGGCGGCTTCTGACGGCGGAAACAATCAACGTCAAGGAGTCTTCATGCGCCGTCTCACTGCGCTTCTCGTCTTCTTTCTGGCTTTTCCCTTCAGCCAGCCGGAAGGGGTGTACACGGCGAAGCGGAAGTAGGACGCGCGCAAGGGCGAAGGAAGAAGGGCGAAGGCCGCCGAAGAAAGCGCGCGTGGCTCGAAGCTCGCAGGCGAACGACTGAACCCAGGTTTTTCGGCAACCCGACAACCCGCGCTTTCCTTCGCCCTTCTATCCTTCGCCCTTCGCCCTTCGAATCATGTTCTTCGTTTCCTTCCTCGCGCTGTTCTTCGTCACCTGGGGCCTCGTCTACGTCACCCTTCCGGCGGTTAAGCATGCCGTGACGTCGGTGGCGCGCGTCGTCGCGCGCAATGCCGGCGTGGCGAAGCTCGTGGAACGGCATGGCGACCGGTTGCGCGACTACTGGCCGGTCGTGGCCACGCTCGTGGCCGGTGCGGCGCTGACGGCATGGGCCGGTGACGGCTTTCTCGATCTCGCCGAGCTCGTGCACGCGAAGAGCGCCCTGCTCCAGCAGACCGACGTGCGGCTCCACGACTGGGCGGTCAGCAACCGCGGCGCCGAGGCCACGCTCTTCTTCGTCACGATGTCGCAGATCGGCGGCCCGCCCGGTCTGGCCGTGATCGCCGGCATCGTGACCACGATCCTTCTCCTGAAGCGACGCTTCCGCTGGGCCATCTACCTGGTCCTCACCGCCTGCGGCGGCGGACTGCTCGACTGGGAGCTGAAGCGCTGGTTCGCCCGGGCCCGCCCCGCCGCTACCCAGATGCTCCGTCTCGCCCAGGGCTACTCGTTCCCCAGCGGCCACGCCATGGACTCCACCGTCGTCTTCGGCGCGCTGGCCTACCTCGCCGCCCGGGCCATCCCCCGCTGGCGCTGGAAAGCCGCCGTCATCGCCCTGGCCTTCGTCCTCATCGCCGCAGTCGCCGCCTCCCGCGTATACCTCGGCGTCCACTGGACCAGCGACATCCTCGCCGGCATCACCGCCGGCGCGGTCTGGGTGACTACGACGACCGTGGCCTACGAGGTGTTGCGAAGAATCCGGCTGCTGCGCGCACTGAGGATTGCCGCGGCAGGTGCCGGACCCGAGTCCTAGCTCCGCCGCCGGTCCTCGATGCGCGAAGGCGCCCTCGGCGAGTACAGCTCGCGGGACAGCCGGCCGATCGTCAACCGGTCGAGGGCGGCGCGGTTCGACTCGTTCAGGCGCTGGAAGATGTTCTCGATGGCCGCGTGCTCGGCCTGCCCGTCCAGGATGATGTCGGGCATGGCCCGGCGGCTTTCGAGCAGCTCGACCACTTCCTCCACCGTGATCCGGTCGGGATCGCAGCCCGGGACGAAGGCGGGATCCTCGCCGCCGGTCTCCTTCACCAGGTTGGCGTCGGCCAGCCGGCGCACGATGCGTAGCATCTGCGGGTCGGTGGTGCCGAACTGCTCGGCCAGCCAGCACGACGAAGGGGGATTTTCGCGCTTATCGAAACGGCGGGCGATCTCGATCAGGGCACGGAGGGCGAAATAGAGGTCGAAGCGCGGCTCGTCCTCGATGTGCTGTTCCGAGGCCCGCAGCACGCCGTAGAGGTTCTGGTAGACGTAACTGATCTCCACCCCGAGCAGGATCACCACCCACATCACCTCGATGGCGATGAGGAAGATCACGGCCAGTCCGAGTGCGCCGTAGATCACGTTGAAGCGGCCGTGGAAGAGGTAATTGGCGTAGACCCCGAACCCGAAGCGCACGAGGGAGAAGAGCGACGTCGTCACCACCGCGCCGGCCACGGCCGCGCTCAGCTTCACCCGCGTCGACGGCACGAGCCAGAACAGCATCGTGAAGGCGATGAACAGCACCACGATCGGCACCAGCCGGAAGATCAGGTCGCTCTGGAAGAGCACCTTCAGGATGCGGTTGCGCTCCAGCATGGCCGTCGTTGTGAACGACAGTCCCATCAGCAGCGGCCCCCAGAAGAAGAGCATGGTGAAGGCCATGATCTTCTGCC
>CAZYTO010000431.1:0-2118 GCA_964650405.1 uncultured Thermoanaerobaculia bacterium | reverse complement strand
GGGGTGACGGGGAGGAAGGGGTGGAGGCGGGGGCGGGGAAGGGGAAGATGGTGGGTCGGACCGGGCGGAAGGTGCCGGGGGCCGAACCGTATTGCAGCGACCAGCCCGTGATGTCGACCGCCGACCCGCCGCTGTTGAACAGCTCGACGAAATCGTTGGTGTAGGCAGGGCTGCCGCTGCTGGAGCCGCCGCCACCGTACACCATGCTCATGACGATCTTGCCCGGCGTGTTCGGCGTGGCGTTGACCTCGGCGCTGGCGACGCTTTCACCGTTGGCGTTCGTGGCCGTGACGACGTAGAAGTACTGCACGCCGTTGGCGGCCGTGAGGTCGTCGTAGGTGTTCGTGGCAGGGGAGGCCAGCGTGGTCTCCGTGCCGGTGGTTGTGGAGCGCTTGACGTTGTAGCCGGTGGCGCCGGCCACGCTGTTCCAGTTCAGGAGGACGTGAGCGTTCCCCGGCGTGGCCGCCAGTCCGGACGGGGCCGCCATCGACGTAGCCGAGACCTCGGAGGAGTTGCTGCCCTCACCGCCGGCGCCCACGGCGCTGACGACGTAGAAGTACGGCGTGCCGTCCGTGGCGGAGGCGTCGTCGTAGCTGTTCGTGCCGGGCGACAGCGTTGTCTCGGCGCCGCTCGTCGTGGCGCGCTTGACGTTGTACGACGTCGCGCCGCTCACGCTGATCCACGTCAGGGCGATGTGCCCCGTTCCCGCCGCGGCGGCCAAGCCGGCAGGTGCGGCCGGAGGAGCGACGACGGTGATGTTGACGGCCTTGTTCACCGGCGTGTTGACGTTGTCGGTGAGCGTGGCCGTGAACGTGGCCGTGCCGTTGTAGCCGGCCGTGAGCGTGACCGTGTACGTGACGCTGCTCGTGCCCTGGCCGGCGGTGACGCTGACGTTCGCCACGCCCGTACCGGGTGTGGCCGACCAGTTGTAGATGCCTCCGTCGTCGCTGCCGGTGAGGCCCACGGTGAACGGCGCCGCGTTCTGCGCGACGGTCGCGATGGGGTTGGCCGGCGGAGTGATGGTGGGCGGGTTGTTGGGGGCGGTGCCGTGCGGGGTGACGGAGAGGTCGTCGATGGCCAGGCCGTGGTCGTTGCCGGCGTCGTTCGTGTCGAGCCAGCGGATCCACAGCTCCTGCCCGGCCGAAACGCTCACCGTGAGCGTCGCCGAGAGCGCCGTGCGGTTGGCGGCGGCGTTTCCGTCCAGCGCGCCGGAGGTCGCCGTGGCGATGGGGCCGGTGAAGTCGAGCGAATCGAAGTCGTTCCAGCCGGTGCTGGGCGTGTTGGCGTCGGTGATCGTCCCGGCACTGGCGACCTGGTACTGGAAGTCGAGTTTCTGCGGCGTGGTGTTCCCGCCGTTGCGCCATTGCTCGCCGTTGTAGGAGATGTCGACAGAGGTGATGGTCGTCCCGGTGTTGTTGACGAAGCGAACGCCGTAGAGGATGTTGCCGGGAGTGGCCGAGGCCAGCGATCCGAGGGCGCGGTCGGTGAGCGGATTCGTGCCGGCCACGCCGAAACTGTAGAGGGCGCCCGTGGCCGACGATCCGGTCCCGGTCGCGTAGGTCGTCGGATTGGTGGCGACGGCGGTGAACTGGGCGTACCAGCCGGCAAGCGTGGAGTTGTCCGTCCAGGCCGGAGTTCCGCTGCTGGCCAGGCCGTCGAAGTTCTGCGTGTACGGCGACCCGATCGTGGTCAGGCTGACCTGGGCGGCCGCCGCGGCGGCGATGCATAGTGAAAGAACAGCAAGGGCAACACGGCCTGCGCGATGGAACATCGATTCTCCCCCTGGCGCGAGTTCATCGGTGGAGGATGGGCAGAGTGCCGGGTACACCCTCCCTCAGCAGGCTCGACACGCACACACGGCCCAGGAGACGGCTGAAGAATCCGATGGATTGAGACGCAGGGGCAAGATACGAATAAGACTCGCTGAAATCAACGGAAAAGTTTTGGCGTCCGCGCCAAGAAGAGGGGGAGGACGCGCACCCCCAGCGTTGTCATGTGGCAGCGAACTCGAGGTGTGTACCGCGGCATCCGCCGCAAGCACCGTGAGGTGCGCTGCATGCAGTATCACTGCTGTCCAAATTAGGCACGGCCATCTGGGCGCTCTTCTCGGCGCAGCAC
>CAZYTO010000430.1:0-2129 GCA_964650405.1 uncultured Thermoanaerobaculia bacterium | reverse complement strand
TTTCTCGGGAGCGGCCGAGGGTCGTTCATCGTCCGCAACACGATCGGTCTAACGGTTTCCAGCACCGCGGCTCTCGGCAACGGGGCGAGCGGCATCTACATCGGCCCCGACGCGTGGGCCACGGACGTCGTGCAGAACATGATTGCGTTCAACCACGACTCCGGCATTTCCATCGCTGCTCCGGCCGTCGAGCTCGGCTCCAACTCGATCTTTGCGAACTACCAACTGGCCATCGACCTCGGCCTGGACGGACCGACACCGCCGACGGCGGCGGTCGGAGGTGCCCTCCTGCACTCCGCGCGCTACGATCCGGTCGCAGGCGTGACGGTCATCGAAGGAGAGATCCTCGGCGGCGTCGGCATTTCCAGATCCACAATCGACTTCTTCGCGAACGACGCCATCGACATCTTCGGAAACGCGCAGGCCCAGTACGTTCTCGGATCCGGAATGCCCGGTAACGACTACCGCCACTTCGCATGGTCCTACGCCGGGGATCTGCGGGGAAAGTACGTCTCGGCCACCGTGACGAGAAACGACTACTTCGGCTTCGTCACCATCGGACCGACAAACTCGTGGCAGGGCTTCGTGACCACGACCTCCGAGGTATCGAGGCCGATCGTGGTCCAGTAGACACGCCAGGTGCGCGGATCATCTGATGTGGGCCGCGAATGAGCGAATTACGGTGAAGTGATGTGGATCATGGTCGGAACCGTATCGGAGTCCCGCCGGTTCGTGACACGATAGCCGCGGTTCAAACTCATCCTCAAGATACATGGCGAGCCTCGAAGCGGCAGCACGGCGACCCGCCGTGACGCGGATCGGCTCTTGACGTGGTGGCAGAGCGGACTGGCCCAGTAGAGGAAACGGATGAAGATGATGCGCAGGTTCCGTACGTATCTGTCCACCGCCGCCGGCCGGGCGATGTGTGCGGCCATCGTGATGGCCTTGCTTTACTCGTTCAGCGATCCGACGACGTATCTGTACGCGCTGGAGGTGCAGCAGGCGAAGGAGGGGCAGGTGCGGGCCATCGCCGCGAAGCTGGGGGTGGATCCCGAGTTTCTGCTGCACCCCGAGGGGAAGAGCTCGTTCGAGGTGAAGGGAGTCATGGCCTGGGCCAACGCGAAGCTGGGCCTCACCACGGCCGCGGCAACGCAGGAGAGCAATCAGGCGTTGGATGTCCGCGCTTCCATCGCCCGCGTGAAGTCGCGCTACGCCCTCGTGGCGGCCGACACGGCGGTCTCGCGCCTCGGGGCGCTGATGAAGCTGGCCGCGGCTCCGGCTGCTGTCCGGGCATCGAAGCACGGGGCCATCCGCAGCGAGCTGGAGTCGATCCTGCGCATGATCGACAAGGACCTGCTGCCGCCCCTCGCGGACGGCTTGCCCTCCACGGCCGGGGCTCGGGACGCCGACGCCCGCAAGGCTATCGACGGACTACGGAAGCAGGCCCGCTCGGTCATCAACAACCCGCACGCCCTTGAAGAGGCCAACCTCGAAGGCACGCTCCAGCAGCTCGCGAACGTACTCTCCGGCTCGCTGACGCTGACCCAGAAGAAGGCCCGCTGGACCCGCGACCCGTTCCCCCTCAAGGACACCTACACCGTCGCCCCGAAGAAGCCCTCGCCGCCTGCGTACGGTAGCAGCAACCCGACCGCGCTGCGCTCGGCCGTGGTCAGCGCCACCTCGTCCTTACCGAGCTCCGGCCTCGCCGCGCAGACGCCGCGCGCGCAGTCCGCCCCCGTGGCCACCGATGTTGCCGCGTTGGCCGCGACGCTCAAGACGCCGGCCAAAGCGTTCACCTGGGTGCACGATCACGTCGGGTTCGAGCCGTACAGCGGGGTAGCCAAAGGCGCCCTCGGGACGCTGAAGGAAGCGAGCGGCAACGACTGGGACCAGGCATTGCTCCTCCGGGACCTGCTCACCGCCCAGGGCTACGGGGCCCAGCTCGAGTGGGGGAGGATCACCCTGCCCATCGACCGGCTCATGAACCTGGCCGGAACGGAAGACCCGCTGCAGGCCGCGAACCTGTTCGCCACGGCCGGCTTCGACGGAGTGGTCCTGACCACGGGGGGCCGTGCCACGGCCGTGCAGTGGACGCACGCCTGGGTGCGGGCCTTCGTGCCGTTCCTGCC
>CAZYTO010000429.1:0-2189 GCA_964650405.1 uncultured Thermoanaerobaculia bacterium | reverse complement strand
ACCGCCACGTCGATGGCTGCCGCCGTCGCCGCCGCGGCGCCGGCCGTCGTGCTGCCGGGGCAGGCGCCGCCGGCCGCCGCGGCCACGAAGGTACGCAAGCCGGCCCAGCCCGGCGGAGTCGTGCGCAAGACCCTCGACGGCATGAAGGCGAATCCGATCTGGTATCGCCGCATCCCGCCGCCGATCTTTCTGGCCATCGTGGTCGTGCTCGTCGCCGGCCTCCTGGCCATCGTCTTCTCCATCCGCAACAAGCAGGTGCCGGCTCGCGCCGTCGACACGAAGGCCGAGTTGAAGGCCGCCCGGGAGCGGACACTGCGGAGTGAGGGCAATGCCTTCATCGTCCAGGGACGGGTCGACGACGCCTACGCGAAATTCCAGGAGCTGGCCCGGCTCGCGCCGAACAGTCCCGCCACCAACGACATCCTCCACAAGCTCGACGCCATCCGCCAGCAGAAGCAGGCCAGCCAGGCCCAGCTCGAACAGGCCAAGCAGAAGTTCAACGAGGGGATGATTTTCTACAACCAGCAGAAGTACGCCGAGGCCATCAAGGCCTTCGAAGACTCGTTCCACCTCAATCCGAACTCCGACGAGACGGCCACCTACCTCAAGTTCGCACAGCAGGCCGATGACCTGGCGCGGCGCGAAAAGCAGCAGAAACAGTTCGCCCGCCAGCAGGAGGCGGTCACGCAGACCGGCGGCCCGCACCCTGTGCTGCCGGTGACCGGCACCCATGCCCCGACCTCCACAACGGGTGGTCCTGTGGCCGGTGCTGTGGCCAGGCTGACGACGCTCGTGAATGCCGACGTCACCGACGGCTACATCCTGGTCAAGGCCGGCTCGCAGGTGCTGGCGTACGAACAGTTGTGGCAGGAGCAGGGACGGCTGATCTTCAAGAAGCGCGTGGCCAAACCGGTGAACGTCACGAAAGAGTTCACGCCGGCCAATACCGATCTCGACATCTGGTTCGTCGTGCAGAACCTCAACGTGTCGGACCATAAGACCATCCGCCAGAACTTCCTTCCGGGAGCGGCGCACACGCTCACGGTTACCTTCGACCCGGCCAGCAAGCGGGTCGACTACCACCTCAATTGAGCGAATACGCCGTTGCCGCGCGGGACGAAGTCTGGTCGCACGGTGTACGTATCGAGAGCCGTCTCGGGCACGGAATGGCAGTACGCCGGGGCGGGGCCATCATCGCCCGCGACACGCCGGACGCACAGCTCGTTGCGCGGGTGACCGAGCGAATGCCGGAGCTGCGCGCGCGCATCCGCGAGCTCGGCGACGCGCGGGTCCGGCTCGTCACCGAGGCCGCCCGCGAGGATGGCCTGGAAAGCGGAAGCGCGACGATGACCATCGCCATCGAAGGCGTGTCGATCGTCACGACACCCGAAGACGTTCATGCCGACGTGGCCGCCCTTCGCGCACTCCTGGCCCTTCCTCCCGGCGGCCATCCGCGTGACGGCGGAGCGCTGGTCTGGAAGAACGGTTCGGCCAGCGTCCTCCTGCATGAAGCGATCGGTCACGCCGCCGAGCATGACCACGCGCCGATCGGGTGGCCGCCGTGGCTGCACGTCGACCTGCCTCTGCGCATGCGGCGGGCCAGCTTCCGCGACGTGCCGCTGCTGCGGATGACGACGCTCACGGCGACACAGAATGGCGCTCCGTACGACGTGCCGGAGGACCCGGTCGAGGTCTGGCTTCTGGCCGGCGGCGCCTATGAGCCGCTCACGGAGCTGGTCACGCTGCACGTGGCGCTGGCGACGTACCGCGGCATGCGCCTCGAGCCTTTCACCCTCTCCCGGACTCGGCGCGCCATCGCTGCCTCGCTCCTTGGCGCCTGCGGTGAATCGCTGCGGTATCCCGGGGTGATCTGCTCGCGCGAGGGGCAGGAGCTCGTCGTCGGCTCGTATGCTCCGGTGGTGGTCACGCGATGACGCCCTATCGCAAGCGGGGCAGTGTCGTGCGCTTCGAGCACGGTGTGATCGTCCGGGTGGACGAGGCCGGAGAGGCCCGCGAAGTCGGTGAGGAATTCATCGCCTCGCCGTTCGAGGCCCCGCTGGGCGGGGAACTGCCATCGGAGGAGATTCTCCGCTTTGTAGACGGCGTCTTTGCATTGGTGACGGGCGGAGAAGGACGAGCGGCCGGCGGGGACGAGCGCACAGCCTCCACGGAAGCCGATCCCCCCCGCC
>CAZYTO010000428.1:0-2239 GCA_964650405.1 uncultured Thermoanaerobaculia bacterium | reverse complement strand
GAAGCGCGCCGAGCAGGAAGAGCGACCAGGGAAGAAGCCAGAACAACGTGCTGATCCAGAAGCCGATGATCGAGCGCGGCACGTAATCGATTGGCTCGCGCACGTTGAGAAAACGGTAGATGTGCTCGTTGAAATATAGAAGTGGACGAACGCCGGGTCGCGGATGGCGAGGGCGATATGCCACGGCAGGAACAGGGCGAGCAGGATGAGTGCGCCCCGGCCAGGGCGCAGCCGCGAGAGGATCTTGAGGTCGCCGGCGACGAGCGCATACGCGGCTGCCGTCCCTACCGGGAACACCCGGCCCACCAATCCCTTGCTGAGTCCCGCGCCCGGCTGCGCCGACATGAAAAAGGATCCAGCCGCCCTCACGTCGGACCGCCCGCGTCAATCCCAGCAATGAGAGTGTGAGCCAGAAGACGAGCAGCCCATCGGGGAAGCTGGTGCGAGCGTAGATCGACGGGCCGGCGGCGGTCGCGTAGACGAGGCCGGCGAACATCGCGGCACCGCGGGCGAGCAGCGCGCGCGCCAGCAGGAACACCAGCACCGTCGTGCCGACGTGGGCCAGCGCGCCGGGAAGGCGTGCCGCGAACTCGCCGACGCCGAACACTCGATACGAGAGCGCGATGGCCCAGTACAGCAACGGCGGTTTCTCGTAATACGGAAACGTGTTGTCTTGGTTGAATCCAGTCGCCCCTGCGGAGCATCTCGTCGCTGATGAGCGCGTAACGAGACTCGGCGTCGAGCAAAGGACGCTGGCCGAGCTGGTAGAAGGCCAGGACGGCCGCGACCACGATGCAGAGGCCGAGTGAGACGACGAGAGTCGCCCGGGAGCCGTCGGCGCTGATGGCGTCGCGGGGCAGAGGCGGCTCCGCGGAGACGCCCAGAGAAGACAGGATCCGACGAAAGACGTTGGGTTCGGTCATATCCTGCTTGCTGGGCGAAGGCATCCTAGGACAGGCCGCCGCTCAAAACCATACAGGAAACGATATAGTATCGAGGGCCGAGTCCGTGATGACGCGAAAGGGCCTGACGTTTTGATCGACCGTGGATTGCAGGGTGAGCGCACACGTCAGGCAAAGAATCGCACCTGCAATTCCTCGTGAGTTCCTACGATCGCCAGCGAGACGAGCGTCACCCGCGCCGAGGTGACGACCGCACGCGGCCCGGCTCGAACAGGTCGCCCGGCTGACACCTCAGCGTCCGACATAGATGATCGAGCGTGCGTAGGGTCGTGTTCTGACTGGCGACCTCAAGCCGGTTCAGCGTCGAGCGACTAATCCGAAGGCGTCGCGCCATCTGGACCTGACTAAGGCCGGTTCCTGCCCTGAGGTTCCTGAGCTTCTCCGCGAGCCGTTCGGCGAGAGTCACGGAGATTACGGTCGCCGAAGGTCCTACCCATAAGTGGGTAGCTCACAGTAAAATCGCCGCCAGTCGGGGAGGTGCAGCCATGAGACGCACAACAACCCTCGCTGTGCTTGCGGTCACTTTCACCGGGTGTGGGGCGGTCCACTATCGCAATGCGCTCAATCCTTCCGCCGGGCAGGTCGAGTTCGACCGAGACTGGTACGCATGCCGGCAGGAGAACACCAGTAGGAAGACAACGCTCGACAAGCCGCTCCCGTCCCCGTCCGCTCCCTACGCATACAAGTCCCGGCTCGTCGTCGACGAAGACATGGCCCGCCAGTGCATGGCGGCGCGCGGCTGGCAACCAGTGTCCGAGACGCACAATCAGAGCGCACCGCAAGAGCAGATCAGGTATGAGCAGATCCGCCCTTCACCGCCGCACATCCCGAGGCTCGCTTTCAGCAGTAAGTTCAGCGGCGTCGAAGTGTGGATGGATGGACAGCGAATCGTTCCTGCGGGCCAGGACCTCGTCGTTAGCAACGTCACCATAGGCACCCATCGCCTCCGGGTGCGCATGCCCGGTAGCCAGGAGTGGGCGGGCGAAGTGCAGGTGACTGCTGACGATTCTGTAGTCAACGTCGACGCGCTTGTGGCTGCGGCGTCCCCGTCTCCGCCGGCGGTCTCAGCTCCGCAGCGGCCGGCTGCGCCGCTGCCCACATCGCCACGTGAGGCTGCGCCAGCGCCGGGTGAGGCATCCTCTCGAATCCGCGGGTGCAGGTCAGAGGCCACCGAAGTCGCTGGAACCGCAGACGAGACGGACGTGTGGCGGCGAGCATTCCAGGTGTGCGTCAAGAGGGCCGGGCTCATTCCGCTGCAGCCGGAGGCAGCGGCGCAG
>CAZYTO010000427.1:0-2270 GCA_964650405.1 uncultured Thermoanaerobaculia bacterium | reverse complement strand
CTTAGTACAGATCACGCGTGGGAACGGCGCCGCCGGCGGGATGGGCCCTCCGCTCGCTCCGCAGCGGGCGCGCGTTTCTTCGGAGCGCTCGTGTTCGGGATGAGGAACGCGGCGCTGAGGAGAAACAGCATGTGCAGCGGCAGGATCGTCTTGTAGCCGTACGTCCACGGCGCGGCGATGACCAGGGCGGCGAGGTGGGAGACGCCGAAGACGAGCACCACGTTTCTCACATGGCGCGGCATCCGGCCGGACCAGAGCGCGGCGGCAAAGAGGAGCGGACAGAGGAGCAGGCCGAAGGGAACATAGGCCGCTGGCGGCCCGAACCGCGTCAGTCCGAACGTGAAGAGCACCTTCCGCACTTCGGTCCAGGCGGTCTGCTGCGGGCTGGCCCGCCACACGGCGAGGATCTGTTGCAGGCTCTCGACGAGATTCGGCGGGCGGCCGTATCCGTCCGCCGTCGGGATGAGCAATGGAGGCGTCGTCCCCTCCGGCGGGTAGAGGAAGTACGGGATCATGGCGTAGGAGGCCACGAGGAGGACGAAGCGCTTCGAGACGATCCAGTTCCGGAGGGTGAACGGCGCGACCCCGGCCAGGAACCCTCCGGCGAACGCACCCGCCGCGCGAATGCGCTCCCGCAGGCTCGCTCCGGCCTCGCCATCGAGCAACAGCCAGAGACCGAAGCAGGGGACGAACAGCAGAAAGGACGGACGGGTCGCCGCGCCGAGGGCGGTGGCGACGCCGGTCAGCAGGAGGAGAGGCAGGCTGCGGCGCTCCAGTGCCGCCACGGCCGCGGCCACGACGGCGAGGACGAGCGGCAGGTAGAGATTGTCCGTGAAGGCGTTGGCCGTGTAGGGGACGGCGAATCGCCACACGAATAACGCCAGCGCCGCCAGAGCGATCACGCCGGCCCGTCCGCCGATCCTCTTGCCGAGGAACAACCCGGCGAGGATCCCCACCGCGCCGAGGCAGACGTACTGGAACAGCACCACCGCGCCGTGGTCCTCGCCCAACAGGAG
Source organism: uncultured Thermoanaerobaculia bacterium (assembly GCA_964650405.1). Classification (GTDB taxonomy): domain Bacteria; phylum Acidobacteriota; class Thermoanaerobaculia; order Gp7-AA8; family Gp7-AA8; genus CAZYTO01. Next base: position 1,254 of record CAZYTO010000427.1, on the reverse strand, counting down.
GTGAGCGCCGGCGAGGACGTACGGATAGAGCGGATAGAAGTAGTAGGGCTGCCCCGGCGTTCCGGGCTCGGCCATCAGCCAGCCGGTGCGAATGATCTGCCGGGCCTGCGATTCGTAGGCCAGCGGATCGTCGCCGAGGCCTTCCAGCAGGGTGACATGCCGGAGCGGCATCGTCTGCCGGACGCCCCATGTCATGAACAGCGCGAAGAAGAGCAGCGATACGAGTTTCGTGGGCGTCGTGGCCACACGCTCGCGCACAAGAGCACGCAGGCTCGGATACGCATCTCGGAAGGCGGCGAGGAGAACAGCCAGGGCGACGATCCCGAGAATGGCAACCAGCAGCGCGGCACGAGGACTGCCGCGGAGACGGGGTATGTCCACGCGGTCGGCCACGATGACGCCGTCGATCCCGGCTACGGACACGCCGGCCGTGACGCCGTTTGGCTTGAGGTAGTCGATGGTGAGCTCGTGCGCGGCCGGTGTGCCGCCGCGAACGCCGTCGACCTGAACCTTCTGCCTCCCAGGGTCGCTGGCCGACAGCAGCAGCCGGCCGTCGGCCACGAGTTGAAGACGGCCTGCTGCGGTCACGGTCAGGTCGAGCGGTTTCGGATCGACGACCCACCCATGCCAGCGCACGCGCAACGGGAACTGGACATCCCGCCCTTCCGGAGTGGCCTCGGCCGTCCGCGGCGCGGGGTCATTGAGAAAGTCGAGCTCGAAGCTGCCCGGGTCGAAGTCGATGCGGGGATCGGTCCGCCAGGGGCGGATGCGCCCGTGCGTAACGAAATCGGCGGGTCGAAGCCGGGTGCCGTCGCGGGTCCAGTCGGCGGAAGTCCAGTACTCGCCGCGCCACCCGGTGTCGACCAGCATCCCGGCCAGGATGACCTTGGCGGCGACGAGGAGCAGCAGCACCACGAGCCATGGCGTGCGGACGACCGCGTCGGGCGGGTAGAGCGCGGTAAAGACGCCGAGAATCAGCAGTGCGACGAAGAGAACCAGCGCCGGCGCCGAGAGCGGCGCGCCGCTGAAGAGCGATCGCGCCGGGCCGGGAAGGACGACGAAGGCCGCCACGGCAGCCAACGCCACCCACCACGGTACGGCCCGCGCTCGTTGCGACACGAAACGCACCTTACCAAATCCGCACGGGACACGAGGCATGGGGCGGCTTGCACCTAAGTCCGATTGGACGATGAATACGAAAGGCTGGAAGGCTGAAAAGGCTGGAAGGGAAGCCCGTGCTGCCTCTGGCCTTTC
>CAZYTO010000426.1:0-2295 GCA_964650405.1 uncultured Thermoanaerobaculia bacterium | reverse complement strand
ATTCGCTCAGGGTTGGCTTGCGCTAACTGGCTCAGGGTCGGAGCGTGACGCGGAACGTCTGAACGGTGCGACGCCACCTGAACGATTGGAGAGAGCGAAGGCTCGGGACATGGGTGCACAGATGCGGATTCGCGCCGCGCACCACCCTCTCCCCGCGGGAGAGGGTCGGCCACGTAGCGCGCAATTTCGCGCAAAGTGAGTCAGCTCCGAAGCCGTCAGCGCGGAGTGGCCGGGGTGAGGCCTCCTTTGTCGCATCTGCCCGGGCGGGTGTCTGATTGGAACACGCTGTTGTTTACCCTCCCGCCGCCCCCACGGCCTCGAGCAGCGCTTCGAGCTCGTAGGGCTTCTGGAGGAAGACGATGTCGGCCTGGGGTTCCTCGGCGCCGAGGACGTGGCCGGAAGTGAGGACGATAGGAAGGGAGGGGGCGAGGTCGCGGATGCGGTTGTAGAGCTCGCGGCCGTTGGCGTCGGGGAGGTCGACGTCGAGGATGACGACCTCGGGGAGGATCCTGGGCACCTGGGCCAGACCTTCGGCACCGGTCGGCGCGACGACGACGTCGCATCCCTCGGCGCCGAGAAGCTCCATGAGGCCGGCGGCGACGTCGTGATCGTCTTCGATAACGAGCACCCGGCGGGGGAGACGCCGCGGGCCGGATGCAGGCTGCTCGGTCTTCCGAAGGTCGACCCGCGGCAGAAAGATGTGGTGGCTCCTTCGCCCGGGCGGCTCTCCGCGTCGATAGCGCCGCCGTGCTGGCGGATGGACGAGTGGGTGATGGCCAGCCCGAGGCCCGTGCCGGAGGGCTTGGTCGTGAACAGCGGTTCGAAGACGTGGGGCAGGTCCGTCTCGCTGATACCCGGCCCTTCATCGCGGACAGTGAGGTGGACCCAGGAATCGCCGGTGCCGGTGACGCCGTGACGGGCAGCCTCGCCGGGCTCCGCTTCCGAAGCGGTGATGGTGACCATACCGCGTCGCTCCATGGCGTCGCGGGCATTGATGACGAGATTGACCACGGCCTGGCGGAGCAGCCCGGCATCGCCTTCGACGCCGAGGCCGTCCGGCGGGACGTCGAGGACGAGGCCCACCGGCGCGATCATCGCCTGCAGTTCGTTCCGCATCGCGGCCAGCCACGAGCAGAGATCCAACGTCTTCAGAGCAGGCTTGGCGGGCCGGGTGAAGCGCATGATCTCCTCGGTCACGCGGCGGCCGCGCTGCACGGCGATGGTGATCTGCTCGATGGCACGGTCGATCGTGGAATCGTCGCGGCGGCGGCGCAGGAGATCGGCAACGGCTGGATGGCCATGAGCACGTTGTTGAACTCGTGGGCCATGCCTGCGGCGAGGCGGCCCAGGCTTGTCATGCGGGCCGATTGCTGCAACTGATGCTGCATCCTGCGCTGCTCTTCTTCGGCGGCCACGACCTCTGCGATGTCACGGATCATTCCAACGTACCCGAGGCGCCGTCCGCGCCTGTCAAGGATCGGCGTCGTGGTGGCAAGGACATGAACGTCCGTTCCGTCTCGCCGCTGTACGAGGTACCGTCCCGACGTCATCTCGCCCTTCGCGAGGAGCACATGCGTCCTAGCGCGACCCACGTCGCGCCTGGCGTCGGTAGTGGACGTGAGCTCGAAGATCGGCCTGCCCATGGCTTCGGCGGCGCGCCAGCCGTAGAGCCGCTCGGCTGCCGTGTTCCAGAACGTGACACAGCCTTGCAGGTCGATGGAGATGATCGCTTCGCCAACCGCCTCGAGCATTTGCGTTTGGCGCAAGTTGCGGCGGCGGCCGAAAGCGATGCCCACGATCAGCGCGGCCACAGCTACGCTGAGCAGTAGCACGAGTACGGCGAGAGGGCCTGGGGACATGAGTGATGAAGGGAACTGCACCATCGTACGCGCGTTTACGTAGGGCGGCAAATCAGGGAACGATCAGTTCCATTACCCCGTGGATCGGGATGCGAACCCACTCCGGACGGTGATTGAGCTCGTAACTCACTTCGTACAAGGCCTTTTCCAGCAGATGGGCGCGAAGGAGGACCTCGATCTCTTCGCGCGTTCGCGGGAGGTGCGCGGCGCCGGCGCTCTCCGCCAGGTAGGAACGCAGAAACGCGGCACTCACCCACCGCACCCAGAATCGGGCAGCCGATTCGAGCGCGGCGGTGTCTTCGGGGCGGATGACGGCGCTCTGGGTCTGGCCGAAGATGACGGCATACGGCGCATAGTCGAAGGAGCGCAGCATGCCCGCCACGTCGCGCAGGGCGCTCCGCTTGATGCGGCGCTCACTGAGCGGCCGCGACGGCTC
>CAZYTO010000425.1:0-2314 GCA_964650405.1 uncultured Thermoanaerobaculia bacterium | reverse complement strand
GCTCGCGCATCGAGAAGGGCTTGCAGAGGTAGTCGTCGGCGCCGATCTCCAGGCCCAGGACGCGATCGATCTCGTCGTCGCGGGAGGTGAGGAAGATGATGGGGATGGTCTCGCTGACGGAGCGGATGCGGCGGCAGAGCTCCAGGCCGTCCATCTCCGGCATGAGGATGTCCAGCACGACCAGCCCGGGCAGCTTGCGCCGGAACGACTCCCAGGCCTCGCCGCCATGGGCGAAGAGCTCGACGGGATAGCCCTCCCGCCGCAGGGCGAAGGCCAGCGTCTCACGGATGTTGTCTTCGTCGTCGACCACGGCGACGGTGTGGTTGGCCGGGCGCACCGGTTTCAGTTTATCGCCAGCTCCCAGTTTATCCCGAGCGGGGGTGGGGGCTGGCGGGAGCGAGGGATCAGAGCGTGTCCCATCCGACCGTGAAGCGATTGCACCGTCCTGCGAGTCCGCCATCCTGTTCTTCAATGAATCAACCTCCCGGTACACAATTGTTCTGATCCTTCGCTCCCGCCGCCCAACCGCCCGCGCTCAGGATGAACTTGCCACCGCCCCCGCTCAGGATGGAACATCACTCGACCCGATACTTCACGCTGTCGCTCCTCCCGCTGTCGTCGACCACGACGAGCGTGTGCGTGCCACGGCTGGGCTTGAGGAACCTCCTCCGGCCGGCGTCTCCGCTGGCGACGAGGGTGCCGTCTTCGAACCAGTAGAGCTTCGCGGCCTCGCTGGTCTGGGCCGAAAGGAGGATCTCCTGGAAGTCGAGCGGCGCGTCGTTGCGCAGGCGGTACGGCGTGGCACCGTCCGGAGAGACGATGCGCGGCTTCGCATCGGCCGCGGCGACGTCCCCGCAGTTCGGCGCCATGGGCGGCAGCGGCTCGAAGGGCTGATTCTGGGCACGCCACCACGCCACGAGCTCCGGCGGCTGGACGGTGGCCACAACTTGCACGTGCGGGTGCGCGGCGAGGCAGTCGCCGGCCAGGCGCTCCCCGCTCTTCGGGTCGATCCAGATCGGGCGGTGCATGGAGCAGGCCCGCAGGTGCGAGCGGCCGGGGATATACGGCACGCGCACCCGGTCCCGGCAGTACGGCGTGGGCAGCTCGCGGCTCAGCGCGCAGACCTCGATCGTGCCCGTCTGCAGGCCGTCAAACGTGCGCGGACGGGCACCGTTGCCCTCGATGGCCCGGAAGAGGTCGAAGAGCAGCGGCGCGGCGAACTCCGAGCCCGACATCCCCTTCTGCCCATGTCCGTCGAAGTTGCCCACCCACACGCCGATCGAGTACTTCCCGGAATAACCGACGCTCCAGGCATCGCGATGGCCGTACGACGTCCCGGTCTTCCAGGCCACGAGCGGCGCCTCGCGCGTGAGCTGCCACGCCCGCGGCAGATCGGGCCGCTTCAGCTCCGTCAGGATGCCCGTGACCATGGACGTCGCTTCCCGCGAGAAGAGGCGGGTTCCGTTGTTCGTTGTTCGTTGTTCGTTGTTCGTTGGCCGGTTGTTCGTTGTCCGTTGGGCGTTCTTCTGGATTCTCACGGACAACGAAGAACGAACAACGGACAACGGCCTGTACTCCCCACCCTCGGCCAGCGTGGCGTAGAGGTTCGTCAGGTCCAGCAGCCGTACTTCGCCGCTGCCGAGGATGAGCGGCAGGCCATACTTGCCGGTGTCGCGGTCGAGCGTGGTGAGGCCGCCGCGGCGGAGGAGGGAGACAAACTCGTCGACGCCTTCTTCGCTGAGGAGGTGCACGGCGGTGGCGTTGAGCGACTGCACGAGGGCGTCGCGGGCCACGACCCGGCCGCGGTAGGTGCCGTCGTAGTTCTCGGGGACGTAGCCGGCGTAGTCGGCCGGGACGTCGAGGAGGATGGCATCCGGGATGAGCGAGCCGTCGTCGAAGGCCTTGGCGTAGAGGAACGGCTTGAGCGTGGAGCCGGGCGAGCGCCGCGCCACGGCGCCATTGTTTTGACCCTGCCGCAGCGGATCGAAGAAGCCGCCGGAGCCGACCATGGCCCGCACTTCGCGGGTGCGGTTGTCGATGACGACGACGGCGGCCTGCTCGACGCCGAACGAGCGGAGCGCGCCGATGCGGGCGGCGACCTGCGCCTCGGCCAGTCGCTGCACCTGCGGGTCGAGCGTGGTGTGGATGCGCGTGGCGCCGGGCGCCTGCTGCACGGCGTAGTCGCAGAAGTGCGGCGCCACGAACGGGGCCTTGCGCCGGGCCCGTGGCAGCGGCTGGCGCATGGCGCCGGCGATCTCGGCCGTGGTGAAGGCGCCCTGGTCGCGCAGCTCGCGCAGGACGCGGTCGCGGGCGC
>CAZYTO010000424.1:0-2320 GCA_964650405.1 uncultured Thermoanaerobaculia bacterium | reverse complement strand
ATGTCGTCGCGGACGATGACGGTGCGCGAATGCCTCTGGAACGCCGACCCTCGCCGTCCCGCCGCGCCGCTCGTCTGGGGTGGATCAACGACCGTCGCGTTCCCGCGCTGAGCACGGTGTGACGCCGTTACCAGAAGTTTACGCGGCACGCCTGTCGCAGGCGGGTATAGTCGGAGTCCATGGAGCTCCGCTATAGCGATCTCGGTGACGGCGTGCGCAAGATCGATCTCGCCGGCCGCCTCGATCTGGAAGGCGCGAACGCGATCGACCTTCGTTTCACGACCCTCACGACGATCGGCAGGACCTTCACCGTCGTCGATCTGAGCGGCGTTGAGTTCATCGCGTCGATCGGCATTGCCACGCTCGTGCGCAATGCCCGCACGGCTAAATTGCACGGGGGCAATCTCGTGCTGCTCAGCCCGCAGCCGAACGTGGCTCAGGTGCTCACCTCGATGAAGATCGATCAGCTATTACCGGTGTGCGCGACCCTCGATGAGGCGCGCGCGCTGGTGCTGGCCCCGCCGTTGTCGCAGCCGTAAAGGCCTCCGCTTCCCAAGTCTCATGTCCTGACGCGGTCAGGCCGTGACCGGCGCCGGTGACAGAGGACGGCCGGTCCGCGCTGATTGCCGTCTAACTGCACTGGCAGAGTTGTTGCTTTGCCTTTCGCTTACACTTATGTCCATGCGTCTTAGCGGCCGTGCTCGTGTTCGGTTTTTTGTTTTGTGTTCGTTGTTCGCATTCGCGGCCTTCGGCTGCGGAACCTCCACCTCTCCATCCACGACCACAACGTCTTATTCGCTGACGATGCAGTACTTCACAGGGTCGTTGGATCCAGGCGGCACGGCGGTGTATCCCGTCTCGATTGGCAGCGGGTCCACCATCAGCCTCGCGCTGGTCAGCCTCGCGGACGGCGCAGGCACGCCGTTGTCGTCAACCATCACAGTGGGATTCGGCACGCTGTCCACGTCTGACAGCTCGAAATGCACGACGACATCCTCCAAGGCCACCGGCGCGTCGCTGCTGAACGCGTTGTCGTCGAGCCCGGCTTCCGGCAGCTACTGCGTCGCGGCGTCGGACAGCGGATCGCTGGCCGGCACCGCAACGTTCGCGATTCGCATCACGAATGTCGTCGGCACACAAACCACGACGCCCTCAGCTACGGTCGACACGTTCGGCAGCTTCCTGCAGGCGGGCACGGCAGTCACGCACACCGATCTCGTCGGGACGGCCAACAGCACGCTCACAGCCGACCTGACCGCGACAGGTTCATCGGCCGTGGTTCTGCGGCTGTCCCTTGGCGCCTGGGACGGTGCGACCTGCCACATCGTCAAGTCTGTGAACACGGCTCCGGGGGGAAGCCCCCAGGTTTCCGTGCAGGTGGACCCGGGGTATTACTGCGTGCAGGTCGCTGACATCGGCAACGTCACGGCCGACCACATCACGTTTTCGGTGAGCGTCGGGCATTCGTGACCCGGGCTCGAACCGTGTAGAATCTCGCGGCAGGAGCAAGGAGACTGAACGTATGCGTACGCATCACATCAGCCGTGGCGTCGGGATCGCGTTGCTGTTCGGCTGCCTGACATGGGCGGCCGGCGCGTCTCTGAATGCGTTTCAAAAGGCGAAGCCTGAGGATTTCTCAGCAACCTGGCAATTGAACGAGGCCGCCAGCGATCACCCGGGTGGACCGGCACAGGCGCCCGGCGGTGCCGCAAGATCGGGCGGCGGCGGAGGCGGCGCTGTTGGTGGCGGGGGCGGCGGCAGGGGTGGTGGCGGTGGCGGTGGCGACGCCGCGAAGATTTCGAGTGGCCCGGCTCCTGGCGGCGACCTCGGCCCCGAAGAAAAGGCGCGCACGCAAACTGAGCTGAAGCTCGTGCAGGCGGCGCCGCAGAAGATGACGATCCAGGCCACCGCGAAGGAATTCAACCTGACCTACGAAGGCGGCGGCAGCCAGGCGTCCGTGACGTTCCCGAACACGGAAGGCAAGAAGGCGAAGATCACCGCCGTCGCCGCGTTCTCGACGCTCAAGCTGGAGGCCAAGGTGCAGTGGTCGAACGGCATGTTCAAGCGGGAGATCACGTCGCCGGAAGCGCTGACGGCCACCGAGGAGTACACGCTGAGCGCCGACGGCAATCAGCTCACGGTCGTCGTCACCGCCAAGAGCGGCATGTGGCGCATTCCGGAGAACCTCAATCCGCCGATCAAGCGGGTTTACGACAAGGTGAAATAGGACCGGCCGCGCGACCCTGCCGGTTCGCAGTTGACGAATGGTCCGGCCGCCTCCCCGGCCGCGGCCCGGGAAGCCGCTTCTGTCATCCACTCC
>CAZYTO010000423.1:0-2325 GCA_964650405.1 uncultured Thermoanaerobaculia bacterium | reverse complement strand
CGCTTCCGCCCGTGACCGTTCGGCCCGCGCCGCATCGCGCTCCGCCTCGGCCCGGGCCCGCTCCTGCCGCGCGGCATCGCGGTCGGCCAGAATGCGCTGGCTGGCCGCCTGCGCCTCTGCCCTAGCCCGCCCCGCAGCGACGAGCCACCCCACCCACACACCCAATCCCATCGCACCCAGCGAGACGACGATCGTGAGAAGCATGGAGTGATGATGGGGGCGAGGGGCGGGAGGGTCAAGCGATCCGGGCCATGCCAGTCTACCTATCGTGCAATCGCTCTACGGGTTGTGGAGTTGGCGGGAGGGGATCGGGCCCCACCCCCCGGGGTTCCCGTGGGTGGCGGCTGCGTTACGCCGACAGCGCCGCCACGATCCGCGCCACATCCCCATCGTCATTGTAGAAATGCGGCGAGAACCGCAACATCCCTTCGCGCGGCGCGCAGACGACGCCCCGTTCTTCGAGGTGCCGGTGCCAGCGCAGCAGCGTGGGATCGTCGCCGGGCGGAATGGCGCCGATGATGCCGGAGCGGATGGGCCGCGGCGTGGCCACGCGCCAGCCGATCGATTCCAGGGCCTCCGCCAGGTGCGCGGCGATCTGCAGCGTTCGGTCGCGGATGGTCTCGATGCCGATCTCCAGCAGGAGGTCGAGGGCGGCACGCACGCCGAAGATGCCGATGGTGGGCAGCGAGCCGGCCTCGAAGCGGCGCCCGCTCGGCAGGAGGTCGAGGGGACAGTCGATGAAGCGTCCCTTGCGGTCGAAGTTCGTCCAGCCGCTCTCGATGACTTCGAGCTCGTCGCGATGCTCCGCCGCCACGTAAAACACCGCCGCGCCCTCCGGACCGCAGAGCCACTTGTGCCCGTCGGCGGCGAGGAAGGCAATGTTGGCGCGGCGCACGTCGATGGGCAGCACGCCGAGCGACTGGATGGCGTCGACGCAGAAGAGCACCCCGCGCCGGGCGCAGAGGGCGCCGACGGCTTCGAGATCCGCCGCGAAACCGTTGTGGAAGGCGACCGACGAGACCGTGACCAGGCGCGTCCTCTCGTCGATCAGGGCCTCGACGTCCGCCGGCGACCAGGCCCCGCCGCGGCTCCGCACGATCCGGCATTCGACACCACGCCTGTCAAGCCGTCTCCACGGCGTGGAGTTGGAGGGGAACTCCAGGTCCGTCGTGACCACGTTGTCCCCGGCACGCCACCGCAGCCCCTCCGCCACGAACGCGATCCCTTCCGACGTGTTCTTGAGAATGGCGATCTCGTCGGGTTGGGCGCCCAGCAGCCGCGCCGCCGACTCCCGGTAGCGGTCGTATTCGGTGTACCACGTCCGCCAGTGCAGCGCTCCGAAGTCGCGCTGGTCGCGCGCGGCCGCTTCGATGGCCTCAGCCGCCCGTACCGACAGCGGCCCCACCGCCGCGTGATTCACGTATACGAGGTTGCGCGTGACGGGAAAGAGGTCGCGGAACGAAGGCTCCAGCACGGCGGTGAGTTTCGCACGCTTCCAAAGGCGGAGACCAGCAGGTTCCCGCTACCGGCGCTCGTCGTAGATGTCGAGTGCCACCCGCGTGTGGTCGTGAGGGTCGAATTTGACCGGAACCACGAGGCCGGGCTGGACCTGCGGGATGTCGAGCCGGCCGATCAGGGCCCGGGTCTCCGCCTCGAACGGCGGCTCGTCATCCGGACGCACCTGCAGCCGCAGACCGACGACCGGATTGCCGTTGACGGACATCCCCGTATCCCAGAGCCGGAGAATGCGCGCGTGCGCCGGAACGCCCTCCTTGCGTATGGCCTCGGCCCGGTCCTCGCCCGTCATGTGATCGATGAGGTGGATCACACAGCCGAAGAGGAGGAGACATGGCAGAGCGAGAGCGAGCGTGCGCAACTTCATGTCACCAATATTCAGCCGTTGGGCCCGGCAGGGAGTGACTGGGCTCACGGGGACCGGGTGCCGGGGGGCGGGTAACAGGTGCCAGGTGCCGGGGGCGGGTAACGGGTAACGGGTAACGGGTGCCGGATACCGAGGTACCGGGGTGCCGGGTGCCGAGGTAGCGGGGTATCGGGTCTTGTCAAGAATCGAGGTGGAGCGCCGTCCGCGTCAGCTACGAACGGCGCCCCCGAGGACGCTCAACGGCACCTGCCCTGGTCCGAACGTTGCGGCAGCAACAAAGAGGAGGGAGGTGAGGAGAGTAGGAGTCAGCAAATGGGCGGGAGACATTGAGCGCATCAATCCTCTGGGAACCGAGGATGCGGAACGCAGATCTTCATTACCGGCCGAGACCGACACCCGGCCCGACATCCTGTTCGACGACGACGGCGTGTGCAGCGCGTGTC
>CAZYTO010000422.1:0-2335 GCA_964650405.1 uncultured Thermoanaerobaculia bacterium | reverse complement strand
TCTTGTCGGCGCTCGGAATCCTGTTCTCGATCGCCTTCGTATTCCTGCTCCTGCCGCTGGTCCGGCGGGAGGTGGCTCTGAGCCCGGCCGACGGGCTCAGGGAGTGACTCCTCTACAACTCCTCAGCGAACAGCACGCCTCAGGAGGTGCGGAATGCCAGTCACTTATCGTCGCGCAACACGCGTCGATCTAGCCCCCGCCAGCATGGTTGTCAGGCAGGCGATCGACGATTTGCGCCGGCGCCACGGGTTTGGGGCCCTCATCACACCACCAACGACTTCGCCCCAACCGTCCCTGTCGTTTCCGGAGTTTTGCCTCTCGGAAGACGCGAGTGGCCTGTGGGTCGCGGAAGATGACTCGACGATCGTGGGCTTCGGCTTCAGCTGGATGATCGGGACACTCTGGTGTCTGTCCCAGCTGTTCGTCAAGCCAGGCCAGCAGGCCGAGGGCGTCGGCCGGGTTCTTCTGGGAAAGACGCTCGAGCAGGCGCAAAAGGGCCAAGCGAGGAACAAGGTGGTCATCACCTTCGCCTACAACACGGCATCGGTGGGCCTCTATCTGCGGCACGGCATGTATCCACGAGAGCCTCTGTATCGCTTCGTGGCTCCCGTGAGTACCGTCATGCAGAAGACCTTCAAGAGTACATACGACTGCGTTCCGATCGATCCTGTGGCGAAATCGAGGGAATGGATCCGACAGATCGACGATGAGATCCTTGGCTTCCGGCGCGAATCCCATCACGGCTTCTTGTCCGGAACGAGTGCCGCTGAGGGATTTCGGATCGAGCATGCCGGCCGACCCGTGGGCTATGCCTATATCGCGAGGAACGGCCACATCGGACCGGTGGCCGTCACCTGGGAAGCGAGTGGCGCCGAGGTGATCAAAGCCGTACTGCGCCGGGCCCCGGAAGGCCAACCTCCGCGGCTGTCAATGCTCGTGCCAGGATCGGCCGAAAGCGTGATGGGCGCACTCGGCGAGCTCGGCTTTCGTATCGAAGAACCCTACGTCCTGATGTCGGCAGAGCCGTTTGGCAACTGGCGTCACTATCTGCCGCGTACCCCGGGATACCTATGATGCGACCGCCAGGCGCCGGGCATCGCCATCTCGCGCCGACACGACGCGCACCGGACGATCGTCACCGCGGCGCTGGCGGCGCAGAGCATCGCCGAGACGCCGAAGAAGGCTCGCTGCGTCCTGAGATCTTCGCTCAGCTCTTGTACTCGTCGTGGCGGCGCAACCAGTAGCCCGTCTCGTTACGCCCGTTGGGTACGCGGTCGAGCCACTGGTACATGCCCCAGAGACCGTCCAGTCCGCGGGCATAGGCGGAATAGGCGTGGTAGACGACACGGTCCTCGAGCGCGAACGCGCTCATGCCCGGTCTCTCGCGCGTATACGTGGCGACGTCAGTTCCGGTCATGGCCGCCGCCTCGGCGACGGGCCCCTCGTCGCCGCTTTCAGAACTCCCGCGCCACCTCCCCGTCTGCCGCCCTTCGAGCGCGTGGTGGTCGGCCGCCGGCTCGCGCCGGTAGTTGTATTCGATGCCTCCCTCGCGCTGTTGCTCCTCGGTGAACCGGACGCTGAAGTCGAAGTTGAAGTCGCCGCCGAACGAGGACGCCCAGGGAAACGTCCACCCCATCCGCCGCTTGTACGCCTGCAGCTTCGCAAGAGGCGCCCGTGACACCGCACAAAGCGTGACGTCGTGGTTGGCCAGGTGCACGACGAACCCGTTGAAGCCGTCCGCGATCGCCGAGCAGGACGGACACCCCGCCGTGTAGTCGGGCCCGAACATGAAGTGGTAGACGAGGAGCTGCGAGCGCCCTCGGAAGAGGTCTGCCAGCGAGGCGCTCCCCTCGTCGGTCTCGAATCGATACTCCTTGTCGATCCGAACCCACGGCAGCTCCTGCCGTCGCCGCGCCAGCTCGTCGCTGCGCCGCGTGAGCTCCTTCTCCGCGTCGAGCAGCTCGAGCCGCGCCGCGAGCCACTCTGTACGTGTCACGGTCCTGTGCTTCGTCATCACTCGTCTCTCCCTCCTGATTCCTCGTTCGGTCCGGGCACACTCTCGCGGTCCCGGCTCATCGCCGCAGCCCTTTGATCTTCTCGGCCAGGATGCCGGTGAAGTGCTTCCAGCCGTCCTCGTGGCCGCGGCCCCACTCGTCGTCGGGGAGCCCGGTGTGCGTCAACACCAGGTCGGTAGCACCGCGGGACGGCTTCATCTCGAGGGTCACACGGGACTCGAGACCTCGCGTCGCTTCCGACATCCAGGCGAACTCCAGCAGCCGCGGGCGCTCCACCCGCACGTAGCGGCAATAGTGTGCCCACAGGCGGCCGGCGTGGT
>CAZYTO010000421.1:0-2400 GCA_964650405.1 uncultured Thermoanaerobaculia bacterium | reverse complement strand
CGATGCGGTCGGCCATGTAGGCCACCTCCTTGATGTCGTGGCTCACCATGAGGATCGACGACGGGTTCGTGTCCTCCGGCGCCCAGAGGTCGATCACTTCCGCGCGCAGCCCCTCGGCCGTCAGCGCATCGACGTGGCTGAACGGCTCGTCCATGAAGAGGAACTCGGGATTCACCGACAGAGCCCGAGCGATGCCCAGGCGCTGCTTCATCCCGCCGGAGAGCTCGCGCGGGTAGGCTTCTTCGAAGCCGGCCAGGCCTACCGTGCGGATGGCCTTCTCCGCGCGCGCCTTCCGCTCCTGGCCCGGCAGTCCGGCCGCTTCGAGCACGATCTCGACGTTCTCCGTGACCGTCATCCACGGGTAGAGCGCGAAGCTCTGGAAGACGATGCCCACTCCAGGCGTGAGGCCCTGCACGCGCTTGCCGCGGTAGAACACCTCTCCCTCCGTCGGGACGATGAGGCCGGCCAGGATGCGCAGGATGGTCGACTTGCCGCAGCCGGAGGGGCCGAGCAGGGCCACCACTTCCGACGGCTTGATGGCTACGTTGACGTTCTCCAGCACGCGCAGCTTCGCGCCGTTCGGCATGAGGAAGTCGTGCGAGACATTGCGGATCTCGCAGAGGGTTTCGGTGGCGGTCTCGATGGCTGCAGTCATCTCATCACCTCACTTGCTAAGTGAGAAGCGCTCTTCGGCCACGTGGTAGAAGCGCTTCCAGACGGTTCGGTTGAACAGGACCACGACGGCTGCCATGACCGTGACGCTGGCGGCGAGGCGGGGGAAGTCGGCGCGCTCGGCGGCCAGGCTGATCTGCGCGCCGAGACCGTCGGCCGTCAGCACCTTCCCGCGGAACGTGACGTACTCGGCGACGATGCTGGCGTTCCAGGCGCCGCCCGCCGCCGTCACCCAACCCGTCACGAGGTACGGGAAGACGGCCGGCAGATAGAGAGAGGTGAAGCGCTGCCAGAGGTCGAGCCGGTAGCTGCGCGACGCCTCGCGCAGGTCGGACGGAACCGCGGTCGCGCCGGCGATGACGTTGAAGAGGATGTACCACTGCGTGCCGAGGAGCATCAGCACGACACTCCCCCAGCCCAGCGACACGCCCCCCGCCTTCAGGATGGCGATGACGAGGGGGAAGAGCATCGGCGCGGGAAATGACGCCGCCACCTGCACGACCGGCTGGAAGATGCGCGAGAGGCGCGGCGAGAGGCCGATGGCCAGTCCCGCCGGCAGTGCCCAGAGCGTGCCGAGGACCGTGGAGAGCAGCACGCGGCCCAGCGTCCAGCCGGCCGCGCCGAGAATGGGGAGATAGTCGTGTCCGGCGATCTGCCGCAGCAGCGCGATGAGCCGCCACGAACCGAAGAGCAGCATGGCCACGAGGCCCGCGAAGAGGACGAGCGAGAGAATGGCTGTGCTGCGCTTCGACTGCGGAGCATCGTCCGCCAGTTGCGCATGAGGGTGACGCTTCGGCAGCTTGCTCCGCAGCCTCATGGCGACGCTCTCGATCCAGTCGATGAGGATCGAGCGCCGGATCCAGTCGTAGAACCACGAAGAAGCGATCTCCTCGTCCGCGCCTTCCTCCACCCGGAACTTCTGCGACCACACCACCACCGGCCGCCAGAAGAGCTGGTCGAGGAAGACGATCATCAGCACCATGGCCAGGATCGCCCACAGCATGGCCGGCACGTCGCCCTTGGCTACGGCCACGCTCATGTACGAGCCGATCCCGGGGAGGCGGAAGTCCTTGCTGCCGAGGACGAACGACTCCGTGATCATGAGAAAGAACCACCCGCCGGCCATGCTCATCATGCTGTTCCACACCAGGCCGATCGTGGCGAACGGCAGCTCCACCCAGGCCAGCCGGTGGAACCAGTCGAAGCGGTAGATCGTGGCCGCTTCGAGCTGGTCCTTCGGAATGGAGCGCAGCGAGTGGTAGAAGCTGAAGGTCATGTTCCAGGCCTGCCCGCTGAAGATCATCAGCACGCAGGCCAGCTCCAGCCCGACGTTGCTGCCGGGGAACCACGACACCAGCGCCAGCACCAGCCCCGGCATGAAGCCGAGGACGGGGATGCTCTGGAGGATGTCGAGGAGCGGGATGAGGACCTTCTCCGCCACGGCGTCCTTGGCCGCCCAGTACCCGTACGCGAGGGTAAAGGCCAGCGAGAGGACGTAGGCGAAGAGGCCGCGGCAGAGCGAGTAGAAGACGTACAGCGGCAGGGCGCGCGGGGAGAGGTCGATGTGGACGGCCGGGCGGAGCGTCCGCCACTCGCCGGCCAGCGAGAGCAGTCCGAAGATCGCGCCGACGAAGCCGGCCAGCAGCAGGACGTCGAACCACCCGCGGCGGCGGAACTGTTCGAGGAAGGCCGTGGCCTCGCCCCAGCGGTCGTGTGTCTGAAGGGTGT
>CAZYTO010000420.1:0-2480 GCA_964650405.1 uncultured Thermoanaerobaculia bacterium | reverse complement strand
GGCGAATAACCCGTAGTTATCGGTGATCGGCGGAACCCGAACCCTTGCACTAGGGGGTGACATCCAGAGGCATTTCCCTACCCCCCGTCTTGCGACTGGGAGGTCCCACCCCCTCACAACTGCGGCACTGCCCGCTTCGCCGACTCCAGGATGTCGTTTGTTCCCAGTGGTTTGAGCATCACGTCGGCGACGCCTTGCGCCAGGAAGGCGCTGTCCAGGTTGGAGAGGGTCTTGTCGGTGACCAGGACGACCGGGACCTGGCTGAGCTTCGAGTCGGCGCGGAGGATGCGCACCACGCCGAGGGCGTCGGCGCCGGAGAGCTCCTGGTCGAACTGCGGGGCGCTGGCCTCGTCCTGGATGGCCAGGTCAAAGCCGCCGCGGACGCGGCCGTCCAGGAAGATGAGGGCCGGGGTCTGGTCGAAGGCCAGGTTCACGCCGTCGCGGGCGTTGTCGGCGGTGAGGACCTTGTAGCCGTCGTTCTCCAGGATCGACTTCATCGTCGCGAGCTGCACGGGATCGTGGTCGATGACTAGGATGGTCACGCGCTGCGCGCCGCTGCGGCCCGTGGCGCTGGCGATCTTGAAGAGCGAGTCGATCAGCTCCAGCACCACCGAGGCGTCCTGGGGGCGGTTGACGGCCTTCTTCTGCAGCATCCAGCCGATGAGATCGCGGGTGGCCTCCGACACCGGGATGTCGGCCGGCACGGGATTCGGCGTGGCGTAGAGGTGCGCTTCCATGACCTTGGGCAGGCTGGAGGCGTTGTACGGCAACCTCCCCGTGAGCATCTTGTAGAGCAGCACGCCGCACGAATAGATGTCCGAGGCTGGCGACACCGGCTCCATGCGCAACTGCTCGGGGGCCATGTAGTCCGGCGTGCCGGCCAGCTCGCGGCGGCGGGCCAGGTCGGCCGACGTGGCGATGCCGAAGTCGGTGATGAACGCCATCTCGTCCTTGTTGACCAGGATGTTCTCCGGCTTGATGTCGCGGTGGACGATGTTGAGGTCATGGGCGGCGCGGAGCCCGCGCAGCACCTGCCGCAGGATGGCCAGGGCGGCCTTCTCGGGATAGATCTCCTGGCGGCCGAGGTGCTTGAGCAGGTTGTCGGCGTCGATGTACTCCATGGAGATGAACGGGAAGCCGTCGGCGAAGCCGAGGTCGAAGCTCTGCACGACGTTGCGGTGGCGGATCTTGCGGGCCAGCTTCAGCTCCAGCTTGAAGCGCTCGAAGGCCTCCGGCTCGTCGTGAATGGGAACGGAGAGGATCTTCAGGGCGATCATTTCGTCGATCGACTCGTCGACGACGGCGCAGACGTAACCCATGGCCCCGGCGCCGAGGAAGCGCTGGATGCGGTAGCGGCGCCCGAAGACGGCGCCCGGAACGAGCATCTCGTCGAGCTGGGCCTTCGTCTGCAGCAGCTTGTCGCGGCGCCGCACAGGCGCGGTGGGGGCCCTGACGTACGTGGCCTCTTCCGGCGGATGCTCGCCCTGCATCTCCGGAGGCGGGGCAAAGAAGGTCGCCGATTCGAGGTTGCCGTCGTCGTCATCGACGACCAGCGTGGGAGAGATCAGCAGGTTGTCCGATTCGGCCGAGCGGAGCCGTCCCGTCGGATCGGGACGTCCGCACTGGCTGCAGAAGCGGTCGATCGGCCGGCAGCCGGCGCCGCATGCACGACACGGGATTCCCCATCCCGTCGCCGCCGTACTATCCATTGATCTCCGCCGGCACGACGACATTCGGCGCCAGCTTGGCCAGCGTGGGAACGCTGGAGCGCTGCCACGTCACGTTGCGGTCGTACTGCAGAACGAGCTTGTAGGCGTCGGCCGGCCCGTGCGTCTTGGCCTTGGTGATCCAGCGCACCAGGGTCAGGATGCCGGAGCTGTTCATGAAGTTGAGGTCGCGCAGGTCGACTTCCACGCGCTTCATCCGCTGGGCACGGGCCGTTTCGTCGATGCGCGACCAGTAGGAATTGAGGACGCCGCCCGGGTCGCGCATCTCCACAGCTCCGGCCATGACGACGCGCAGCACGCCCTCGACCATCACCGGCGTGACGGTCAGACTCTCTGCTTTCAAGGTGTTCAGGTCGTTCATGCGGACTCCAGCGGAAAGATGGCGTGAATGGAGACCTCGTTGCCCTCGTTGACGTCGAGCCGCAGGCGCGCTCCGGCTTCGAAGAGGATGCGGATCAGTCCGAGCCGGCTCTGCCCCTCGGTCATGGCCGCCTCCTCCATCTTCTTCAGGTAGACCAGCTCCGGCTCGCCGGCATGGATGAGGGCGAACTCGCGGCGGAGGGTGTTGATCTGATGGGGCTCGGCCCGGTTCTTCACGCAGACGTCGACTTCATTGGTGCTCTTGGCGATGGCGATCTTGAGGTAGCCCTCTTCCTCGGAGGCGTACTTGACGGCGTTCTCGAGGAGCTCCGAGGCGGCCATGGAGATCTGCTCGGCGCGCTCCTTGTCGGCCAGGCCGATCATGAAGAAGCT
>CAZYTO010000419.1:0-2496 GCA_964650405.1 uncultured Thermoanaerobaculia bacterium | reverse complement strand
GGGGCCGAGGTCGAGACGATCAAAAAACAGCTCGGCGACCAGATCTCGGTCCAGGAGGTCTCGGCCACTGGGTGGTGGGGGATCGCGCTCAACAACACCATCAAGCCGTTCACCGATGTCCGGGTTCGCAAGGCGCTCACGCTCGGTCTCGATCGGTACACGGGTGGCCGGGTGTTGCTCCCGCTCACCGGCCTTCGAGACGTCGGGGGACTGATGCGGCCGGGAACGGAGTGGGCGCTGCAGCCGGCCGAGCTCGAGAAGCTCCCGGGCTTCGGGCGGGACATCGAGAAAAACCGCGCCGAGGCCCGGCGACTGCTGGCCGACGCCGGCTATCCGCATGGCTTCAAGTTCGTGTTGAAGAACCGCAACGTGAAGCTGCCGTACCAGGATTTCGCGGTCTTCGCGATTCAGGAGTGGAGGAAGATCGGCATCGAGGCGGAGAACCGGCCGCTGGAGACCGCCGCCTGGTTCGCGGACGGACGGGACACGGGCAACTTCGAGGCGATCGTCAACCCCGGCGTCGAGTACATGGACGATCCCGATATCATTCTCGATCGGTACGTCTTGGGCGATCCCGGGAACTGGGGCCGCATCAACGATCCGGTCGTCGGAGATTTGTTCTCGCGGCAGGCGCGGGCCATCGACCCGGCCGAGCGCAAGAAGGCCATCCTCGAGCTCCAGAAGCGCGTGTTGGACAACGCCTACTACCTGCCGGGTCTCTGGTGGACGCGCCGGGTCGTGCACTGGACAAAGGTGAAGAACTACGTGGCTCCGCCCAATCACTACTCGAACCAGAAACTTCAGGACGTCTGGCTAGCGGAGGACTGACCCGAGGCCGTCCCTCAATCCCGCGCGGGATCCTCACCCACCGAACTGGCTTGCGGAGCGGTCGGAATCAGCGGAAGCTTGCCCCAGGATGGAGAGGATCCCCGCCATCATCTAACTAACGTCCCAGGTCGGTCGACCGCGAACGCCAAGCGGTAGGAGGTCGAGATATGCGCCTCCAGCGTCTCGTGTTCGGAATGACCGCTCTCGTCGCGGTGAGCCTCTTCCTGTCCAGCCCGTTGCCAGCCACGGGCCCGAAACGCGGCGGCACACTGCGAGTCGCCTACGGCAACGAGATCGCTGGACTCGACTTTCACACCGTGCCCGGCTACGAAATGGTCTGGGTCGCGACGAACATCGGGTGCGGGCTGATCAGCATCACCCCCGATGGGAAGTTCATCCCCGACGCCGCCGAATCGTGGCAGATCTCGCCGGATGGTCTCCTCTACACGTTCAAACTCAAAAAGAACGTCCTCTTCCACGACGGCACCCCGGTCGACGCCGCCTCGGTGAAGTTCAGCATCGACCGCCTCATGGACCCGGCGACCCGGTCCAGCATGCGGTCGTTCCTGGAGTCGGTGCACTCCGTCGAGGTGCTCGATCCGTACACTGTGCAGATCCGACTCACGCATCCGTACGCGTTCATGATGCACATGCTGGCTGCGTACCGCATGGGTCTCGTTCTCTACTCGCCTACCGCCACGCAAAAATACACCGTCGAGGATCGGAAGGCTGGGAAGCCAGAGGCGGTGGTGGGCTGCGGGCCGTTCAGGCTCGTCGAGTGGGTAAAGGGGAGCCACCTCGTGATGGATCGCTTCGACAAGTACTTCGAGCCGGGGCTCCCGTATCTGGATCGCGTGGTGATCCGCGTGATCAAAGACCCCATCACGCAGATGGCCGCGCTCAATGCCGGCGAGATCGACTTCATCGCCGACTTCTCGGCCGATCACGTTGACACCCTCCGGGCGCAGAGCCCTCGCGCTCAGATCATGACCGGGAAAGAGACGACGCCGATGGTCGCGATGATGAAGGTCACCGTGCCGGCGGACGGGAAGCCCATGTCGAAGAACCGCGCGCCGCATCCGATTTTCAACGATCTCAAGATTCGCAAGGCTATCGGGTGCTACGGGATCGACCGCAAGGAGATCGTCAAGATCGCCTTCAAGGGGCAGGCCACGCCGTGGGTCGGAGTCATCCCTCCCGGCACGCTCGACACGGTGGACGTCAACTACCTATGCCCGTACGACCCGGCCCGCGCGAAAGGGTTGTTGGCCGAAGCTGGCTACGGCCCGCAGAAGCCATTGACCTTTGAGCTGATGACGAACACCGAGAAATCCGTGTTCAACGTGATCGCCACGGTGATCAAGGAACAGATGGCGCGGATCGGCGTGACGGCGAACATCCGGCTCGTCGACAAGGTCAGCTGGATGGTGACGGCCACGCAAGACGGCCCATTCGACATGTATATTGAGGATCTCGCGTCGCTCTTGACCGTGGACCAGAATTCCTATTTGTCGGCCAGCACGGCGTCTTGGAACAGCGCGCGCCACACCGACCCCAAGGTCGACGAGTACTACGCCCGCTATGCGCGCGAGATGGATCCGGCTAAGCGCAAAGCCATCGCCAAGGAGTTCCAGGAGTTCATGGCCGACAAGCTCTACTGGAACACCA
>CAZYTO010000418.1:0-2505 GCA_964650405.1 uncultured Thermoanaerobaculia bacterium | reverse complement strand
AGCCACAACCTCGCGGAGCTCGAACGGCTGTGTGACGCGGTCACGGTGCTCGACGTTCCGTTGAAGAAGCGGCCCAAGGCGAACGAAAGGAACGATCCTGCGGTGTCTTCCGCGAGGTCGCCGCTGGAGTCGGCCGCGAAGCGGACGTAGTCGCCGGTGAGGCGAAGGCGCGCTCCCGCCAGCGCGGTGACGTAGAGGTTGGTGAAGGGCGTGTCGACGTCCGTGCGGTCCTCGCGGGTGATGGCGCTGGCGAGAACGGGGCGGCCGAGAACGGGATCGCTGTTGTTCCCGTTCGCATCGGCCGGCGCAAGCGACAGCCGCTCCGTCGACCGCGACCGCCGCCAGCCCTGCGTCACCGAGCCGAAGAGCCAGCCGACGTTCCATCCCGTTCCCACCCGGAGCTCTCGCTCGCGCGCGGTCAGCTGCTGGGAGAGGCGGAATTCGTCGCCGCCGAGCGCGTACGTCGTGGTGCCGGGACCGCTCCAGCGCCGCAGCGAAACGCCGGCGAAGGGCGTGAGGCGGCCGGTGGGAAAGAGCTCGAGCTCGGCGTCGGCCGAATTGCGCGTCCGGTCATAGGTGTGCTGGGCGGCGGGAAGGGCGCTGAATTCATCGCTGCGGCGGTACACGAGCCGGAAGCGATAGACGTCGCTCCCGTCCGCGGCGATGCGCAGCGCACCTGCCGGACCGACGCCGAGCTCGTTGGCGTCGATGCGATAGTGGTCGCCGGCGATGGCGAGCGACTGGAGCAGCAGGCCGTTCCCTTCGTTGATCTGCGATCGGTACATGTCCTCGTTGCCGGTGAGGTGCAGCGAGCGAAGGCCGATCACGACTTCCTGCTGCGCAACCGCGGAAAGCGGCAGCGCGGCGACGAGGGCGGCGAGAGCGATGCGTTTGATCATCACGTCATCTCACCGAAGCAGTTGCGGATCGCGGTTGGAGCCGTGCACGGCGACGTGGCACGTCGTGCAGTTCTGAAAGCGCCGCTGGGAGAGGTTGTGGAACGAGGGCGGCTGCGAGCCGAGCGTGCCCGCGGCGATCGGCGAATGGCACTCGATGCAGAGTTGGGCCACGGTGGCGCGCTTGAGCATCTTCGGATTCGAGGAGCCGTGGGCCTCGTGGCACTCCAGGCATTGATCGCCGGAGACGGTGGCCGCGTGTTGAAAGACGAAGGGCCCGCGCTTGTCGAAATGGCAGCCGAGGCACGGCCGCTCGCCGGAGCGCGTCAGGGCCAGGCTTCCCCGTCCGGGCATCCCGTGCGGATCGTGGCACGACGAGCATTCCACGCCCCCTCGGCCAACGCGATGGACATACGGCTTGTTGCGCAATGAGGCCGCCTGCGTGCCGTGGCATTCGCTGCAGAGAGCCAGTTCCTTCTTCGCCAGGAGATGCGGAGAGCGAGGCTCCGCTTTGTGAATGGAGTGGCAGGTCAGGCAGTGGACGGCGGCCGAATTCGCGTGGACGCCGCTGCTGCGGGACTGCCGATGCGCAACGGCGCTGTGACATGGCAGGCAGGCCTTTTCCGCTCCGGCGCCGTCGCGCGGAGTGAAAATCAAGGCCTTGTCGCCGCCGGCCTCGATGTGCGCCTTGCCGCTGCCGTGACAGCTCTCGCAGACCGCGTTCGGAACGGGCTGGCCCTTCGGCAGCTTGCCGTGCGCGTGTGGATTGGTGGGGAAGGCGTTGGCCTGATCGGCGTGGCAGTCGGCGCACGACGGTCCGGCATCGGCTGCATTCGCTGCCGGCGCCGGCGCTTGCCGTGCGCTCGACGTGAGCGCGACGGTCAACCCGAAGGCTACGGCGAGACGTCTCATCGGAATCGATTCCGTCGCCGTCAGTGCGCGTGCACCTTGGCGACGTCCCAATCCTTCCCCGTGCCGTGACAGGTTGCGCATGCCTCCGCCGGCTGGCCCGTGCCTCCGAACTTCGTGGTGTTGAGGTAGGCGTGCGCGGCGGCGTCGCGGCCGTCGTGGCAGCCGAGGCACGCCGCGGTGGCCGGTCCCTGCGGCGAGAAGTAGTCACGCAACGTCATCACGTTGTCTTCGCCGGTGGGCAGCGGAAGGTTGAACGAACCGCCGCTGTGGGACTTCGCGCAATTGCGGCGGTCGCCGGGGAAGCGGACCTCGTTGAAGTTGTTCACGCTCCCGCCGAAGCCGTAGACCGTGAAGTCCTGCGTCAAACTCTCACCCGTGTGGATGCGGTGAATCAGGCGCTTGAAGGTGATGGACTCCGGCGGTCCCGCGCCGGCCGGGCGCCGGTCCTCGTCGCCCTTCAGGGGGTTGTGGCACATCACGCATTCATCGGAGGTGAGGCGCTGGCCGCCATGCAGGCGCAGGGAGTCATGGCAGACGTTGCACTGGGCGATCGTGACCGTCGTCCGGTGCGGCACCAGCGGCGAGCCGTCGACGGAGACCGACTTGACCGGGTTGATCGTCGACCCGCTTAAGGCGATAGTCGCCTTCCCGTCCCCCGCCACGCGCGACGTGGGGCGGCGGGGTGCTGGCGGGGGCG
>CAZYTO010000417.1:0-2605 GCA_964650405.1 uncultured Thermoanaerobaculia bacterium | reverse complement strand
GGATTCTTGGCGGCACAGGGGTTGGCCGACTTCGTCGCACAGGGGTTCTTGGCCGCACACGGGTTCGACTTCTGCGCGAGGGCGGCGCCGGCGGTGCCGAGCCCGAGGACGCTGGCCGCTGCAAGGACGGCCGCAGTCTTCTTCACCATTTCCAGCTCACCTCCTTCCGTAGGGTCTTGCCATCCGAAACCCACCTCGAGTCGCCTTTATTCCTTCCGTTCGATCATCTGGCGCGCGCCTGAGGGAAGCGAGCTCGGCCGGCGCGTCGCCGTGGCGTGCTGATGGGTGTCGGGGACACTCACGGCTGGCTGCAACATCGGCAACGCATTGACGGGCCTCTCTGTGCTGGCTGTGAACAGCCTGTTCGGGACCGCCGCGATCTTTGGCGTCGCCATCACCTGGCCGGGAATACGCGATCTCCTCCTCGGGTTGCCATTGGCAAGGAAGCAAAAATGACGAAGCAATGGCTGGACCGGCGGTCTCGTGACCTGCGTGTTGCCGGCCGGGACTGACGATCCGTCGTCGTTAGCAACCAACGGGTCGGAGACGTCGGCCTCCGACTGTGAGAGCTCAGTGTCTGACCGCTTATACGCGTCGCGCATGACTGCGTGCTGATAGGAGCGATTGCCGATCAGCGTCCGGCCACGCCGCGCTCGACGATTGCCTTGAAAATGCCGTCGAGCTCTCCGGCCACGGCCTGGACCTCGGGGTGCCGATAGGGCGTGAGGACCACGCTCGGCGGAAGGTAGGATACCGTGGCGGTGCCGTCGTCGTTCTCGTAGACGTAAATACGGATCGGGGCCTCGAAGCCGGCGGCGGGGTCGGCGGCTAGCAGTCGGACGGCGAAGTCGTTCCGGAAGACCATCAGGACCTGATTGCCCTTGATCGTCACGCCGCGGCCGGCGGCCGCACGCTGGGCGTTGGCCTGGCAGACGAGCCCCATCTTCTCCTCGGTCACCGCGCGCTCGAGCGCCTCGGCGACGCGGGCGAACGGAGCGGTCGACTTCAGCGTGACGCGGGGCTCCTGGGTCGCCGTGACCGGCAGGGTGATAACACTGGCGATGAATCCGGCGACGACGAATGAGAATCGGCCTCGCATGGCAGGTCTCCTCACATGAGTGGGATGTCACGGCGATAGAGTTCGTACCTGGACCGTCGAGACCCGTCGAGCGCTGCGGCGATCTCACGCGATCCCTCGCCGACGCCGTTCAGCAACGATTCGAAGAATCCGGTGTAGAAGTGATCCGGTTCAACCCTAACCTCCGCCCGAAGCCGGATGCCTGTCGTCCGTTCGAGGCGTCGGCGATACTCGACCGTGAATCGGCCACCGGCCGGGATGCGGGTGTCCGATCGCTCGAGCGTGAGATCGACGCTGACATTGCGCCCGATGTCGTGCTCCTCGGCGCTGCCGCGGAGCTCCCGCCCGTGCATGTCGACGAGTGCCATCCGGACGACGACGCGGGGCGTGACGTACGTGGGAAAGTGATGGCCCACGCCGGTGTTCCCGATCGCGAGCCGCGCACGGACTTCATCGTCCGGCCGGTAGTGCTGGCGATCGGTCGCGAGCGTGATCGTGACGCCCGAGCGCACCATCTCAGGGTCGTGGATGCCCCGCCACAGGTGGCGTCGATCGGGCATGTGGCAGTCCTGGCACTGCAAGCCGCGCGTGGCGGCCGGGCTCGCGCGCCACTCCTCGAACGTGTTCTCCAGCGGCTTGTCGTTGAGCGCAAGCCCGTCGGCGCTGAACTGGTGGCAGCTCGCGCAGAACTCGGAAGCCAGGAAGGCCGGCGTCCGGATCGCACCGCCATGCGGGATCTTCGCGCTCGGCGATGACGCCGCCGTGACGGGTTCGCGGCGCGGCGGACCGAAACGCCGGTGCTCGCGGACGTGGCAGGCCGCGCCGACGATCCCCTGGCTCATGAGCCTGGCATCGAAGATCCCGCGGCGCTCGGGTTCCTGCTCCGCGAGCGGGGCGTGACACGTCAGGCAGAGGCGCGCGGACTCCGGATCGCCCTTCCAGAGATCCTTCAGCTGGCCCACCACCCCCGGCCCCATGCTCTTCGCATGCAGCGTCGTCCTCCAGTCGACGTGCTGAGCGGGATGACAGCTGCCGCAGCTCTCGGGCGCGAGCGACGCCTCGAGAGCCGAGAAGCCCGGAGGCCGGGTGCCCTGCGGCGTGATCGGCCGCTGCCAGTGGCGGCCGAGAAAGTCTCGAACCGATGTCCTGTCGACGGGCGCTCGCCCGCCGTCCCCCGCGACGGCGATGCCTGCAAGCAGAGCGACGACGCCGGCGATCATCGGAGACCGCAGCCCCGAGGACATGCGTGAAGACAACAACCAGCACCGCCCGCCTATTCCGGCGCGCGGCGGTTCGGATCGCCGCCGGGAATAGATCGACTGGCCCGAGGGTTAGCATGGTTGGCAGGGGAGAGCTCGACGATCCGCTGGAATGCAGGCGATAGTGCGAGGGAGGAGTTCGACCGGGTGGCGCTCGTTCACCTGGACGCGCTCTACCACGTCGCCCTGCGGTTGACACGGAACCGCGCGGAGGCCGAAGACGTCGTCCAGGAGACGTGCCTCCGGGCGTTCCGGAGCTTCCACCGGT
>CAZYTO010000416.1:0-2668 GCA_964650405.1 uncultured Thermoanaerobaculia bacterium | reverse complement strand
CGGCTGATGATGGTGGAGTGATGGCGCTTGTCGATGGGATCGAGGGCCTCGTAGAGCACGCCGTCGATGCGGTACTTGACCACCACCTCGTTGTCGCGGGTCTCGATGTGGATGTCCGAGGCCCGGCGCTGGATGGCGTTGAAGACGATGGAGTCGACCAGCTTGATGATCGGCGACGACTCCTGCTGGGTGATGGAGTCGATGGTGATCGTCTCTTCGCCCTCTTCGTCCTCGCCCACGAGCTGCATGCGGAAGCCTTCCGTGGCTTCGTCGAGGACGCGCTGGGTCGACTCGGACTTCTGCAGCTTGTCGCGGATGGCGGCCGGTGAGGCCACCTTCACCCGCAGCGGCGCCCCCAGCAGCAGCTCCAGCTCGTCGAGCTTGAGCACGTCCGTGGGATCGCCCACCACCACGGCGATGTGCCCGTTGTCGCGCTTCTCCGGCAGGAACTGGTAGCGGATCATCAGCTCCAGGGGGATGTTCCGGAACAGCTCGTGGTCGACCACGAAATGTTCGAGCTCGACGTAGGGAAATCCGTACTGGTCGGCCAGGCGCTGGGCGCGCGCCGCCTCGCCGGTCGGATCGGCATTCTTGTAGAGCGATCGGGGATCAGTTGCCATGATGAAAGGTGATGGTCGGTCGGTGGGCGTGGTCTCAGACTCTAACCACTAACCACTCGTTTACTTGTCTCTTCTTACCCCTGGTTTCCCGCCGCCTGGCTGAGCTGGAACAGCGGGAGATAGAACGCGTAGAGGAGCACCGCGATGACG
Source organism: uncultured Thermoanaerobaculia bacterium (assembly GCA_964650405.1). Taxonomy (GTDB): domain Bacteria; phylum Acidobacteriota; class Thermoanaerobaculia; order Gp7-AA8; family Gp7-AA8; genus CAZYTO01. The sequence goes on along the minus strand of CAZYTO010000416.1, from coordinate 1,898 downwards.
ATGCCCATGACCACGAGGATGATCGGCTCGATTGCCGCGACGACGCGCGAGAGTCTGGCTTCGATTTCCTCATCGTAGAACTCGCTCACATTTGCGAGCATTTCCGTCAGGGCGCCGGTCGATTCGCCCACCTTGATCATCTCCACGGCCAGGTCGCTGATGACCTGCGTCGAGTCGAGCGAGCGCCACAGCGGCTCGCCTTCCCGCACGCTCTGCACGATCCCGAAGATCTTCGACGAGACGTGCGTGTTGGTGACCGACTGCGAAGCGATCTCGATGGACGGAACCATCGGCGTGCCGCCCGAAAGCAGCGTCCCCAGCGACTGGGTGAACTGCATGATGGCGAAGCGGTGCAGGATGCCCCCCACCAGCGGGACCCGCAGCTTGAAACGGTCGAACATCATCCTTCCGCTGCCCTTGACCCACTGCCGCAGGGCCACGAAGGCCACCAGCGCCGCCAGGAGAATGACCACGATGTTCGACCGCAGGTTGGTGGCGAAGGCGATGGCCATCCTGGTGAACCACGGCAACTGGGCGTTGAAGCCGGCATAGAACTGCGCGAACTTCGGAATGACCATCGTCAGCATGACCAGGACCATGGCCCCGGAGAGGGAGATGAGGATGGCCGGGTAGATCAACGCCCCGAAGACGCGCTTGCGCAGGTTGACGATGATCTTCTGGTAGCGGAGAAAGCGCTTGAGCACGCCCTCCAGGTCGCCGGAGCGCTCGCCCGCGCGGAGCGAGGTCGAGTAGATGGCCGGGAAGAGGTCGCCATACGAGGCGAAGGCGTCAGACAACGCCACGCCCGACTTCACCTTCTCCCGGATGTCGTGAAGGATCTCGCGGAAGCGGGGATTCTTTTGCCGCTCCAGCATGATGTCGAACGACTGCAGGATCGGCAGTCCGGCCCGTACCAGGGCCAGCAGTTCCTGGTTGAAGAGCAGGAAGCGCTCCGTGTTGATGGCCCGGCCGCGGGGGAAGAGATCGGCCAGGCGCAAGGTGCCGCGCTTGGTCTCGAAGACGTGCAGCCCCTGCCGGCGCAACTCGTCTTCGGCCGACTTCACGTCGACGGCCATGACGTGCCGCTCATTGATCTCTCCGTCAGGAGTTCCGACCCGTACGATGAATTCAGGCATCTCTCTCAGTAGGCTCCGGTTCTACGACGGCCGGGAATGGTAAACGTTCCGTTTGGGGCGGGGGGGAGAACGTGAGGGGTGTGAGGCGGATTCCGCCGTCGAAGAACCTTTCTCTACCGCCTGTATTGGCCCTTGCGAGGGAGGGGTTCCATGCGCATGACCCGCGTCCCGTTCCACATCGAGGAGAATGGGGGCGTGAACGGCTGGAAGGCTGAGGGGCTGAACGGGCCAAACGCAATGCGCTGGCCTTCCTTTCAGCCGTCAAGCCTTTCAGCCTTCGGTTCATGTTCTGAACCGGCTTCAAGTGCAAGGCCGGGGCATCAATGACGGCCCGCCGCCGCCCTCGCTGGTCGAGCCGGGAGCCTATGTCCCGCTCGTTCGTCCTTTGCCGGATTCGCGGCACCATGTATCTGGGCGACGCGATGCTGGTTGCCTCCCTCCTCCTGCTCGCCTGGACGCTTGCCGAGACGTGGTTTCGTTCCCACTGTCCCGGCTTTTCCCCCTCGGCCTACCTCGCCCTCGGTGCCGCCGGAGCCCTGACCTTTCCTCTCTCCGTATTTCTCCACGAGCTCGCCTACGCAGCGGCCCTTGCCGGCGAAGGAGTCCACGTCCGTAGCGTCTCGCTCTATCTGTTCGGTGCGGCGGCGCGGCCCGAGGGGGAGCCGTCACTGGCGCCCGATGCCGTCGCCAGTGCGCTCGCCGGTCCGCTGGTTACGTTCGCCCAAGCCGTGATCTTCTCGTTCCTCGGCCCCCGGTGGTGCC
>CAZYTO010000415.1:0-2704 GCA_964650405.1 uncultured Thermoanaerobaculia bacterium | reverse complement strand
CGCTACCCCGGCCGCCGCATCTGGGCGCTCTTCGAGCCACGCTCCATCTCCTCGGTGCGCAAGGAATTCGAGCCCGGCTATATCGACGCCTTCCACGAGGCCGGCCGCGTGATCATCGGCCCGCTCTTTCACAAACAGCGCTACGCGGAGAGATACGGACTGGAGAAGATGATGTCCGTGACGACCGTGATCCAGCGCCTGAACGCGGACGGGGTGGAGGCGGAACAGCTCGACGGCTTCGACGACATCGCCGGCCGGATCGCCGCGGAGGGAAAGCCGGGCGACGTCGTCATCGTCATGTCCTCGGGCGCCTTCGGCGGGGTGCACGAAAAGATTCTGGAGCGGCTTAGGAGTGGTTAGGGACGAGTGGTTAGTGGTTAGAGGTTTAGTGGTTAGTGGTTAGACGTGACTGGTTGGCCGGAGGATTAGACACTCCTTCCATTCTTCGCGTACTTGCCCACGGTGCGCAGGCTCATCCTTTCAGCGCTTTTCGTGATCACCGCCGCGGCGGGTGCGCAGCCGGTCGTGCCGTTGGCGTCGCCGAACTATTCCAGCCTCTCGGTGCTTGGCGCGGTGAGCGACGGCTCGCGCATTTACCTCTTTGGAGGTAATTCATGGGATAGCTTCGGACGTGTCGACACCGGCGGCTTGCTGCTCGACGTCCCGGCACAGCACCTCGGTTTCTCATCGTTCATGATCAAAGCCATGGCGGCCGGAGGAGGAGTCGTCGCCATGGTCGACGGCAACCACAACTTGAGTGCTTTCTCGCCCGAGGGCGCGACGGCATGGGTGTCTCCGGGCGTCGCGGAGAGGGTCGTTTTTGACGGAACCAATTTCGTGATCATCAGGATGAGAGGGAGCTTCGTCAGCGAAATGACGATCGAGGTCGAGCGGATCACGCCGGGAGGGAAGTCGTTAGGCAGCGACTTGATGACCGTGGCCTTCCCGTCGCCCAATCTCGTAGCCGCAAGGATCGCAAGCGGAACAGTTGTCCTGGCCTGGTTCGGCACCGATGGGATCCACACGGCTACCGTGACGAACGGCAAGCTGGTCCGAAGGGGCATCGCCGCCCCTGCTCCCGGTGAGATTACAAATCTCACCGTGACGGAGGATCTGCTCGTCGCCCAGGTCCGCGGGTCTTCTGTTACGGCGCGTTTGTTCGCCGCACCGTTCGCGGCGGACGGCACGCTCGGCGGCGACCTCACGCCGATTACCGGGTTCGCGCCGAGCGACGGCAGCCCTCCATTGGCGGTGAAGACGGGAGCGCGCGAATTGATCCTCTGGACGGCGAAGAACGCTGACGGGCAGCGTTTCGCGTATGCCGTCGATGCGAACGCGCATGACCTGCAGGTCTCGGTTCCAGCGAGCCGGCCCGCGACCGTGACGCCGGTCCTCGCCGCCTCGGCGAATCAACTGGTGATGGTTACAGGAGCGACTGGCGGTGTACTGGCGCCCTCTTCGACCCCTGCCGCGGAGCTTTTGGCGATGCCGGACCGGCCGCTGCTGGAGCGGCAGGTCACGACCCACAGCCCGGCCATCGCCTGGAGCGGCGAGCATTACGTTGCCGCGTGGCAGGAGGAGGTACAGGCCCGGCTTTACACCGTGGTCTACGGCATTGCGACGCGGCGCTTCACACCGGACGGCGTGATGCTCGACGAACGCTCCACGTTGATCGCGCGAGGCGGAACCTCGCCGAAGGTTGCGGCGAACCGGGATCTGTCGCTCGTCTGCTGGCTGGAGCAAACGTTCACGGACGCGGAACAGCCGGTCCATCTGCGCTGTGCCCGGGTCAGCTCCCTCGGCGCCGTTCTCGACACGGCGCCCATCGAGTTCGGCATGTCAGAGGATCAGTGGGGACCTGTTGCCGTGGCCGCGAACGGCCGTGATTTTCTCGTCGTGTTCTCAGGCGTCGACCGTGTGCGGGCCCGCGTGATCACGGCCGGCGGTCAGGTGCGCGAGCTCTCCACCCCGGTGCCGGGTGCGGCGACCTCGCTCCGAGTGGCCTTCGACGGAACCTCGTATGTCGTCAGTGTCGTGCAAGCCGGAGAGATCACCGAGCTCGGCGGGATCATCAACATCATCTGGGACTTCTCGTTCTTTACGATCGATGGCGCCACGGGCGCCGCCAGTGTCCCGCAGCCGCTGGGCAAGACGAGCTGGTCCGACGTGGCGGTCGTTGCCGCACACGACGGCGAAACGTTGCTCGCCAATGCGCTCCACCTTGTTTTCCTGCGGAACGGTACGCCGGCCGCGGACATCCCCTTGCCATTCGGTGCTGGGTTCCCGCGTCTCGCAGTGTGGAACGGCCGCGCATACGTCATCAGCAACGGATCGCAACTGGAATTGCTCATTGCTGACGGTCCGCGATTCGATTGGGGGGGGGGTTGGGGGCCCTTGCAACTTGGCCACCCGGGGGGTGGGTCCTGGTGCGGGGTAAGGGAAGAACCGGCGGACGCGCGGAACAGCCGGACGATCGTCGAGGCAAAGTGCTACGGTCCGAGGCGGCACGCCGCCGTACGGTGAGGATCGCGGGTTACTGATCGCGGGTTGCCGCTGTCGTGGCGGCCCCCTCCGGAATACGCACCCGGCCTGTCCCGTTTGCGGCCGGGTCACTTCCCCTCAGTAACCGACTACGTTTCAGGAGAAGCTATGTCCGAGAACAAGGCTCACGAAGTCCTGCGGAAGCACAAGATCAGCGTGGAAA
>CAZYTO010000414.1:0-2765 GCA_964650405.1 uncultured Thermoanaerobaculia bacterium | reverse complement strand
CGCGGTGTCGGACGCGATTCCCGACGACCCGAACGCCGACTTCTGGAAGAAGCTCACGCCGAACAACATCCCGCTGATGGGCCAGGTCATCATCGATCCGCGCAACTTCAACCCGTCGATCGATCTGGTCTCGGTGCGCGCGGTCTACAACGACAAGGAGATCGCGTTCCACCTGACGTGGGACGATCCGACGCAGTCGGCGGAGGACGCCGGCAAGAAGCTCTACGCCGACGGGATCTCGCTGCAGTTCCCGCCGCAACCCTCGTCGGGCTCGGAGCGGCCGTACTTCCTGCTGGGCGATTCGTCGGATGCCGTCTATCTCCTGCGCTGGGAGAACGGCAAGGGCGTGACGGAGGCGACCGCCAACGGCCCGACGAAGATCGCGACGATCCAGGGCGCGGAAGCGACCGGCAAGGCGGCGTACGCCAACGGCCAGTACCGCCTCGTGATGAAGCGCCCACTCGCCGGGAAGAGCGAGGCGCGCCCGACCTTCACGCCGGCGGTCTTCATGCCGATCGCGTTCCAGGCGTGGGACGGCGGAGCGGGGGAGGGCGGCACGAAGATGTCGCTGACGTCGTGGTACTATCTGCGGCTGGAGGAGCCGCAGTCGAGCCGTCGTTTCGTCATTCCTCCGGTCGTAGCCATCCTCACATTGGCGGTGATGTTGCTCGTGGTGCGAATTGCGAATAGACGGGCATGACCCGAACTCAGGAGGATCAACGGCAATGCGCAAGGTAATCGGAACGCTTCTGGCGATCGCGCTCGTGACGGGCGTCGCCCTCGTCGCCAATCGCCCCGGACCGGCCGGCGCGCAGGGCGGCGGGACGATCGAGGCGACGGTGACGTACGCCGGCGCGCCGGTCGTCGAGAAGCTCAAGGTGAACAAGGACACCGAAAAGTGCGGGACCGAGGCGACCATCGAGAAGGTCGTCGTCGGCGGGAACAAGGGTCTGGCCAACGCCGTCGTGTCCGTCCCGGGAGCCAAGGGCGGCGCGCCGAAGACGGTGAAGAACGTGGTCGACCAGCACGGCTGCAAGTTCGTGCCGCACGTGAGCGCGATGACGCCGGGCGAGATGGAGCTGAAGAACTCGGACGACATCCTGCACAACATCCATACCTACTCGACGGCGAATCCGTCCATCAACAAGGCGCAGCCGAAGTTCAAGAAGGTGATGAGCGAGAAGTTCGAGAAGCCCGAGTTCATCAAGCTCACCTGCGACGTGCACAGCTGGATGCTCGGCTGGGTCGCCGTCATGCCGAATCCGTTCTTCGGCGTGACCGACGCGAGCGGCAACGCCAAGATCGAGAACGTGCCGCCCGGCAAGTACGCGGTCGAGGCGTGGCACGAGACGCTCGGCAAGCAGACGAAAGAGGTCGAGGTCAAGGCCGGGCAGGCAACGAAGGTCGCGATCGAGATGAAGAAGTAAGAGCCAGGAGGCTCTGCGAGCATGCTTGACTGGTGGCTGCCGGAGAACGTTTCGACCTACGGCCGGGACATCGACTGGCTGTTTCATCTCATCTACTACATCACCGGCGTCACGTTCGTCCTGGTCTTCGTCACGATGCTGGTCTTCCTCGTGATGTACCGGGATCGTCCGGGGCGGAAGGCGCGCTACACCCACGGCAACACCACCCTGGAGATCGTCTGGACGGTGGTGCCGGCGCTGATCCTCGTCATCCTCACGCTCCTCAGCGTGCCGGCGTGGTCGCGGATCAAGATGACGATGCCGGACACCGACTTCGTCGTGCAGGTCACCGCCAAGCAGTTCAACTGGCAGGTCACCTATCCCGGGCCCGACGGCAAGTTCGGCACCGACGACGACAAGACCCTGCTCGACGAGATGCACGTGCCCGTCAACAAGGTCGTCCGGGTCATCCTGAAATCGCAGGACGTCATCCACAGCTTCTTCGTGCCGCAGTTCCGGATGAAGCAGGACGCGGTCCCCGGTCATGAGATCCGTCAGTGGTTCGAGGCGACCAAGCCCGGCAAGTACGAGTGGCCGTGCGCCGAGCTCTGCGGCTTCGGCCACTCCGGCATGCGCGGCTGGATCTACGTTCACACCCCCGAGGAGTACGGCAAGTGGGCGGCAGAGAATCTGAAGGCCGAAGCCGCGGCGCCGGCAACCGCGGAGGCAAAGCCCGAGGACACGAAGGCCGAAACGGCCAAGGCCGAGCCCAAGAAAGAGGGGAAAGCCAAGAAATGAGCGCCTCCAGCGCGACCGCTCACGCGCACGACGTGCACGCCGGCCATCACGAGCCCGGCTTCGTGCGGACGTACATCTTCTCGACCGATCACAAGATGATCTCGCGGCAGTTCCTGTTCCTCGGGCTCTTCATGATGATCCTGGGCGGATTGCTCGCGCTGATCGTGCGCTGGCAGCTCGCCTGGCCCGAGACGGCGGTGCCCGGCCTCGGCGGCATCCTCAAGGAGACCGGCGGCATCCTCGAGCCGAGCACCTACAACATGGCGTTCACCATGCACGCCACGATCATGATCTTCTTCGTGATCATGCCGATCCTGGCGGGCGCCTTCGGGAACTTCTGCATCCCGCTCATGATCGGCGCGCGCGACATGGCGTTTCCGTTCCTCAACATGCTGTCGTTCTGGGTGACGTTCTCCGCGGGCCTCATCATGCTCTCGGGTTTCTTCGTCGAGGGCGGGCACGCGGCGGCCGGCTGGACTTCTTATGCTCCACTCTCGGCGGTGCCTTCGTACACCGGCGTGAACTGGGGCCAGAACCTCTGGTGCATCAGCCTGTTCACGA
>CAZYTO010000413.1:0-2842 GCA_964650405.1 uncultured Thermoanaerobaculia bacterium | reverse complement strand
CCGGTGGGTGTAGTCGTCGAAGTAGCGGCCGGCGGCGATCCGGAAGTTGGGCTGGATCACCGCCAGGCGCCCGGACGGCGCCAGCACGCGGACGATCTCCCGGATCATGGCATCGAGGACGGGCCAGTCGAAGTGCTCGAAGAAGTTGCTGGCCAGGATGAAGTCGGACTGGCCCGAGGGAGCGCCGCGGAGGTACTCCAGCGCGTCGCCGCAGTGCCCTTCCACGTCCTTCCCCTTCCACTGCAGCATCTCCGGCGCCGTGTCGACGGCGATGCGCCGGCGGGCGGGTACGGCGTTGATGAAGTAGGCGTAGCCGGCGCCAAGCTCGAGCACGGAGGCATTCCCGGGCACGAAGCGCGACAGGTAGCGCGTCAGGTGATGCCAGAGGCGCGCGCGCCGCGGGTCATGCCGGAGCCGTGTATCGAAGTAGGCCGTCTGCGGCCCGGGGCCGCCTGGCGCCGAGGTCATGTCCGCTCCCCTTCCAGGCCGGGCGTGCGCGCGGCACGCGGCGGCGCCGTCACGATCAGGTCCTCGAATCGGCGCGTGGTGATGAGCCAGATCATCCGCAGGCCGAGGAGGAAGGCCTTGGCCGGATCGCCGGTAACGGAGGAGACGCCGATCCGCGGGCGGTAATTCACGGGGATCTGGATGGCACGATAACCCGCGCGGAGCGAGACGATCATCATCTCGGGACCGAACTGGCTGCCGTCAATGCGGAACTGCTCGCGGAGCGCGGCCGCCGCCTCCCGGGTGATGAGGCGATAGGTGCAGCCGGCGTCGGTGAGGCTTGAAGTGTTGTAGAGGAGTTCCAGGTACTTGGCCACGGCCCAGTTCCCCCAGCGCAGGAAGAGCCCCATGTTTGCGCCTCGCCAGACCAGGCCGTGCGACGTCCGGCTGCCGTAGACGACGTCGAAGTCGTCCGCGTACGCGAGGAACTTGTGAATGTCCTCGGCGACGAACGTGCCGTCGGGCTCACAGATGACGATGAGGTCGCAGGCCGCCTCGCGCATGCCGCGCTGGATGGCCGCGCCGTAGCCCTGCCGCGACTCGAAGATCTCGCGGGCGCCCGTTCCGGCGATCGCTTCCGACGTGCCCTCCACGGCGTTGTTGTTGACCACCAGGACCTCGTCGACGACGCCGGTGGCAAGGAAGCCCTGCACCACCGCGGCAATCGAGTCCCTCTCGTTGTACGTGGGCAGCACGACGCTCACCGTCCGCCGGTGCAGGACGGGCCCGGCCCGTTCGGCCGACGGCACCCGCTCCCGCTGCTCCCCCCAGTTCGGCAGGATGAAGGCCGCACTGATGAGAAAGAGCATGTGCAGCGGAAGGATGGCCTCGGTGCCATACGTCCAGCGGGCGGCCATGACCAGGGCGGCGATGTGCGACACGCCGAAGACGATCACGACGTTTCGCACGTTCCGCGGCATGCGGCCCGACCAGAGAGCCATTCCGAAGAGGAGCGGAAAGAGGAACAGGCCGAACGGGACTTCGATCCCGGACAGACCAGAACCGGTCAGGCCCATCGTGAAGAACACCTTGCGTACCGCCGTCCACACAATCAGCAAAGGAGTGGCGTGCCAAAGATCGAGAAGCTGGGGAACTCGCACGAGGAATCCCGGCGAGCCTTTCCCGAACGCAAACGGCGCGATCCCTGCGAAGAAGCCTGCGACGAAGGTGGCAAACGCCCGCAGGCGCGCCCACCAGGCCCCGGCCTCCCGATCGAGGAGCAGCCAGAGACCGAAAAGGGGAACAAAGCACAGGAACCACGGGCGCGTGGCCGCACCGAGCGCGGTGGCGGCACCGGTCAGCAGCAGGCAGGGCAGACTGCGGCGGTCGAGGGCCGCCACCGCCGCGACCACCACCGCGAGGACGATCGGCAGGTAGAGGTTGTCCGGAGCGATGCCCCCGGTATCGGGAATGGCGAACCTCCACAGAAACCACGCCAGCGCACCGAGAACGGCCACGCCCGCGCCGCTGCTGACGCGGTTCCCCAGCAAGAGCCCGCAGAAAATGCCCAGCGAGGCCAGGCACAGGTAGTTGAACAGGATCGCGGATTCGCGGGTCGCGGTTCGCTGGTCGCTGTTCGCAGTTCGTTGATCGGGCGTCTTTGGTCCCAGGAGAATGCGGCGCGTGCCGGCGAGGGCCATGGAATACAACGGGTGGAAGTCGGTGGCTCCGGCCGTCGTTCCGGGCCTCGCTTCCGACGCTCCTCTTCCCGCGTTGTGTACGGCCTCGGATGCGGTCGCCTGCGGGCCGTCACCGCGACCTCCGAGCGCCCGGTCCTGCCGGAGCGAAAGCGTCTGGCGGACACCCCAGGCCAGGAAGAAGGCGAAGAACAGGCAGGAGGCGACTTTCGTAGGCGCCGACCAGATGTGCTCGAGAGCGAGCACGCTCATGCGCGGATAGGCGTCGGTGAAGGCGCTGAAGAGCACGGCCAGGGCGAGAACGACGGCAATCGTGATCAGCCATGCCGTCCAGTGTTCCGCGCGCCCCCCGGCCTCCCCAAGCAGAAGGCCCAGGCCGATCTTCGCGACGACGAGCACCAGAAGGACGATGAGCCAGCGCACCCGGACTCCTCGGACCGGCGGGTACATGGCCGTGAAGACCCCGAGGATGACCAGCGCAACGAAGAGGATGAGCGACCGCGAAGAGAGCGGCGTGCCGCTGAACGCAGATTGCGACGGGCCGGGCAGGACGATCAACGCCACTACGGCAGCCAACGCCACCCACCACGATATGACGCTGGCTCGCTGCGACACGGACGTCCCTCCTGAGTTTGTCCGCTACCTTAGTACAGATCACGCGTGGGAACGGCGCCGCCGGCGGGATGGGCCCTCCGCTC
>CAZYTO010000412.1:0-2884 GCA_964650405.1 uncultured Thermoanaerobaculia bacterium | reverse complement strand
AAATCAAACTCGCAGACTGACGAAGGCGGCTTATCGCGATTCGTACGGCTCGTGGGTCAATTCATGGTCACGCAAGGCCAATTCACACCGGCAGGAGGCACGAACGCGGGCCCGAATCGCCCATTCACAGGCCCTATAGCGTGTTCATGCGGTCGAAAGCGGTATTCATATGTGAGAACGCTCATTCGTGATCCACCCGACGTTAAGCGCGCGGCCCGGCGACGCCTCACTGCAACAGCGGGAGGATCACCGCGCGCAGGAATGGCAGGTGAAAGAGGAGCGGTACCGGCGCGATGACGGCGAGCAGCGTCGCCGCCCGTCCTCGCAGCCCGGCAGCCACGAGGAGACCGTGTAGGGCGAAGTAGAGCGTCGGCAGGCCGTAGCCGCCGTCGGCGGGGACGCTGATGGCCAGCTCGTGGAGGATCCCCGAGGCGAGGAAGGCGGTGACGATCACCGCGGTCCGGCCGATGCGTGGGGCGAGCGGGCGGCTGATCGTCACCGACAACATCTCGCTGAACCCGACGTTCCAGCGGCGCGACCAGAACTCCGCCAGTGAACGGGAGCGCCACGGTTCCCGGAAGAGGTCGTCGACGTCGAAGCCCGCCGCTCGCCATCCGGCGGCCGCGAGGAGGCAGACGCCGAAGTGCAGCATCAGGCTGAAGGCAGGAAGGGCCACGAGCAGCGCCGGTACGACCGGAAGCCGCCGCGCGACGAGGAAGAGTGCGGCGCCGGCGGCGCAATTGCGCGCTCCCCGCAGCAGCCGCTCCCGGACCCCTCCGACGTCGCGGCGCGGACCGGCGAAGGGCCCCGGGCGCATGCCCGGCCAGAAGAAGAAGGCCACGGCCCGCCGGAGCGGCAGGCGCGTGCGATCCATCGCCAGTACGAGCAGCTTCATGACCACGAAGAGCGCCGCCACGATCACCCACATCCGCACGAACGCGGTCATTCGACTTTACCTTGAGCGAGGATGGGTGGTTGGGCGGGCGCGAAGGGTCTGGCGGCCGTTGCAGTGACCTTGGGTTCGGGGCGAAGCTGACGTTGCAGTGCTGTTGCCCCCAGATCCTTTGCTGCCGCCCGGCCACCTCCCTCGCTCAGGATAAACGTGGGTGCCAGCCCGCGGAGAGTCACAAAGCCGTAGACCAGCGTCAGCCCCGCGAAGAGGACGACGTAGCCGATCTCCGCCAGCCGGAAGAGCATTCGCTCGCGGGCCACGCTCCGGTCGTAGACCGTGAACTGCACCACGATCCGCGTCCCCCAGTAGATGGCGATGAAGCCGGTGACGAACCGAGCCAGCAGCCCGCCGGCGGCGAGCGGTCCGGCCGCGGCGATCGACATCACCCCGAACCAGACATTCGTTCCGAACGTGTACGAGGAGTAGGTCCAGAAAACGCCGCGGGTCAGCGGCTTCAAGGCCTGGAGCTCCTCGTGCCAGCCGAGCAGGTGAGGGATGGCCAGGCTGGAGAAGGCCAGAGCCAGTTGTCCGGCGCCGGCGAGGACGAGGAGGGTCTCGATGACTGAATGCGTGTTGAACATGTTCAAAACATGAACTCGTCCGCCCGGATTGTCAAGTCTTTTTGACCGTGTTCAAATGGCCCGATGCCGCGACGCAACGAGCTTGCCACAACCAAGGCCGAGGAGACCCGCGAGCGGATCCTGGCCGCCGCGCTGGAGCTGTTCCGGGAACGAGGATTCGAAGCGACGACCATGCGCGAGGTGGCCTCGGAGGCAGGAGTGGCCACCGGCGCGGCGTATTACTACTTCCGCTCGAAGCACGACCTGGTCATGGCCTTCTACGAGCAGACGGCGCGCGAGATGGCCGCCGAGCTGCCCGGGGAACTGGCGGCGTCGAAGAGCCTGGAGCGCCGGGTGCGGCGGATCATCGAGACGCAGCTCGAGCGCTTCGCGCCCCACCGCCGATTCCTCACCGCCCTCATCCACACCGCCTCCGATCCGGCCAACCCGCTGTCGCCGTTCGGCCAGGAGACCAAGCCGATCCGCGAGCAGGCCATCGACTGGTTCCGCCGCGCCATCGACGGGGCGGCGGAGAGCGTGCCGAAAGACCTGGCCCCTCTGCTGCCCACACTCTTCTGGCTCTACCAGATGGGGGTGATCGCCTTCTGGATGTACGACCGCTCGCCGGGACAGAAGCGGACGAAAGCCCTCATGGACGGCACGCTCGACCTCATGATCAAGCTGCTGCGGCTGTCGCGGCTGCCGCTCATGTCGCCGCTGCGGCGGAGCGTTATCCGGACGCTGCACGCGGTCGGGATCGGCGGCGAGTGACGATCCGGGTCCATCGCCACGAGCTCGTGCCCCGCCCGCGCCCGAATGCGCGTGCCGCGATCGGCGTGCCTCGGGGCGCCCCCCTGCGCGTGGGCCAAGGCGCGGGGGCCGGATCCTTGAAGATGCGGGAGTCGATCTGCGGACGCGGGCGATGCACCTGCACGAGCAGCGTCTTGCCCGACGCGCCGGCGTGCAACGCCTCGACTTCGGGCGCTGTGACGTCGGTCCACTGTTCGGCGAGGCCTTTGTCGCTCGTGTGGAGGTAGAGCGTCGTCGGATGCCCCGGGCTGCGCTGGAGGATCCACGCGCCGGCGTAGTCAATCGTCGGAATGGCGAAGATGCCGAGGTTGTCGGTTGAGGTTTACGTGAGGATTTGGGTGCGCGTGCCGGCGTGGAAACGCGAGAAGGAGATGGTCCCGCCGTTCTGTTCGACGAGGTACGCGTCGCCGTCCGGCGTGATCCAGCCGTCGAGCGAATAGCCGTCGACTACGTTGCCGATGTCGGTGACGACGCCGTTGAGATCGACGGTGGAGAGGACGCGATTGCTGTAGTTGAAGACGAGAGCCCGCGATCCGTCGGCGTTCGTGCCGACGATCTGCGG
>CAZYTO010000411.1:0-2901 GCA_964650405.1 uncultured Thermoanaerobaculia bacterium | reverse complement strand
CGGCGGTGTTCGACATCGACTCGATCGGCCTCACGAACATGGTCAGCCTGATGAATCGCGGCCTGGACCTCGGCAGCAATCCTTTCGGCGAGCCCACCACGTTCACCATCGGGGTTGGCGTCAATCCCGGCCACCTCGACCTCGAGTACGAGCTCAAGCGCCTGGACTGGAAGGTCAAGGCCGGCGCGGAGTACGCCATCACCCAGCCGGTCTTCGATGTGAAGGTCCTGGAGAACTTTCTCGCGCGCATCGAAGGGTGGCACCTGCCGATCGTGGCCGGCATCTGGCCGCTGCTCTCGTACCGCAACGCGCAGTTCCTCAACAACGAAGTGCCCGGCGTCTCCATCCCGGACGAGGTGATGGAGCGGATGCGCATCGCCAGCGAGAAGTCGAAAGAGCACGCCATGCAGGAGGGCGTGGCCATCGCCCGGGAGACGCTCGAGCGCGTCCGCGGCGCGGTGGCAGGAATCCAGGCCTCGGCGCCGCTCGGCCGCGTCGACCTCGCCCTGGGCGTGTTCGACGGACTGGTGGACCGGCACGCGACGCTCAATGCCTGACGGGCGAGCGGGTTGCGGCGGGCGGCGAGCGGGGAGACACAGGAGCCGCGTGATCGCCGTTGGCCCTCGTCCCCGCTCGCTGCTCGCCGTCACCCGCTCGCCAGCCGTGCCTTGGATCACTGCCGTGAACGCGATACCGGCCTAGACTGTGCCCCATGCGTCTTGCCCTCTGCATTCTGCTCGCTGCATTGCCACTGACCGCCGCCACGAAAGATGCGCCTTCGCGCGCGCCGGACAAGGGCTGCAAGTGGGAGAAGCTCTCCGACCCGAACCTTGGCCTGGAAGCATGGGTCGAGCGCTGCGACTACGGCTCCCGGAAGATCGACTTGGTGAAAGGCAAGTCGCTGGTGCAGCGCTTCAGCGACGGAGGCACGCCGGAGCCGATCGTCGACGTGATCGACCTGCAACCGGGCGAGATGCCGGAAGCGGGTCTCAAGCGCATCTTCGCGGCACGCACGAAGAAGGACCTCGCCGCGCGCTGCGTGCTCGCGCCATACACAGAAGAAACCCCGCGCGCCGGCGCGAAGCGCTTTACCTTTGTGCCGAACGCCGCTTACGCGAAGAAGTTGAAAAAGGAGGCGACGGACGGAATCCCCGACCCGCCCTGCGGCGACTGGGGCGACTCCCCGGACGGCATCCAGTACTTCGAAGTCCAGCCCGACAGCGGAGCCCAGAAGGTCCTCTTCGTCCGCGTCGGCCAGGACATCCCGCTCTTCGACGAACAGACCCTGCGCCTGCTCCCAGCGAAGCACTGACTAGGGTCAACCCAGCAACCCGCCTCACTTCTTGACGATCACCGCCAGTGACACGTCGTCCTCGGGAGGCTTGTTGTTGGTGAAGAGCCGCCACTCGGAAACGATCGTGTCGACCAGACCGGCGGCGGACGCGCGCGGATTCCAGCCGGCGATGGCGTCCACGAACGTGTCGCCGAACTCGCGGCCGTTCGGGTTGCGGGCCTCGGTCAGGCCGTCGGAGTGGAAGAGCAGCCGCTCCTGCTGCTCGAGGCGGCCGTGGATCTCCTCCCATTCCAGTCCGGTCTTGATGCCGAGAGGATAGGCACCGCGGCCGATGCGCTCGGCGACCCTGCCGTCCACACCGACTTTCACCATCGGCGGATGGCCGGCCAGGACGGCCACGTAATCGCCGCCCGGTTCGAGCAGCACGTAGCAGGCGGCGAAGAACGAGCGTGGGCCACCCGTGCGGCAGAGGATGCGATTGAGAACGGGAATGATGGCCGACGACGACGCATCGACGTCGAGCTGCGTGCGGAAGGCCGCATGCGCGACGGCCATCACCAGCCCGGCGGCCATACCGTGGCCGGAGGCGTCGCCGAACAGGACGGCCAGCCGGCCGTCCGGCAGCGGCACGAAGTCGTAGATGTCGCCGCCGACGGTATTGGCGATCTGGTTGAACGCCGCGACTTCGTAGTCGTCGCTCACCGGCATCTGCTTCGGGATGAGGTCGGCCTGCAGGTCGCGGGCAAGCTCGAGCTCATCGCGGAAGCGGATCTTGTCGATCAGCTCCATGGCCAGCAGCACCGTGAGCATGAGGAACGATCCGGCGATCTCCATGAAGACCCAGATCGGCGGATTCCGCATGTGAGCGAGGAGGGAGAACAGGCAGGCGAAGAAGTAGATCCAGCACGCCGCGAAGAGCACCCGCCGGTGCGGCGCCAGGCGCTTGGCCAGACCGTAGAGAATCGCGCTCGCGCTGCGCAGCCAGCGGCGCACCCGGCGTGGCTCCGCCTCGATCGCGTCGAGGTGCTCCGCCACGAGCATCTCCCGCGTCTTCGGCCACTCCTCTGAATACAACCCCGTCAGGTCGCTCGTCTTCAGCGAAGACCAGGTGCTCCGGGCGAGATCCTTCCAGTCACGCAGGCGTGCCACGGTCTGGATTGTACGGGCAGGGAAGGATGGGGTTGCCGGATTGCACCTCGCAACCCCGTAACCCCGCAACCCAGCACCGCAACCCCGCAACGCAACCCGCCAACCCAGTAACCCCTTAACCCTGCAACCCAGGAAAGCAACTAAACTCTCCCCCATGTCCCGCCCGGTAGCTTCGCTCCTGGCCGTTTTTGCGGTCTGTGTGGCGCCGTTGTGCGCTCAGGAGCTGCCGTTTGCGCATTACACGCCGAACGATCCCACGCCCCTCTCCTCGGCCTCGGTGCAGAAGATCATCCAGGACCACCAGGGCTACATCTGGTTCGCGTTCTATTCATCGGGCCTGACCCGCTACGACGGGCACGCGATGGAGGACTACGGCATCGCCGACGGGCTCGGCGATCTGACCGTGCGCGAGATCGCGGAGGACGCGGCGCATCATCTGTGGGTCGGCTCGGAGTCGG
>CAZYTO010000410.1:0-2916 GCA_964650405.1 uncultured Thermoanaerobaculia bacterium | reverse complement strand
CCGGTGTGCCCTGTCGCCACGCCAGTGTGCCCGGGCACCACGGCCGCGTGCCCGGACACCACGCCCGTGTGCCCTGTCGCCACGGCCGCGTGCCCGGGCACCACGCCGGTGTGCCCGGACACCACGCCGGTGTGCCCTGTCGCCACGCGAGTGCGCCCTGTCGCCCGCTCGTGCGTCATGACGCCCAAGCCGTGCGTCGTGTCGCCGCGGTGAAAGGCCCAGGAACCTCAACCTCTTGCCATGGCCCCTCGACCACGTGAGGCCTCACCCGATCAGGGCAACTCCGGCAATTACCTACATCTTGCGCACCCGGATATCTCCGCCCGAGGAGCGGAGCACGAGCTTCGGGCCGCCGCCGTTGACCTTGCCGTTGAGCGATGAATCGGTCTGCCGTCCGAGGACGGTCACGGGCATGTCCGTCGTCACGTCGCCGCCGGAGGTGTGGGCATCGAGGTCGACGGCCACGTCGCCGGCCACGGTCAGGGTGATGGAGCCGCCGGACGTGGAGAGCCGGGAATCGCCGCGCGGCTGGCGGCCGAGGGAGGCGCGGATGGAGCCGCCGGAGCTCGAGGCGTCGATGGAGCCCATGGCTTCGCCGATCTCGATGCTGCCGCCGGAGGTGTGAGCGATGAGGTCGCCCCCGGCACGGTGAATCTCGATCCCGCCACCGGACGTGCGGGCATTGAGCGGCCCGCCGATATCGCCGGCGCGGATGTCGCCGCCGGACGTCTTCAGCTCGACATGACCCGAGGCTCCGGCCACTTTCACGTCACCTCCGGATGTGCGGGCTTCGACGTTGCCCTGAATGTTGCCGAGGTCGAGGTCGCCGCCGGAGGTCTTGCAGATCGCCTCGCCGTGCAGGTCAGCCACGTGGATGTCGCCGCCGGCCGTCCCGAGGTGCACGTTGTAGGTGGCCGGCACCGTCACGACATAGCGCGCCTGCAGGTTGTTCCAGTCGAAGAAGCGCCACTTGTGCTCGTACGTTCCACGGACCCGGACGTCGTTCCCCTCCTGCGAGAAGGTGATCTCGTAGTCGCGGATGTCGGACGGACGTCCTTTGCGCGTCACGTCGATGTTCACCTGGCTCGCGCCGCCGGTACGGACCGAGATGTCGCCGACGTCGGCGTCGATCGTGAGCGTGCCGCCCGGCTGGACGTTGAACGAGCGGTGCAGCGTCTCATTCGACGCCGCGCGTGCGGAAACGGTGAGAAGCGCAAGGGCCAGCGCCACGCCGATCGTGCGGATACGTTGCATGGGTAGTTCCTCCGAGGGCCTATTACGCGGGAGACGGCCGAAGGTTAGCGGGGCCGCAGAAGAGAAGGGCGAAGGGCGAAGGAAGAAGGGCGAAGGGCGAAGGGCTATCTTTTCGTCGTGTGACCCATCCGCCTGGTTTTTCTGTCACCCATCCGCCCGGTTCATGCCTCCTTCGCCCTTCGCCCTTCGTCCTTCGCCCTTCAGTACTAGTCCTTCGCATGCAGTACACTCCGCCCGGATGGCCGTAACCGACGCGGATTTCAAGCACGCCATGTCGCACTTTGCCAGCGGCGTGACCATCGTGACGACCGAGCACGACGGGAAGCCCTACGGCATGACCGTCTCGTCCTTCGCCTCGCTCTCCCTCCATCCGCCGCTCGTCCTGGTCTGCATCGAGAAGAGTCTCAAGACCCACGACGCCATCGCCTCGGCCGGGCGCTTCGGCGTGAGCATCCTCGGCGCCGATCAGGTCGATCTGTCCAACCGCTTCGCCTCGCGGATGGAGGACAAGTTCGCCGGCATCGAGGTTGCGCGCGGGGAGCTCGGCATCCCGCTCATCGACAATGCCCTCACGTCGCTGGAGTGCCACCTGCACGCCCAGCTCGGCGGCGGCGATCACACCATCTTCGTCGGCGAGGTCGCCTCTCTCCGGACGCGCGAGGGAGCGCCCCTGCTGTATTTCCGCGCTGCCTATCGCGACATGCGCCTCTCTGAATGACCCCATCCCCGGGCAGCCTCCGCGCCACTCTCCGCCGCGTCTTCCGCCTCGAAAACCGCCGCCGCTCGATCCGGCCGGGCCGGCTCGAGCACATCCGCGCCTTCCCCTCCGCCGTCTTCGGCAACGAACGAGACCTGACCGTCTACCTTCCCGCCGGCTACGACGAGGACGACAACGTCCGCTATCCCGTCCTCTACATGCAGGACGGCCAGAACCTTTTCGAGCCGGAGCGTGCCTTCATTCCCGGCCAGCATTGGCGGCTGGCCGAAGCGGCGGACGAGTCCATCGCTTCGCGGACGGCACTGCCGATGATCATCATCGGCATCGACCACGCCGGCCCGGCGCGCATCGACGAGTACACACCGACCCGCGACCCGAAGAAGAACGCCGGCGGCCACGCCAATGACTACGGACGGTTCCTTCTGCAGGAGGTCAAGCCGGCCGTCGACGCGCGCTTCCGGACCGACCCGGCCGATACGTCCATCGGCGGCTCCTCGCTCGGTGGCCTGGTCTCGCTCCACCTCGGCCTCACGCACCCGGACGTTTTTCGGGCCATCGCCGCGCTCTCCCCCTCGGTCTGGTGGGACAGCGGGCAGATCGTGAAAACCGCCGGCACGTTCCCCGGTCCCCGCCGGCCGCGCATCTGGCTCGACACCGGAGGCCGTGAAGGACGCGATGCCCTCCACGACGTCCGCCGCCTCCGCGATCAACTGCTGGCCAAAGGCTGGTCCGACCACCTTCACTACTTCGAAGACCGCCGTGCCGACCACAGCGAGCGCGCCTGGGCGAAACGGGCCAAGGCGATGCTGGAGTTCCTGTTTCCGGCCAGTCCGGCTCAGGACGCGTGAGAGATGCTCACGCTGAGGCGCGGAGGCCGCAGAGAAGACTCAACCTCCGCGGTCTCCGCGTCTCCGCGTGACCCGTCCCTCGTCGTTTCTTCTCTC
>CAZYTO010000409.1:0-2960 GCA_964650405.1 uncultured Thermoanaerobaculia bacterium | reverse complement strand
GCGATTCGTAGAAGAGCGCGAGGCGCCGGAGCGTATAGGCGACCTGCAAGCTGTCCGGTCCGGACCGCTCCGCCTCCGCGAGCGCTTGCTGCCAGTGCGCTTCCGTCTCGGCCGGTTGCCTTTCCTTGCCTGCCTGGGTCGCCACCTGCACGCTGGTCCACCACTCGGCATCGTGCCAGCCGGAAGCGCTGCACCCGCTCAGTACGAGCAGCCCTCCCAGCGCGACCATGACGTGGCGCATGGCCTTCACTGACCCAGCCGGCGGCGCGTACGGGAGCGAGCTGCTGTCAATGCGCGAGCCGGTCGCCACGACGGGTCGCGGGCGGTCTCGGGCCCCGTAGTCCGAGCCGTCTCTCTAGACGATCCGGCTGCCCGCGGCGGGCTACGTCTCTCCCGACAGCGTTATGGGCGACGGCCCTCGTATACCGGTCGTAACGCATCGGCGCGTCGTGGCGGTGGCGAGCAGGCCGTGAAGCGCGGCGGCTCAGCGCATCGCGGCCAGTGCGGCGGCCTGCCGGATCAGGCCCTGAGCCATCTCCAACTGGCGCGCACGCTCCGTGACGGCCGCCTCGCGCGAGGTTTGAGCGTGAGCGAGCAGGGGGCTAGGGCCTCTCGCCGTCAGCTCCGTGATGTCAGCTTCGGCCTTCGCCTGCTGGGCCCAGACCCGGGCACTATCGATGAGAAGATCTCCGGCCTGAAACAGCGTCGTCGCGAACGGTTGGGTCTCCGGGTCCTTGAGCAGCCGGATGTACCGATTCTTGAAAGCCTCCCGCTGCTGGCGGAACGTCGCCATCTGCTTGCCGAAGGTCTCGGCGGTGAAGGCGCTCTGGTCCGCGAGTTGCTCGCTCAGTCGCTGCAGGATCGCCAGATGCGCCTGAAGCCCCTGACGGTACTCTTGGTGGAACGCATCCTCCGCCGAGAAGAATCGAAGTTGGTCCCGGGTGACGTGGTCCCGGAGCTGAAGGAGGGCCTGGTTGGCCTGCTCCATACACCGCATGCGGGTCCACAGGATGTGCCCTTGGGCCTCGGCCTCTGCCGTGCGCCCCACTGCGCTCGCGTTCTGCTGGGCCGCCAACGCCTGCCGCGCTTGCGTGCTGCACTGCATCTTCATGGTGGTCAGGCGCCGAAGCTCCGCTCTGACCTGCTCGTCTGAGAGTGGCTCAACCTGAGGGGTCGGCGGGGTCTCTCCCGGGACTGTCAGCCTGGGTTCCGCTGTGCCCCCCACAGAGGCAGAGAGGCCGATGGCCGCCGCGGCGGCCACCACCGACAGACGCCACGATCCATGAGTCCCCCACATATGCGTTCCTCCGGCCGGAATCGATGCAGTGCGCGAAGTTGTTCCTTCGCGAGTCGACGCCATGGATGACAGCAAGAGGCAAGCCATGTGCGGATCGAGGAAACTCAAGAGGTTATCGGTGCGGGGGCGCCGAAAACCCATCACTGGACCCTCTCTGGGTGGCGGCCTGACGTCACCTGCCGGCCGCTCCCTCACAAAGGTCGCGGAGAGCCAGCACGCTTTACCCCCGCCAGCCCCTTTGCTATGGTTCCCGCGATCCACCTCGCGGACGAGGGAGGTCACAGCGCCATGGCCAAGCACGGCTTCCGCATGATCGATGCTGAAATGCATGTGATGGAACCTGTCGACCTCTGGGAACGTTACATCGACCCCGAATTCAAAGCGCGCGCGCCTCGCCGTCTCAGCGAACGCCGCTGGGACATCCGCACGATCGTCGAGGGCGAGGTCATGGCGACGATCCCCGGGGGCGACGGGTTCGGGCTCTCGGCCGCCGAAGAACAGACGCTCGCCGACCGCTACGCTGAGGAGATTCGCCGCAACTTCGACGCCGCCTCGCAAGTGCGTGCGATGGATCGGGAAGGACTCGACCTCGCCGTCCTGTTTCCCACCGCCGCGATGTACATCACCGCCTTTGATCGGATGGACGCGCGCTTCGCGGCCGCTGCATGCCGCGCGTACAACGATTGGTTGCACGACTTCATTCAAGCCGGTGATCCGCGGCGGATGTTCGGGGCCGCCGCGCTCTCCCCGCATGACGTGTCGAGCGCGGTGACGGAGGCTCGCCGCGCGGTGCGCGAGCTGGGAATGAAGGCCATCTTCCTCCGACCGAACATCTACAATAGCCGGCCCTGGCATGATCCGTACTATGACCCTCTCTGGGCGACGTGTCAGGAGCTCAACGTCGCCGTCGGCTTTCACGAGACGACGGGATCACGCATGAAGGCGGCCGGCACCGACCGTTTCAAAGCCGGGGGGATCGTGCACATCGCGTCGCACTCGATGGAGCAGATGCTCGCCTGCATGGACATCATCATGGGCGGCGTCATGGAGCGGTTCCCGCGGGTCCGTTTCGCCTTTCTCGAGGCGCAGTGCGGCTGGCTCCCGTTCTGGCTCCATCGGATGGACGAGCACTACGAGTGGCGCGAGCCCTACGGCGAGATGACCCATCTCACCATGCCGCCCTCGGAGTATTTCCGGCGGCAGGGATTCTGCGCGGTCGAGTGCGATGAGGCCTTCGCCACGCATGTCGTGGACGCCTTCGGCGACGAGAACCTCGTCACGACAACAGACTACCCGCATGGCGACGCCAAGTACCCGGACGCGATGAACCGGTTCCTCGCCCTGCCCTTGAGTGAGGCGAGCAAGCGGAAGATCCTGTGGGACAACGTCTTCCGCCTCTACAACCTGTAGGAGCGTCGGGTGCGAATCGGGTTCATCGGCGTCGGGAGCATCGGCCACCCCATGGCGGGGCAGCTCCTCGCGGCCGGCCACCAGCTCATCGTTCACGACCGACAGCCTGAGGCTGCGGCTGGGCTACTGAATGCCGGCGCGGTCTGGGCGGCCGCCCCCGCCGAGGTCGCGGCCCAGAGCGACCTCGTGGCCACGTGTTTGCCAGGTCCGCCCGAGATGGAAGCCGTGTGCTTCGGGGCACAGGGCCTCGTGG
>CAZYTO010000408.1:0-2968 GCA_964650405.1 uncultured Thermoanaerobaculia bacterium | reverse complement strand
AAGGAGATCAAGGACATCGAGCTGGCCGAGCAGATCCTCAACGAGGACCACTACGGCCTCGAGAAGATCAAGGAGCGCATCCTCGAGTTCCTGGCCGTGCGCCAACTGGTGAAGCAGCCCAAGGGAACGATCCTGTGTTTCGTCGGACCTCCGGGCGTCGGCAAGACCTCGCTGGCGAAGTCCATCGCCCGGGCCACCGGCCGGAAGTTCGTTCGCCTCTCCCTCGGCGGTGTGCGCGACGAGGCCGAGATCCGCGGCCACCGCCGTACCTACATCGGCGCCTTCCCCGGCCAGATCATCCAGCGGATGAAGAAGGCCGGCACGATCAATCCGGTCTTCCTGCTCGACGAAGTGGACAAGATGTCGATGGACTTCCGCGGCGATCCGTCAGCGGCGCTGCTGGAGGTGCTCGATCCGGAGCAGAACAACGCCTTCACCGATCACTACCTCGACGTCGAGTACGACCTCTCCAAGGTCATGTTCATCGCCACGGCCAACGTGACGCACACGATCCCCGCCCCCCTGCGCGACCGCATGGAGATCATCCAGCTCTCGGGCTACACACACCTGGAGAAGCTGGCCATCGGCCGGCAGTTCCTCGTGCCCAAGCAGCGCCAGGAGCAGGGTCTGGAAGAGGCGAAGATCGCCTTCGAGGACTCGGCCGTCCAGGAGCTGATCGACAGCTACACGCGCGAAGCGGGCGTGCGCAATCTGGAGCGGGAAGTCGGCTCAGTGCTGCGCAAGGTGGCCCGCCAGGTCCTGGTGGCGAACGGCAGCTATGAGCTGACCATCGACCGGCCGAAGGTGCGCGAGCTGCTGGGCAAGGCAAAGTTCCGCTCCCAGCAGATGAACGACACCGCCGAGGTCGGCCTGGCAACCGGGCTGGCCTGGACGGAAGTGGGCGGCGAGATCCTCTCGGCGGAAGTGGCGCTGTCGCGCGGCAAGGGCAATCTCATCCTCACCGGCAAGCTCGGCGACGTCATGCAGGAGTCGGCGCGCGCGGCGCGCCGCGCCGCGCGCGCGCGCGCCGAGCTCTTCGGCCTCGACCCCGACTTCCACGCCGCGCTCGACCTCCCCAACCACGTGCCGGAGGGCGCAATCCCCAAGGACGGGCCGTCGGCGGGCAACACCATGGCCACGGCGCTCCTCTCCGCCGTCACGCGCATCCCCGTCCACCGCGACGTGGCCATGACCGGCGAGATCACGCTTCGGGGCAAGGTGCTCCCGGTCGGTGGGGTGAAGGACAAGATCCTGGCCGCCACGCGCGCCGGCATCACCAAGATCATCCTGCCGTCCGAGAACGAGCGCGATCTGGAGGACATCCCCCCCGACGTCCGCGAGCGGATGGAGTTCCACCTGGTCGAGTCGATGGACGAAGTGGTGGCCCTGGCTCTCGATGGCACGATTGTTCCATTGGCTGCCAAGCAGAAACTTGCCGAAGCCGAGAAGGCCCTCGGCTCGGAACCGCCGGTCACTCACTGATCCGGAATCGAATCGCAGGCGGCGGGACGGGCCTCGTCCCGCCCGCCGCTTGTTACACGGTTGACCCGCCTCATTGACAGCCCCACGCAATATCCGCACAATCTCCGTCGTTAATCCGACCAACTTCTGCCTGTACCCCCTTTCGAAGCTCACCCGCTTCGCGTCGTCACTCCGAAGCAGATTTCAATTGGACATTCAAACAGTTGCGTTTCACCGGGCGGCGTACTCCGTCGGAGATTTCCCCAGGGACCGCCGCCCCCAGGTCGCGATGGTCGGACGCTCGAACGTCGGCAAATCGAGCCTGATCAATGCTGTTTTGAAACGAAAAAACGTCGCACGCGTCTCCCAGACACCCGGGAAGACGCAAGCGGTGCAGTTCTACCTGGTCAACGGGAGGTTCCATCTCGTCGACCTTCCCGGTTACGGATACGCAAAGGTTCCGAAGAGCATCCTTCGCAGTTGGGGAGAGCTGGTCCGCGGATACCTGGAGAGCAGCGACGCGCTGCGGTTGATCTTTCTACTCATGGACGTGCGGCGCATCCCGGCCGATGTCGATGTGCAGATGTTGCAGTGGACACGTGACGCCGGGGTGGAGTCGCGCGTATTGCTGACCAAGGCCGACAAGCTGTCGAACAATCAGCTCGTCACGCAGAGGCGCCTCATCGCCGCGAAGCTCGAGACCGCCGAAGAGGAGCTGATTCCGGTGTCGGCCGTCACAAAGAAGGGAATCGAAGAAGTACGGCGCGAGATCCTTTCGCGCACGCGAGGAACGTCATGACCCAACACGATATGGACAACGAAGCCACCGCCACGATCGACGCGCCGCCTCCCGCGGCCGCAAAGCCGGAGAAGGAGAAGCCTGCCCGCAAGCCGCGTACGAAGAAGGCCGCGGCGACCGCCGCGCCCGCTCCCGAGGAGATCGTCGAGCCGGCCGAGGAAGCCGCTCCGGCCGGGCCGGTCGCCGCCACTCCTGCCGAGACGGTGGCCGAGGCCGCGGACGGAGCCGGATCGGTCGAGTCGAAGGCGGACGTTCCGGACGATGACGAGGAAGCCGAGGTCGTCATGTCGGGTCGCGGCGCCCGCCAGCAGCAGACGCAGGCGGCCGAGACCATCGACATCCGCGTGCTGAAGGAGATGAAGCTCCCCGACCTGACCAGGCTGGCCAAGGAGCATGGCATCGAGAACGCCACGGGCATGCGCAAGCAGGACCTGATCTTCTCGATCCTGCAGGCCCAGACCGAGAAGTTCGGCCTTATCTTTTCCGAGGGCGTGTTGGAGTGCCTGCCGGACGGATTCGGATTCCTCCGCGCTCCCGAGTACAACTACCTCCCCGGCCCCGACGACATCTACGTGTCGCCGTCGCAGATCCGGCGCTTCAACCTGCACACCGGCGACACCGTCTCCGGCCAGGTCCGTCCGCCGAAGGAGGGGGAGCGCTACTTCGCCCTGATCAAGGTCGAAGCGGTCAACTTCGAGCACCCCGACG
>CAZYTO010000407.1:0-2976 GCA_964650405.1 uncultured Thermoanaerobaculia bacterium | reverse complement strand
TTTAGGGCTGCCTTCGCTTCCCTGGCCTCGTTGCTGTCGGGGGCCAGTTCGACGACCTTCAGCAGGTCGGGTTTGGCTTCCTTGCCCTTGTTCTGCTGGATGTACGCCAGGCCGCGGTAGTAGTAGCCGAGGTAGGACTTCGGGTCCATGGTCACGGCCTTGTTGAAGTACGTGACCGCGGCGGCGGGCTGCTTCTTGTTCATGAGGGCGATGCCGGCGTTGAGGAGCGTGTTCATGTCGAGGGCGCCGTCCGGCAGCTTCTCGATGATCTCCTTGGCCCGGTCCATCTGCCCGTCCTGGAGCAGCATGTTGGCCAGGAGTCCGGCGTTCTGGGCGTTCGAGGGATCGACCTTCACCAGCTCGTCCATGATCTCGATGGCCTTCTTGAGCTGGTTGTCGCCGTAGTAGGCGCGGGCCAGTGCGAACTTGATGGGGAGAAAGGCCGGCAGGGCGGCCGAGGCCTTCTCGTAGTTCGCGATGGCGTCCTTGTAGTTCTGGGCACCGAGGGCCGTGTTACCGGCTTCGACCGCGTCGGCAATGTCCTTCGACACCGTCTGGCCGCCGATCTTCACCTCTTCCTTCGGCACCTCCACGGCCGCCGACGTATCGGTGGCGGCGGACGTCGCTGCGGGCTCCAGCTCGATCTTCATCGCCGGAATGCGCTGCTGTTCGGCCATGGACATGCTGATCTGGCGGGTCTCATAGCCGGGGGCCGAGATATCCAGGTTCCACCCTCCCGCGGCCAGACCGAGAACCGCCCACTTGCCGTCCGCGCCGGCCTTGATGTCGGGACCGCCCTTCTGCCCCTTCTGGATGCGGAGGGAGATCTTGGCGTTCGGGACCGGCTTGCCGGTGCCCTTTTCCACGACGAAGCCGGAGATGCGGTTGTTCCCGCGCCAGTCCTCCGCTCCGAGGAGCAGGGCGGCGGTGCAGAGCAGGGCCACCGTGAGTGCGAATACCTTCTTCAAGCCGAACCTCCTGAAATGCCGTTCGAGTGTGCGTTCCGTGAGCCTTCCGAAAAAAAAGCCGCCGGGGGAAATTCCCCCGGCGGCCTCGGGAAAGCCTGAGATCGCGAAGACTTAGAACGTGATCTTCGCGCCGAAACGCCACACGCGCGGGGACTGGAGCTCGCTGATGCGATCGCCCGTGCCCGGACCGCCGTTGGCGGCCATGTCGAGCAGCGTCTGGCGCTGCAGGATGGTGCGCTTGTTCGGGACGTTGAAGAGGTCGGCCGAGATGGTCACGCCGACGCGGTTGAAGAAGCGGAAGTCCTTCGCCGCGCGGAGGTCGAGCTCGTAGACGTTCGCGAACCGGGTGGTTCCGATCGGCTGGATGACGACTTCTTTGTCGGCGTTGAGGCCGGTATTGGCCAGGCAGTCCGTCGCGGACGGGCAGGCCGTGCTGGCGGTCTCACGGAAAGGACGCGGGTAACCCTGGCGGGTGGTGAGGCTGGCGCCAACGTTGAAGTCCCACGGCAACTGGTAGAGGCCGGTCACGTTCGCCGACCACTTGGAGCTGATGAAGACGTTGCCGAAGGCGCCGGAACCGGCCGAGCGAACGGTGACCTGGCCGCCCGGGCAGTTGCCGAGGAACGGCGTCGGATCAGGGTTGGCCGCCGCGCCGCACGACTCGGTCCAGTCGTTGTACGAGAAGTTGCCGCGGAGCATCCAGTTGTGCGAGAGGCGCTTCGTGGCCGTGAACTCAAGACCCTGGTACTTCTGCGAGTAGTCGGGGCGGTTCGTGATCACGAAGAACGTCGGGGCCGGAACGCCCGGCTTGAGGTCGTAGATGGCCACGGACGGCAGGTGCTCGACGTTGACGACGCCGCCGTTCGGGGTCGGGTTGGTGAAGGTGGTGTCGGTATGACCGGCCAGGACGTAGTCGGCGCGGGTGTAGAAGTTGCCCGAGCCCTGCGTCTTCTCGGCGATGCGAGCCACGAGGTTGTTGATCTTGCGGAAGGTGTAGTTCACGCCGACGGAGAAGTCGGTCATGAGCTCGCGCTCGGCGCCGACGATGAACTCATCCGAGTGGGTCGGCTTCATGTTGTAGTCGAGACGCGTGCTGCTCTGGATCGACGTCGGGTTCGTCGGGTCGATGTAGTAGAAGACACGGGCCCGCAGCAGCTCGTTGCGGGTGATGATGTGGTCACCGTTCTTGTCGTCGGCGGTGAAGTAGTCGTAGGAGATGTAGCCGAGGGCGCTGGCGCCCGACACGGTCGAACCGAGCTGGTTGACGTAGCGGTTGTAGCCGGCGCGAAGCAGCGTCTTCTTGTCCGCTCCCAGCGCGTAGGTCAGGCCGAGGCGCGGCGAGAGCGAGTTCCACTTCAGGTCGCGGCTGTCGCCCGGGAAGCTGAGGGCGGGCAGCGAGGTGGTGATGCTGCCGTTGGTGCACACGCCCTGGTTGATGGCGATGGGACCGCAGGCGATGGTGAGCGGCGTGCCGATGATCGGGTTGGCCGGCGAAGCCGACGCGGTGTTGCGCGACTTCTGGGTGTCGTAACGGAGGCCGGCCTGCAGGGTCAAGTTGCCCATCAGGATGGTGTCGCCGACGTACAGGTCGTTGTACTTCTCGGCGTAGGCGGCGTTACGGTCACGGGAGAGAAGCACCTGGGCGCACTGGACGGTGGCGTCCGTGCCGGCGTTGTGGCAGTAGCTGGGCGAGCGATAACGCACGAAGCCGTTGTCCTGGCCGGGCCAGGAGCTGAGCGAAGCCACCGGCGTGTTGCGGTAGCCGAAGCCGAACTTCAGCTCGTGGTTCATCGAGCCGACGTCGAAGAACTTCGAACCGTCGAGCCCATACTGCTTCTGCGGACGGGTGGTGACGTACTCGAGGAAGCTGCCGTGCCACACGCCGGTGAGGTCGCGGAACACGTTGGCGTTCGGGCCGACACCGCCGTTCGGAATCAGGCTGAAGCCGCCGTCCACCTTCGACCACATGCCGGTCAGGTAGAGCGAGGAACCGAAGATCTGCGTGTCT
>CAZYTO010000406.1:0-3110 GCA_964650405.1 uncultured Thermoanaerobaculia bacterium | reverse complement strand
CGGTCGAAAGACCAGGGGCTCGTGCTGAAGCTCCTCGCGGCGTACCGGAGGATCGGAACGGTGGAAGACCTGCCGGCGATCCGACGGCTCGCGGTCAGGTCACGCTCGAGTCATATACGAGCTGCCGCCCTGGCATCCAGTGATGCGCTGGAGACGGCCGTCGCGAGTGCTAGCTCCGGCTCGTTGCTCCGGCCGGCGAGCGGAGGTGACGGGAGCGACGGGTTGCCCCGTGCGGTGGAGGGCTCGAGTGCCGAGGATGGGCCTGAGATGCTGCGGGCGCACGATGGCCATCAGTAACTGAGACCTGCCTCTGAGTGTCGCCACACGCGATACGGTGGGGCAGGTGTACCCGGATAGTGTGAACCGGTGTCACGGACCGGGGTAGTGTGTACCAGGGTGCGCCGCCTCATGTGTACCAGAGGTGCGCCTCGCTGACTATACCAGCAGCGTAGTGTTCGCGGGTCGTTCCCAACTCTTCGCCTGCCGGGCCACCATTAGGCTCGGAGGTGAGAATGGAACGGCTCAACATGAACCAGATACTCGATGTCGTCTACCGGCTGCGCAAGGGTGAGACCGAACGCAGCATCGTGCGCACGCTGGGCTACCACCGCAAGACGGTCCGCCGCTACCGCGAGATCGCGGCATGGCGCGGCTTCCTCGATCTGGAGAACCCGCTTCCCAGCCCGGAGGAGCTGCTGGCCGCCATCGGTGAGCCGGTGACCTCGCGCATCGCTTCCTCGTGCGTGACGCCGTATGCCAGCCTCGTCGAAGAGTGGCTGGACCGCGGAGTGAGCGTGCGGGCGATCTTCCGGCTCCTTGTCGAGCGGCACGGCTTCACCGGCAGCTACTCGGCCGTCCGGCGCTTCGTTGCCGACCGGCATCCCGCTGCGCCCGATGTCTGCGTCCGGGTCGAGACCAAGCCCGGCGAGGAGGCGCAGGTCGACTTCGGCACGACGGGCTTACTGCGACACTCCGACGGGAGGGACCGCACCGCCTACTGCTTCGTTATGACGCTCTCCTACTCGCGACACCAGTATGTGGAGTTCGTCTTCGACCAGAAGATGGCCACCTGGATCAGCTGCCACGTCCGGGCGTTCGAGAGCTTCGGCGGCACGCCGGAGCGTATCGTAGTCGACAACCTCAAAGCGGCCGTTCTCAAGGCCGCGTTGGAGGATCCTGAGCTGAGCGTGCCCTACGAGCGAATGGCCCGGCACTACGACCTGCTGATCCATAACTGCCGGCCCAGAACGCCCCAGCACAAGGGCAAGGTGGAGAGCGGAGTTAACTTCGTCAAGCGCAACCTCTGGCCAGGCCTGGCGCCGACGAAGAATGGCAGCGCGATCACCCTGGCCACCGCCAACGCAGAAGCGGCGAAGTGGGTGGCGGGCTACGCCGGACATCGCACGCACGGAACCACCGGCTGGCAGCCGCTCCCTCACTTCCTGGAACACGAGAAGGCGGCCCTGCGCCCCCTACCGAAGGAGCCGTTCGAGCTGCTGGAGGTGCGGATGGCCAAGCTGCATCGAGATTGCCACGTCGTCGTGGAGGGCAGCTACTACTCGGCCCCGCACGAGCACGTGGGCAAGCGCCTCGAGGTCCACATCCACCGGTCCACCGTGCAGATCTACGATGGCCTGCGCCTCCTGGTCACCCATCCGCGCGCCGGCAACCCGGGTGAGCGGCTCACACGCACCGAAGACTATCCGGACCACAAGGCCAACTGGCTCAAGCGAGCTTCCAAGGAGTACTGCGCCAAGGAGGCCGAGCGCATAGGTCGCTCCTGCGCGCACGTGGTGGACGCCATTCTGGGCGATCGCCCGAAGGACTGCCGCCGCGCCCTCGCAGCCCTGATCGGCCTGGCCGACAAGTATGGAGATCGCCGACTGGAGGCGGCCTGCCGCTGCGCGATCGCCTGGGGCGATCCGTGCTATATCCGCGTCAAGAACATCCTCAGAGATTGCCTCGACGACCGGCTGGAGGAGCACGGGCTCGACGAGGACGCCGGCCGGCCCGACGGCAGCGAGCCGCGCACCGACGTGGCAGCCAGAGCACTTCGGTTCGCCCGCCGAGCCGCCGACTTCGCCCAGAGCAAGGAGCGAGGAGGCGCCACGTGCTGACGCACCCTCTGCTTCCCAAGCTCAAGGAGCTCAAGCTCTCGGGCATGCTCGATACGCTCGAGATGCGCGCAGAATACGCCGACGCTCAGCGCCTGTCGCCCGTGGAGTTCCTGGCGCTGCTGCTCGACGACGAGATCGAGAGGCGAACCCAGAGCCGGCTCCGGCGCCAGGAGCAGGCAGCGGGCTTCGAAAGCCCCAAGCGGCTGTCGCAGTTCGACTTCTCCGCCGCACCCACACTCTCTCGGTCCGTCGTCACCGAGATGGCCTCCTGCCAGTTCATCGTCCGCCATGAGAATTGGCTCCTGTGCGGACCGACCGGTACCGGGAAGACGCACCTGGCGACGGCGATCGGCTTCGAGGCGATTAAGCAAGGAATGCGCGTGATCTCCGGTCAGGCCAACCAGGTCGCCGCGGACCTCATAGGAGGGCGCGCCGATCCTGCTCTGCACTCCAGACGCATGCGGCGCCTCGTCGCCTGTGACCTGCTCATCTTGGACGACTTCGGGCTCCGACCATTGACACCATCTGGCGCCGAGGAGATGTACGAGCTGATTCGGCTGCGGTACGAGAAGGGATCGATCCTCCTCACAAGCAACCGGGCGCCCGAGGAGCTGCTTCAGGTCTTTGGAGATAGCTTGCTCTCATCGGCGGCCCTGGACCGCCTGACCCATCATGCCCATGTGACGATCATCGAAGGGGAGAGCTACCGGCAGCGCGCGCGCAGGCCGCTGAGTGCCGCGCCCGTCTGAATTCAAGCCTTAACACCAACCCAGCGCGCGCGGTATTCCATCACCGCGCGCGCATGGAATGAAAGGAGAAAAACGAACACCCCGCAGGCATTCACAGCACCTGCGCATCACCAAATTGGGAACCACCCGCGAAAAACCGCTGGTACACTCCGCCCCGACGCACCCTGGTACACATGCGGTGCTACTTGACACGGAGCTGCCGCCGCTGGATCGCGAGATCATCCAGAGCGAGATGCGCCAGATT
>CAZYTO010000405.1:0-3136 GCA_964650405.1 uncultured Thermoanaerobaculia bacterium | reverse complement strand
ACCCATCCGCCCAGCTCGAGCTGGAGGAGGGGCTCGGCGAGGGTGGCGACGTGGGCGTTCAGGGCGGTGGCAGCGTCGTCCACGGTGGTCGCTTCCTCTTTGCGGAAGACGGCCAGCACCGAAGCCAGCTCAGGCGGGATGGGCTCGCGCTGGGCTTTCGGAACGGAGAGCTTGCCGGGGACTTCCTGGAGGATGTCGTCGGCGTCGTGGACGAGTTTGGCCCCGTACTGGATCAGCCGGTGCGTGCCTTCGAAGCCGGCGGAGAAGATGGAGCCCGGGACGCAGAAGACCTCGCGATTCTGCTCGGCGGCCATGCGGGCCGTGATGAGCGAGCCGCTGCGGGTGGTGGCCTCGACGATGACCGTGCCGTGGGAGAGGCCGCTGATGATGCGGTTGCGGATGGGGAAGTGAGGAGGGAGGGGCGGGGTGCCGGGTCCGAACTCGGTGAGGATGAGCCCGCGCTCGGCGACGGTGCGGAAGAGACGGCCGTGGGACTTCGGATAGACGACGTCGATTCCCGTTCCGAGCACGGCGATGGTGGGGGCTCCGGCATCGAGCGCGGCCTGGTGGGCCACGGCGTCGATGCCCAGCGCCAGTCCGGAGACGATGGCCGCGCCGGCCATGGCCAGGCCTTTGGTCAGGTGCAATGCTGCGTTTCGTCCATACTCCGACGCCTTCCGGGATCCGACGACTGCCACGAACGTCCGGCCTGCGGCGAGAGAGAGATCCCCGATGTAGAAGAGGGCCAGGGGCGGGTCGATGATCTCTTTCAGCAGGGGCGGGTAGGCGTCGTCCAGAAGGGTCACGGCCTGCTTTCGCACCCGCGCCACCTGACGTCGCATGTCGGGGGAGCGCATCGGATGGCGTACGACGTCGACCTTCCATGTCTCAGGAAGTTGGAGGAGTGTCTGCAGAAACGTTGCAGACGCACGGCCCACGTCAGTCCATGATTCGAAGGTCTCACGCAGCAGCCGGGAACGCGCGGGGGTCATCCACGGGGTGAGGGTGTAGGCGATCAGACGATCGCGTAACGACTCTGTGTCGCTCATGAGGTCGAGCGACGGTCGCGAAAGGAGAGGGTTCGACGGTGGATTATAATTCCTTCCCCGCAGTTCCAAGGAGAGCCAGCATGAAGTGCGCGATGCATCGTTGGGTACCGGTCTTCGCTTTCGCTCTGGTTGCCTGTGCAGGCAGTTCGGATGTCGCCCGGGAGTCGACGCAGACCGACTTCGGGGTCAACATGGCCCGGCAGAACCTGTGGCGCGAAGCGATGTTTCGTTTCCAGCGCGCCGTGCAGATGAATCCCCAGGACCCCATGGCCCACAACAACCTGGCCGTGGCCTACGAGGCGAACGGCGATTACGAGAACGCCCGCAAGGAATACCTCGAGGCGCTCCGCCTGGACCGCTCCAACGACTACATCAAGAAGAACTACCGCCGCTTCGTGGAGTTCCTCTCCCGGAACAAGAAGCGCTCCAACACCCACCGCGCCTCCTCGGGTGCATCCTCGACGACGGCCACGCCGGTGACGCCGCCCGGCGGCGACGTCACCGCCGCACCCGGCGGAACGATCGCCCCGCCGGTGAAGCCGGTCGGCGAGCAGCCGGGCGTGATCCCACGTCCGCAGCCTCCCTCCCCGCCGCCTGTGACGCCGCCCACCGCTCCGCCCACGCCGCCGCCGCAGGGAGGTGCCGCATGAAACGCTTCGCCGCAGTCACCCTGGCCGCCTTTTTTCCGCTCGCGGCGCTGGCCGGCGTCGTGGAAGTGAAGCTCAAGCTGCCGGTCAAGCCGAAGCTCAACATCGCCGGCGACGAGAAGATCGGCATCGCCCCGTTCGTCATCGGCAACAACGGGGAAAAGAAGAACGACCGGGCCTCGAAGGTGGACGTGCAGTCGGAGTTCCACCGCTACTTGCGCAAGCAGATCACCAAGGGAACGAAGCTGCGCATCGTCGAACTTCCTCTGACGCGCCTGCCGGGCAGCGACATGAAGGCGCTGGAGACCAACCGCGACTACTGGAAACAGCTCGCCACCCGCAGCGGCGCCGACTTCATCGTCTCCGGCGTGATCGACTTCGACATCAACGACAAGTCGGGGTACCGCACCGAGGAGTTCACCTCGCCCGCCGACGGCAAGACCTACTACCGCCAGGTCCTCATCGAACAGACCGGCTTCGTCTTCGACATCGACATCGCCGTCTTCAACGGGGATACGGGAGAGAAAGTGGTCGAGGAGAACTTCCGCGACTTCAAGGAATTCGACCAGCGCAACTACGACGAGATCCTGGGCCTGTTCGAAAACCTGCGCTCCCTGGAGACTCAGCTCGTGGGGATCTTCGTCTCGCAGGAGAGCTCCACGACGAGATACGTGTTTACCGAGAGATAGAGACCCGGTGCTTTAGAGGCCGGCGATCCGCGGTCACGGATCACCGGCTGACGTCCACGAATCAAAGCAGCAATTGCCACTGGCACGATCGGAGGAACTAGAGTGAAGCGTTCGCTCGCGCTACTGTTCGTCGTCTCCAGCTTCTTTGCCCTTCCGGCCTATCCGTTCGGCCAAAACAAGATCGCCTACGACAACTTTCACTGGAACATCTACCACGCCACGCACTTCGACATTTACTTCTACGACGAGGAGAAACCGTCGCTGCAGAAGGTCGTGGACGTGGCGGAGAGCGCGTACGACGATCTGGCCCGCAAGTTCAACTACCAGATCTCCAAGAAGATCCCCCTGATCTTCTACGCCACCCATTCGGCGTTCGAGCAGACGAACGTCGATCTGAACTTCATCTCCGAGGGGATCGGGGCCTTCGCCGAGCCGGCCAAGAACCGGATGGTGCTCCCCATCGACACGACGGACGAGAAGCTGCTGCAGCTCGTCCAGCACGAGCTGACGCACGTCTTCGAATACGAAGTCCTCTTCCAGGGGAAGCTCGGCAAGACCGTCACGGCCAACCCGCCGACGTGGCTGATGGAAGGCCTGGCCTCGTTCATGGGGCAGGACGAGGACTCCAAGGACCGCATGGTCCTGCGCGACGCCGTCGTCAACGACCGCGTTCCCCAGATCACGCAGAACCCGGACGGCTACTTCGCCTACCGCTTCGGCCACGCCGTCTTCAAGTACATCCAGGAGAAGT
>CAZYTO010000404.1:0-3140 GCA_964650405.1 uncultured Thermoanaerobaculia bacterium | reverse complement strand
CGGAGGAAATCGAAGAGCAGATGCAGGTCTTCGCCTCCGAGGTGATGCCGACGCTACGGCGCGAGTGCGGCGGCGGCCCGACGCTATCGGAATCCACCAGTCGGTTCGTGCCGGAGCGCGGGTTGGCGGGGGTCGCCGGATCGTAGATGAAGCAGAGGACCTGAAGACGAGGAGGGAGGACAAGCATTGCCACAGTACCTGTACCAGGTCGCCTACACTTCGGAGTCGCTGGCCGCGCAGATCAAGAACCCCCAGGATCGTTTGGAGGTCGTGGGCAAGCAGCTTAATGACGCCGTCGGGGCCCGGATACTGGCCGGCGGCTACTCGTATGGGGAGTACGACATCTCGGTGGTCGTGGACGCCCCGGACGACGTCACGATGGCCGCTGTCGCGGTCGCGATCGCGGCGGGAGGGGCGGTCCGAGCCGCCAAGACCATGCCGCTGCTCAACGGCAGCCAGTGGGTGGCGGCTCTGAGAAAGGCGCCGGCGGTCAGCGCCCAATACCGTCCGGCCCGGTAGACACGACGGCACCCCGGCGGGCTCGCGAGTGGCGCTCGGTCGCCGGGCCGTCGTCCCAACCTTTCCGCGTGGAGGAAACGACCATGCCGCGCTACGAGTTCGTGTGTGAGAAGTGCGAGAAGCCGTTCGAATTGATCATGACCATCGCGGAGCACGAGAAGGGTCAGGCGAAGTGTCCCAAGTGCAACAGCTCGAAGGTCGTGCCGCAACTCGGGGGGTTCATGGCGCAGACGTCGAAGAAGAGCTGAGCCGCCTGTGCGACCAGGAGGATGACGATGAGCGTGCTACCAGAAGTTCTGAAGGCGAACGCGGGCTACGCGGCAACGTTTGGCGCGAAGAGCAAGCTGACCATAACTCCGGCGCGTCACTTTACGATTCTCACGTGCATGGACGCCCGGCTGGATCCGGCGAAATACGCCGGACTCGCGGAGGGCGATGCCCACGTGATTCGCAATGCAGGCGGACGCGCGAGCGACGACGCGCTCCGCTCCCTGGTCATCTCCTACAAGCTGCTCGGCACGAACGAGTTCTTCGTCATCCACCACACCGACTGCGGCATGCTGTTCTTCACCGACGAGGTGATGCGAAATCTCCTGGCCAGCAGCCTCGAGACCGCAGAGCTCACGCCCAGCGGCTTTCGCGACGTCGGGAAAAGCCCCGGATCGACGGAAGGTGAGTTCATCGATTGGCTCACGATGAGGGATAATGCGGCCGCGGTCCTCGCCGACGTGAGGCGCATCCGCAACCATCCGCTGATTCCCAAGTCGATTCCGATCCACGGGTACATTTACGACGTAAAAACCGGCAGATTGGAAGAAGTCCCGGAAGCGACGACCGCTGGCAAAGCATGAGCGTCGATCGCGACCGCCGGCGGCACCCATGATGGCGAGAGGAGTGCGCGTCCTCGTCCTGTTCTTGTCCGTCCTCGCGATGTCGCGTCTCGAGGCCGGCGCCGAGGGCCAGCCGGACGGTCAGCTGACCATCGCCTTCGATGCCTCGATCGCCCCGTCGTTTCTCGACCCGGCTGAGACGACGGGGCTCGCGACGCCGTTCGTGTTTCTCTACGCCCTGCACGACGCGCTCGCGAAGCCCCTGCCCGGTAACAACATGGCGCCGTGTCTGGCCGAGTCGTGGAAGGAGAGTCCGGACGGACTCGCGTACGAGTTCAAGCTGCGGGAGGGGCTCAAGTTCCACAACGGCGATCCGTTCACGGCCGAGGACGTGAAGTTCAGCTTCGAGCGCTATCGCGGCGTCTCGGCCAAGGTGCTGCACGAGCGGGTGAAGGCCGTCGAGATCGTCGATCCCCATCGTGTGCGCTTCGTCCTCAACGGACCCTGGCCCGACTTCTTGGTGTTCTACGCCACGCCGGCCACCGGCGCCGGCTGGATCGTGCCGAAGAAATACCTCGAGAAGGTCGGCGAAGAAGGCTTCACCCGCCACCCCGTCGGGCTCGGACCCTATCGGTTCACGCGGATGAGCCCGGGCGTGGAGCTCACCCTCGACGCCAACGAGCAGTACTGGCGAAAGAAGCCGTCCATCAAGCGTGTCGTCATCAAGGGCGTCCCCGACCGCACGACACGCCTGGCCATGCTGAAGACCGGCGAGGCAGACTTCGGCTACCTGATGGCCGGCGTCGAGGCGGCCACCATCAAGGCCGATCCCAAGCTTCGGCTGGTCCACGTCATCCCCACCGCGACCTGGTGGGTGGAGTTTCCCGAGCAGTGGAAGCCGAAGTCGCCCTGGGCCGATCGCCGCGTCCGGCTGGCAGCCAACCTGGCGATCGACAGGCAGGGCATCAACGAGGCGGAGCGGCTGGGCTATTCACGCTTGACGGGATCGATCATCCCGAGCGTCATGGAGTTCGCCCTGCGGATCGAGCCCTATCCCTACGATCCCGCACGGGCCAGGCGCCTGCTCGCTGAGGCCGGCTATCCCAGCGGCTTCGATGCTGGCGACGTGACCCCGCTCCCTCCGTTCACCATCATGGGCGAGGCGCTCGGCAACAATCTCGCCGCGGTCGGCATTCGCACGCGGGTGCGCAGCATGGAGCGGGCGACCTTCATGGAAGCGTGGCGGACCAAGAAACTGCAGGGCCTGATCATGACGCCTACAGCCACGCAAGGCAACGCCGCCTCACGCATCGAGGCCTTCGTGATCAGCAGCTCCCCCTACGCCTATGGCGGGTATCCGGACATCGACGACTTGTTTCAGACGCAGACGCAGGAGCGCGACCGCAAGAAGCGCGAAGCGCAGCTGCATCAGATCCAGCGATTGATGCACGAGCGCGTCATGCACGCCCCGATCTTCGAGCCTGCCACGTTGCACGGGGTGGGGCCGCGGGTCGAGGAGCCGGCGGTCGGCTTGAACCCGCTGCTCTTCTTCGCCGCGCCGTACGAGGACATCCGGCTGAAGAAGCCCTAGTCGTCGTCACCTCTTGGGACGAGCGCGAAGGCGCGGAGGGCCGACCCGCTGCCGCCGCGGATCTTGAGCGGCGGCACGACGAGCAGGAATTCGTACGCCTCCGCGGATGCGAGCTCTTCGAGAAAGACGTTCTCGATGATATTGATCCCGTTGTCCGCGATCAGCAGCATGTGGACCGGGAAGACCTGAAAGGTTGGCGC
>CAZYTO010000403.1:0-3156 GCA_964650405.1 uncultured Thermoanaerobaculia bacterium | reverse complement strand
GGTAGGTCTGTCACGTTAACATTCCAATTACATACCCTAACTGTCCAAACTCCAGGCGGCGGCTGGAAGCCGCCGAGCCAGCCGCCTGGAAGGCGGCGCTCCGGTACTTGCCAAGGCACGTTCGGAGCCCACTCATGCCACTCACCTCCACGCGTAAATATCGACATTCGCCCGTGCCCGCAGCTTCTCCGTCCACTGGTCGATCTCGGTCTGGAGGCGCGAGGCTTTGAGCAACGAGCGGATCTCGTCGCTGACCTGGGGGAGCGGTTGCAGGGGGAGGTTGCGGGCGCGGCGTTGCTCGCTCCAGGGGCCGCGGTAATAGGTCTCGATCTCGTCCTGGGAGACGTAGATGAGCGGCGAGAAGTGCTCCTGGACGTAGGCTTCGACCTGCAACTGGCGTTTGACCAGGGCTCGGACTTCGTCGGGGCTGAGCTCCGTGCGGGCCACGGCGGCGTCGAAGTCGGCGGGGGCGGGGAAGCGGGCGGCGATGTCGTGCAGCCGGGCTTCGATGGCGTCCTTGGAGATGTCCTCCGCGCCGAAGCGCTCCACATCGCGAAAGCGCAGGGCCTGGGCGATGAGCGCCTCCAGCACGTCGTGGCGGTAGTCGTCGTCTGGCTGGCCGGTCTTGCGGCCGAAGAAGCGCAGCTCGACCATCTGGCTGACTTCGCTGACGGTCAGTACCTGCTTGTCGATCAGCGCCGCGATGCGATCGACCGTGACGGAGTAGGCAGAAGGCAGAAAGCAGAGGGCAGAAGTAAGAGCACAAACCAGAACGCGGAAGGTGAGAGCGCGTCCCCCTTCTGCCTTCTGCCTTCTGCCTTCTGCGTTCCAGTTCCGGAATCCAAGCATGTCGGTGCCCGTTCAACGATCTGGCACTCCGTCCACCCGAGTGCTAACGTGTTCCCAACGAATGGTACAGAAGCTCGATGTCCACGGCGACGAGCTCGATAGCCGGGCCCGGGAGGTGCTGCGCGAGATCGTCATGCAGCATATCTCCAGCGGGGAGGCCATCAGCTCGCGGTCGCTGGCCAAGTGCGGGCGGTTCCAGCTCTCGCCGGCGTCGCTGCGCAACGTCATGGCCGACCTGGAAGACCTCGGCTACCTGGCCCAGCCGCACACCTCGGCCGGCCGCGTGCCGACGGACCGCGGGTACCGCTTCTTCATCGAGTACCTGATGAAGTCGCGCATGCTGACCGATCGGGAGCGCCATACCATCGACGACCAGGTCGGGCACGCCAACGAGATCGACGAGATGCTGCAGCTCGCTTCGCGGATCGTCTCGCATCTCTCCGATCAGGTCGGGGTCGTCCTCATGCCCACCCTGCTGCAATTCGCGGTCCGCAGCGTGGACTTCATCGCCGTGGCCGAGGCCAAGATCCTGTGCGTCTTCGTGGGAACGAACGGCGTGGTGGTGAACAAGATCGTGGAGACGCGCGTGCCGTTCACGCGGGACGAGCTGCAGAGCATCGGCCGCTACATCACCATCGAATTCGGCGGCCTGACCCTCGACGCCATCCGTCGGCGGCTCATCCGGATGACGGAGGAGGAGCGGGCCCAGCACGACGAGATGCTGCAGAAGACCATCCACCTCGGCATCGAGGCAGTGGGGGAGATCGCGCCGCGTGAGCGGGAGGTCTACGTGGAAGGGGCGGCCTCGATCCTCAGCAAGCCCGAGTTCGCCGGCGCCGAGGCGCTGCGCAAGACCTTCCTGGCCCTGCAGCAGAAGGAAAAGCTCATTCACCTGCTCGAGTCCTGCCTGGAGGAAGAGGGTTTGCAGATCCTCATCGGATCGGAGACGGACTTCACGCAGGTGCACAACTTCAGTATTGTCGCCCGCCGGTACGGCAGCGAGAGCGGGCCGCTCGGGCTGGTGGGCATCATCGGGCCGATGCGGATGGAGTACGCCCGCATGGCGCCGCTGGTGGACTATCTCGGTCGGGCGCTGAGCCGCAAGATCGAAGAGGAGGAGTATTCGCAGTGATCGACGAGAACAACCCCACGGATGACAGCTACGTCCTGGAGGACGACGGCCAGTCCGTCGAGCAGATCGAGCACGAGATGGAGCTGGCCGCGCAGGAAGCCGCGGCCGACGCGCCCGCCGATCCCGGGGCGGCGACGACGGACGAGGCGCTGCTGAAGGAAAACCGGGAGCTGAAGGACCGCGTGCTGCGG
Organism: uncultured Thermoanaerobaculia bacterium; assembly: GCA_964650405.1. Lineage (GTDB taxonomy): Bacteria > Acidobacteriota > Thermoanaerobaculia > Gp7-AA8 > Gp7-AA8 > CAZYTO01. The sequence continues at coordinate 984 of CAZYTO010000403.1, read as the reverse complement.
ACCCTGGCCGACTACGAGAACTACCGCAAGCGCGCCGACCGGGAGAAGCAGGACTACTTCAAGTACGCCCTGGCCGACTCGATCCGCGACCTGCTGCCGGTCCTGGACAACTTCGACCGGGCTCTCGATCACGCGGAGGAGGGGGACGACTTCCACAAGGGCGTGCTGCTCATCTACAAACAGCTCTTCGACGTCCTCAAGCGCCACGGCGTCCGGCCCATCGACGAGTCGGGCGTGCACTTCGACCCGAACATCCACGAGGCGGTGGTGCGCGAGGAGAACGCCGAGGTCCCGTCGCACACGGTGGTGGCCGTCCTGCAGAAGGGGTATTTCCTGCATGACCGGCTGCTGCGCCCGGCCATGGTCAAGGTGGCCGTGGGCGGACCGGAGGAGAGTGTGGCATCGTAGGGGAGCGACGAAGTGGTTTAGTGGTTCGTGGTCAGGGGGATCGTGCCACGAACCCGCTAACCAACTAACCACTACCCACTAACCACAGACCTATGCCCAAGATCATCGGAATCGACCTCGGAACGACCAACTCGTGCGTCGCGGTGGTGGACGTGACGACGCCCCAGGTCATCGCCAATCGCGAGGGCAGCCGCACCACGCCTTCCGTGGTCGGCTTCACCGAGGACAATGAGCGGCTGGTGGGGCAGATCGCCAAGCGCCAGTCCATCACCAATCCCTTCAACACCGTCTTTGCCATCAAGCGCCTCATCGGCCGCAAGTACGACTCGGACGAGGTGAACAAGGCCAAGCACGTGCTGCCGTACCAGGTCGTGGCCGCGACGAACGGCGACATCAAGGTGCGCATCCGCGACCGGGAGTACTCGCCGGAGGAGACCTCGGCCTTCGTGCTGATGGAGATCCGCTCCTTCGTGGAGGACTTCCTCGGCGAGCCGGTGACGGAAGCGATCATCACCGTCCCGGCGTACTTCAACGACTCGCAGCGCCAGGCCACCAAGGACGCCGGCAAGATCGCCG
>CAZYTO010000402.1:0-3212 GCA_964650405.1 uncultured Thermoanaerobaculia bacterium | reverse complement strand
GTCGTCGTCATCGGCGCGCACTACGACCACCTCGGCTACGGCGGCGAGCACTCCATGAAGCCGAACGTGCACGCCATCCACCCCGGCGCCGACGACAACGCCTCCGGCACGGCCTCCATCCTGGCCATCGCCCAGTCGCTGAAGCAGTCGCTGGCCGCCGCCGGCAACCGCCGCACCGTCCTCGTCTGCCTCTTCTCCGGCGAGGAGTCCGGCCTGGCCGGCAGCGGCTATCTCGTCGATCACACGCCCATCGAGCTGGCCCGCATCAAGGCCATGATCAACCTGGACATGGTGGGCGATCTCCACGACGACGGCCTGGCCGCCCTCGGCGCGGAGTCGGCGCCGGAGTGGAAGCCGCTCATCGAGCGCAACGCAACACCGGCGAAGCTCAACGTGGCCTCGCGCGGCGACGGCTACGGGCCGTCGGACCAGACCAGCTTCTACGCCCAGCGCATTCCGGTGCTCCACTTCTTCACCGGCGCGCACGAGCGCTATCACACCCCCGAGGACACGGCGGATACGGTCAACTATCCGGGGATGCAGCGCGTGGTGGACTTCACGGCCGGCGTCGCCGCCGCCGTCGTGCGCGGCGAGGTCACGCCGCAGTACGCGCGCGTGGCCGTGGCCCCGGCCATGGAAGGCGACTCCCGCGGCTACGGCGCCTACCTCGGCACGGTGCCCGACTACCGGGCCATGGATGCGACGAGCGGCGGCGTGCTCCTGGCGGACGTGCGCAAGGGCGGGCCGGCCGATCTGGCCGGCATCAAGGGCGGCGATCGCATCGTGGAGATGGCCGGCACCCACATCGAGAACCTCTACGACATGACCTACGCCCTCCAGGACCACAAGCCGGGGTCGACGATCGATGTCGTGGTCGTCCGCAACGACCAGCGCACCACGCTCCGGGCCACGCTCGGCACGCGCGGCGCGACGCCGTCGCCGGAGGCGGGTCAGGGCCACGGCGGAGGAGCGGCCGCTTCGGCCCCGGCGCCGCTGGAGATCAAGGCAGGCAAGCCGTACGAGAAGACGTTCGACGGCGAGAAGCACCTCGCCGACATCCGCCAGCTCACCTTCGGCGGCGAGAACGCCGAGGCGTATTTCAGCCCCGACGGCCGGAAGATCATCTACCAGGCCACCGTGCCCGGCGCGGGCTGCGATCAGGAGTACGTGATGGACCTGGCCACCGGCGAGAGCAAGCTCGTCTCCTCCGGCAAGGGACGCACGACCTGCGGCTACTTCAGCTATCCGAACGGCGAGAGGATCGTCTACGCCACGACCGAGGGCGGCGGCGAGGCCTGTCCGCCGAAACCGGACTACTCGAAAGGCTACGTCTGGCCGGTCTACGACAGCTTCGACATCATCGAAGCGAGTCCGGACGGCTCGAACGCGAAGAAGCTGACGACGGAGAAGGGCTACGACGCGGAGATGACGTGGTGCCACAAGGGCGGGAAGGCCGTGTTCACGTCGATGCGCGACGGCGATCTCGACCTGTACGAGTGGGACGAGAAGACGCACGGCGTGAAGCGCCTCACCAACGCCCGCGGCTACGACGGCGGGGCGTTCTACAACGCCGACTGCACCGAGATCGTCTGGCGTGCCAACCATCCCGCCCCGGGCCCCGCGCTCGACGAGTACAACGGCCTGCTGGCCCAGGGCCTGGTCAAGCCGCTGCACATGGAGCTCTGGCTGATGAACGCCGACGGCAGCAACCAGCGGCAGATCACCAGCAACGGCGCCGCGAACTTCTGCCCGTTCTTCACCCCTGACGGCAAGCACATCCTCTTCGCCTCGAACGTCAGCCAGGCCGGCTTCCAGTTCGACCTCTGGACGGTGGACAAGGAAGGGAAGAACCCGGAGCGCATCACCACGGCACCCGGCTTCGACGGCTTCCCGGTCTTCAGCCCCGACGGCAAGTACGTGATCTGGTCGAGCAGCCGGATGAAGCCCGAAGAGCACGAGATGAACCTGTTCATCGCGAGGTGGGTGCCGTAGGAGTGCTGAGTGCCGCGTAACGAGTGCGGGGGATCGGGTAACAGGTGCCGGGTAACAGGTCGTGCTGCCCGTAGACACTCATCCTTCGGGCACCGTACCAGGGCCGTGCGCATGCTCCCGTTTGCGCTGGCCCTCGTTCCTGCTCTCAGCGCGATTGGCCAGCCCGTCGTCAGTTCCGAAGTCCTCTCCGACGCTCTTCCTTATGTGATCAGAGACTATTCCGCCGCCTCGGACGCCGCCCCCGCGATCGCCCTGGCGAAGGACGGCAGCGGTGTCGTCGTCGCCTGGTCCATGCCCAATGATCGCGGGTCGAGGATCCACGTCGCGCGCCTCAATGCCACCGGTCACGTCGCGGGGGAAGTTCACCTGCTTCCGATGTCGTCGGCGATCGCCGACGATGCGGTGTTTTCTTCACTGGCGGCGCTGCCGGATGGAAGCGGGTTTGTGGCCTCCTGGACGGAGGTGACGCTGAGTCCCTTCAAGTCGCAAGCGGTCTATTGCCGGCTCGACCATGCGTTGCAGGCATCGCCGCCCACCGTCCTGGCCACGTTCCCGCAGGCGATTGTCCCGACGGTCGTCCGCTCGGGAAGGTCGACGACGTGGATCGCGGCGGGCAGGCTGGTCTGGCGGCTGAACCCTGACGGTTCGCCGCAACCGCCGCTCGATAGCGGCTTCGCAGCCGCCGACATGACCATCGCCAATGACTTTCCGCATCTGGTCGGCGGCCAGTCGTCGAAGGACTGGATCGCCTGTGGCACCGACTGCGGCTCCTACCGCTGGTACTGCCCCGACACTTGCAAGATCTATCAGGAGAAGTACACCTTGCGCTTCCTCGCGCTCTACACCGCGTCGGAGGCCGTCTCGTTCAACTATCAGACCGATGCCCAGCCGGCCGTGCAGAGTGACGGCCACGACGTTCTGGTGGCCTGGTTCGACGGAACGCAGGCTTTCGGAGGCGCTGTGTTTGCAGCGAAGGTGCCTCCCCAATCCGACCTCTTTCCGCAACGAGCCTTGCAGCCGCTGCTCCTCGGAAGCTTCGGAAATGACGGCGGAACGACGCGGCCCGATATCGCCACCGACGGCGAGCGTTACGTCGTGGTCTGGCGGACGACCCCTGCCGGCGACGGTGGTCACGACGTCAACGGCGCGGTTATCGATGGCGACGGAACGATTGAGCCGCTCTCCAGCGCGGCCGCTTCCCGCCGACAACGCAGTCCCCC
>CAZYTO010000401.1:0-3247 GCA_964650405.1 uncultured Thermoanaerobaculia bacterium | reverse complement strand
CGTCGACGAAGCACACGCCTTTCGAAACCGCGCCACGCAGCGCTGGGCAGCCCTGGCCCGGCGCTCGGTCGCTGCGCACCTTCTGCTCATCACGGCCACGCCGATCTGCAATTCGCTGGAGGATCTCGCCTCCCTGATCGTGCTCCTGGCCGCCGATGACGCGCTTCACGCGTGTGGCGTTCATTCGATCGACGCCGCGTTCCGGGAACGCGACCGGAACAGCATGGCAGCGATCACCAGCTCCCTCGTCATTCGCCGCGAGAGGGATGTGCTACCGCCGGCGCTCCGGTTCGGGACGCTGGCCAGCGACGTGGTGCGCCATCCCGTCCTGCCGGCCAGCATCGAGAGCCTGCGGTTTCCGCTCGTCGGCGAGATTCCCCTGCTGCGCCGCTTCCTCTGGCGCCGCCTCGAGTCGAGCGAAGAGGCGCTCCGTGAGTCCGTCGATCGCCAGCTCCGCTTCTACGATCGCGCCTGCGACGCCTTACGCCGCGGGCGGGTGCTCACCAAACGCGAATACCGCCGCGCCTTCGGCGACGACGACTCGCTTCAGCAAGTGCTCTTCTGGGAAGTCTTCGCGCCGGCCTCGTCGCACGGCGACGGGCAGGCCATCGAGGAAGAAGTGGCCAGGCTCCGTGCCATCCGGGCCGAAATCGACGCTTCGCCCCGTTCGAAGCTGCAGGCGCTGCAGGAGACGGTCGCCGCGGTCGGCGATCCGCTGCTCATCTTTACCGGCCACATCGCCACCGCCGCCGCGATCCACACCAGCCTCCGCAATATGCGGACCTGCGGCCTCGTCACCGCCCGCAACGGCCGCGAGGCCATCGAGGCCTTCGTCCGCGGCCGCGTCGACGTCCTCGTCGCCACCGACCTCGCCGCCGAGGGGCTCAACCTGCAGAGGGCGGGCACCGTCATCCACTACGACCTTCCCTGGAACCCGGTGAAGGTCGATCAGCGCAACGGGCGGGCCTACCGCATCGGCCAGCGCCGGCCGAGCATTCGCGCCATCTACTTCGTTCCCGACGAAGAGCGCACCGGAACGAGCGGCATCGTCGCGCGCAAGAACGAAACGCGTGTAGCCACCCTTCGCCCGTCGCCGCTTGCCTTCGTACCCCTCGATCCCTCGCTCCCGCCGCACATCCCTGCCGGCTCGGGGCCCGCCGTGCTGGCGAAAGCGCTCGACCGGAAGCGCACGCCCGTCCCCCCGCTCGCTCTGCGACGCTTTCGCGCCGGCGGCGAGCGTCTCATGGCGGAAATGGCGGAAGAGCACGTCGACGGCACGCGGCTCGACTGGCTGGTGGCCATGCTGGCGCGGGAGCGAGAGATGGCCTCGACCCAGCATTCGTACGACGTGTCACCCTGACGACTGCCGGACGGAGCCAAGTGCCACCACCTCTACCCGCTGATCCCTGACTCGCGCAGGAATACGTGAAACGTCGTTCCTCGGCCGAGCGAGGTTTCGACCGAGAGGTGACCGCCGTGTGCCTTCACGATCTGGTTCGCCACCGCAAGACCCAAGCCGGTGCCTCGTTGCTTCGTCGTGAACAGCGGCTCAAAGATGTGGTCGAGTACCGCCGGAGCGATGCCGCCGCCGGTGTCGTTCACCGACCAGTGCACCCATGCGTTGGGTGCTCCCCCCGTAACCGGCAACCGTTCGTGGGTCTCGACTTCCTCGACCTCCACGGTGATCCGCCCACCCGCGGGCATGGCATCGGCGGCATTCAGGATCAGATTGCAGAAGACCTGGTGAAGTTGGAGTGGATCGCCGAACACCCTCGGCGTCTTCGCGAACGGCAGCATCTCAACCGTGATTGCGCTTTGAGCACGCTCCGCGACGAGGGCGCGCATCTCCTCTACCAGCGCCTCCGTCCATGCTGCCACCATGACCTCCTGCGCCGCCGGTTCGGCCGGCCGTGCAAAGCGCGTCACTTCCTGCGTGATCCGTTCGCCGCGCCGGACCGCGTTGGAGATCCGCTCCGCGGCGCGCCGCACGTCACCCGGAAGGTCGGAGTGGCGGGCGATGATCTCGGCATGGGGGTAGATCGCCATGAGCACGTTGTTGAATTCATGCGCGATCGTCGCGGCGACGCGACCGAGGCTGTCCAGCCGGCGCGACTGCTCGACCTGCTCGCGCAGAATGCGCGTCTCCGTGAGATCGATGCCCGTCACGATCACATACTCCGGCCGGCCATCGGCGGAGCGGGCCACCACGCCATTCCAGAGAATGGTGCGTGGCTCACCGCCGGCGCCGAGGATCATTCCCTCGAACTGGACCGCCACTCCCGGTCCGGCAGCTCGCAGGGCTTCCCGCGCCGCCTCGCGCTGCTCCGTTGCGACGACCCGCTGCCAGCCCGTGCCGCCCAGTTCCTCCGCCGAGAGTCCGGTGAGCTCTGTCATCGCCCGATTCGCCTGCAGGCACCGGCCGTCAGGAGCCAGTACGAGCACCAGGCTGCCGGCGGTCTCGATGACGTTCGCGGCGAACGCTCTCTCTTTTTGCAGCGCCTGATCCGTCCGCTTCCGGTCGATGGCGTTGCCAAAGATCGTCCCTACGATCTTGAGCAATGCGATCGTGTCCGCCTCCCAGTCCTGTTCGTGGCGGACGGCATCGAAGCCGACCAGCCCGATCACCGTGGACCGTGAGGTGATGGGGACGGCAAGCAGGGACTGGATCTCTTCGGACGCGAGGAGGGCCTTGTCGGGCAAGTCGTCCGGCAGGCCGCTGATGCGCGGAATATGAAGGACCTCCCGCCGCAGGATGTGAGACATGCAAAACGAGTACGCCTCAATGGGAACATCCTGCAGATTCGCGATCTGGGGGACGATCCCCTCGCGGCACCATTCGTGGGTGTTCGCCATTCGCCCCTTTTCCAGGTCGATCAGGAAAACGTAGGCGCGGTCCACTCCCGCAAATCCACCCAGGTGGCCCAGGGCATCCGAGATGGCGCCATCGATCTCGTCGGCCGGGAGATTGATAAACCCGGTCGACAGCGCGGTGAGGATCTCGGAAAGGGTACGTATGGGCGGCATCTCTCCCCCGGCCGGCTGCAGAAATCGGCGGATGAAGCCTTCAGGGCTCAGCTCCCAATGAGTAGATGTACCACCCTACCATACTGGCGGCGTTGCCTACCTAATCCTTACCCAATCCCGACGGTCATGCTCCACACACCGCTTAGCCGAATGGGAGCGGCTTCAGCGGTGGTCCTTCAATGTTGTTAGACTGGGCGGGTCAAAGTACCGAGGTGGAAGGAAG
>CAZYTO010000400.1:0-3338 GCA_964650405.1 uncultured Thermoanaerobaculia bacterium | reverse complement strand
CCACCGCCTCCTGGAGCATGCGCTTCTCGTTGCGCACGATGACGTCGGGCGCGCGCAGCTCGAGGAGCTTCTTGAGGCGGTTGTTGCGGTTGATGACGCGGCGGTAGAGGTCGTTGAGGTCCGACGTGGCGAAGCGGCCGCCGTCCAGGGGAACCAGCGGGCGCAGCTCCGGCGGAATGACCGGGATGACGTCGAGGATCATCCACTCCGGGCGATGGCCCGACTTGCGGAAGGCGTCGACGACCTTGAGCCGCTTGGCCGCCTTGAGCTTCTTGATCTGCGAAGTCTCCGTGCGCATGATGAGGCGAAGCTCATCGCTGAGCTCTTCCACATTGACGCGACGCAGCAGCTCCTTGATCGCCTCGGCGCCCATCTTGGCCACGAAGACGTCGCCGTACTGCGACCGCAGCTCGCGGTAGCGCTCCTCGGGGAGGAGCTCCTTCTCGTTGATCACGCCGGACAGGTCGCCCGGATCGATGACCACGTACGACTCGAAGTAGAGGATCCGCTCCAGGTCGCGGAGCGAGATGTCCAGCAGGTGGCCGATGCGCGACGGCAGGCCCTTGAAGAACCAGACGTGCGAGACCGGCGAAGCCAGCTCGATGTGGCCCATGCGCTCGCGGCGGACCTTCGACTTGGTGACTTCCACGCCACACTTGTCGCAGATCACCCCGCGGTGCTTCATGCGCTTGTACTTGCCGCACAGGCATTCCCAATCGGTGATCGGGCCGAAGATCTTCGCGCAGAACAGACCGTCGCGCTCCGGCTTGAAGGTGCGGTAGTTGATCGTCTCCGGCTTGGTCACTTCGCCGTACGACCACGACCGGATCTTCTCCGGAGAGGCGAGGCTGATCTTGATGGCGTTGAAATCGTTGATCGCCTGCGGCTTGGTCGGTTGAAACAGTGCGTTAAAGCTTTCCAATGTGCGCCTCCTCGTTACGGGAGCGATTCATTACTGTCATTCTCAGATCCTTCGTCGCAAGCGACTCAGGATGACCGGCGTCTTCGACGCCGGTCAGTTGTCGGTCGACGGGGGATGGGGAAAGGTCACCTTGACGTCCCTGCCGAAGCACTCCCAGCAGGGCGCCTCGAATTCCGAGTTGCCCGTGTAGAAGTGCGCCGTCATGTGCACGGAGCCCATGCCGTGGCAGGCCTTGCAGTCTGCGTTCGGCATCTTCGTGATCAAGGTGACGCGTTTCCCCATGGTCTCCGTTACTCCTTCAGAAGCTCCACGTCGAGGCAGAGCGACTGCAGCTCGCGGACGAGGACGTTGAACGACTCGGGCAGGCCAGGATCATCCGGAACCTCGCCCTTGACGATCGCTTCGTAGATCTTGGAGCGGCCCTCGACGTCGTCCGACTTCGAAGTGAGCAGCTCCTGCAGCGTGTAGGCGGCGCCGTACGCCTCGAGGGCCCACACTTCCATTTCTCCGAAGCGCTGGCCGCCGAACTGGGCCTTGCCGCCCAGCGGCTGCTGGGTGATCAGCGAGTACGGCCCGATCGAACGCGCGTGGATCTTGTCGTCGACCAGGTGGGACAGCTTGAGCATGTAGATGAACCCGACGCAGACCTGCTGCTCGAACTTCTCGCCGGTCATGCCGTCGTAGAGCGTGGTCTTGCCGTCGGAGGGCAGATCGGCGGCCTTGAGCTGCGCCTTGATCTCCGACTCCATGGCCCCGTCGAACACGGGCGTGGAGAAGTAGAGACCGAGGGAGCGCGCGGCCCAGCCGAGGTGCGTCTCCAGGATCTGGCCGACGTTCATGCGCGACGGAACGCCCAGCGGGTTGAGGACGATCTCCACCGGCGTGCCGTCCGGGAGGTACGGCATGTCCTCTTCCGGAAGGATGCGGCTGATGACGCCCTTGTTGCCGTGGCGGCCGGCCATCTTGTCGCCGACGGACAGCTTGCGCTTCATGGCCACGTAGACCTTGATCATCTTGATGACGCCCGGAGGCAGCTCGTCGCCCTTCTGCAGGTCTTCGCGCCGCTCCTCGGCCTTCTGTTCCAGCACGCGGATGCGGTTCTCGGCGCGCTCGACGAACATGCGGATGGTCTCGCGCGTCTCTTCGTCGACCGGCAGGGCCAGCAGCTCGCGGCGGCTGAGGCGGTTGACCACCTCGCGGTCGGCCGTGTCGCCCTTCTTCACCAGCGTGTCGCCCGTCTTGAAGTCCACCACGTCACGCTGCAGCTTCTTCTCCTGCAGGATCTCGGCGATCTTCTTGTTGCGGGCGTCGGTGATGATGCGGATCTCGTCCTGGATGTTGCGGTTCATCCGCTCGATCTCGCCCTCTTCGATCGACTTGGCGCGAAGGTCCTTCTCCACGCCCTTGCGCGAGAAGATCTTCACGTCGACGACCGTACCCTCGATGCCCGGAGGGGTCTTGAGCGAGGCGTCGCGGACGTCGCCGGCCTTCTCACCGAAGATGGCCCGGAGCAGCTTCTCTTCCGGAGTGAGCTGCGTCTCGCCCTTCGGCGTGACCTTGCCGACCAGGATGTCACCCTGCTTCACCGTGGCGCCGATGCGCACGATGCCCGACTCGTCGAGGTCGCGGAGGGCCGCTTCGCTGACGTTGGGGATGTCGCGGGTGATCTCTTCGGGACCGAGCTTGGTGTCGCGGGCTTCGATCTCGAACTCTTCGATGTGGATGGAGGTGTAGTAGTCCTCCTTGACCAGCTTCTCCGATACCAGGATGGCGTCTTCGAAGTTGTTGCCGCGCCAGGGCATGAAGGCCACGAGGATGTTGCGGCCCAGGGCCAGCTCGCCGGCGTCGGTGCAGGGACCGTCCGCCAGGACCTGGCCCTTGCGCACGCGCTGGCCTTCACGCACGACCGGCTTCTGGGTGATGCAGGTGTTCTGGTTCGAGCGCTTGAACTTGACCAACTGGTAGATGTCGGCGCCGAACTCTTTCGTCTCGCCGGTCTCCTGGTCCTCCGACTCGACGCGGACGATGATGCGGTTGGAGTCGACCAGGTCGACCACGCCGCCGCGCTTGCAGATGACCACGGCGCCGGAGTCGCGTGCCACCACGCCTTCCATGCCGGTGCCGACGAGCGGTGAATCGGTACGAAGGAGGGGAACGGACTGGCGCTGCATGTTGGCGCCCATGAGGGCGCGGTTGGCGTCGTCGTTCTCCAGGAAGGGAACGAGCGAGGCAGCCACGGAGACGAGCTGCTTCGGCGAGACGTCGATGAAGTCGATCTTCTCCTTCTCGATGGAGACGAAGTCGCCGGACTGACGGGCGATGACGCGGTCGTGAACGAGCTTGCCTTCCTCGTCCATGACCACGTTGGCCTGGGCGATGGTGTAGCGCTCCTCATCCCACGCGGAGAGGTAGAACG
>CAZYTO010000399.1:0-3340 GCA_964650405.1 uncultured Thermoanaerobaculia bacterium | reverse complement strand
GGGTTTCCCTGGGCGGGCGGTTTTTGGGGGGGGTTGAGTTTGGGTGGGCGGGGGGTGCATTCGGCGAAGCCTTCGCAGCGGATGCAGTAGCCGTCGCCCGCTTCCGGCTTGTAGTCGGGAGGGGGGCAGATGTTCACACCGCGGGTGATCTCGCTCTCGGAAACGGCGATCAGCCGGTCGATCTCCTGGTCGTTGGCCGTACCGAGGGCGTGCTTGACGGCCGCCGTGCGGGAGAGATTGCGTGTCGCCGTCTGCACGAGCTTCTCGGCGTCGCGGTCCAGGGCGATTTCCGGAGCCACGCGGCGCGGGCGGCGGGCTGGGAGGTTCCGCTCCAGCCAGTAGTAGCCGAAGCTCAGCAGCGCGCCGCCGAGAGCGGAGATGCTGTTGGTGCTGCGCAGGAAGACCACGCCCACGAAGAGCGACAGGAGCGCGATCCAGCCGAAGACCTTCGCCTTCACCGGAATGACGAAGAAGAAGTAGAAGACTTCGTCCGGATAGAGCGTGGCGTAGGCGAAGACGAGCGAGTAGCTGAGGAAGAACGAGCCGAGGATCGGATCGGGGAGGACGAACCCGACGGCGGCCGATCCCAGCACCGAGAGGACGTAGAAGGTGAGGAAGTGCCACGTTCCCCACTCCTCCTCCACCGCCGCCCCGAGCAGGTAGAGGAACAGGCAGTTGAGGAAGAGCATCACCGGTGGCCAGATGAAGAACAGGCCGGCGCCCCCCTGGACGAACTGGAACGTGAAGAGCCGCCACCACTGGTGACCGATGAGGATCGCACCGCGGTCGAAGCAGAAGAACTGCACGTAACGCTGCGGGTCCTGATACTGAAGGAAAAAGAAGGCAAAGTTCAGGAACAGCAGGACGTAGATCGACCGCAGATTCTCGCCGCGCGAGCGGAACATGTAGAGGCGAACGCAGCCCCCAAGACAAAAAATTCGAGCCTCGCGGAGCAAACGATGGGGGACGAGGGGTCTCCCTTCCAGCCTTTCAGCCTTCTTACTCGTCCGTTCCGACTCCCGGTGGAAAGCCGCTACCGCACGATGACCCGCTCGAGCCCCTCGAACCGGAGGGTCTGCCCCTCGGCCAGGTGGTGCTGGGCCGCCACTCCTGCGGCAAGCTCGAGCACCGAGGACGCCTTGGCGTTCGGGGGAACGTTCGGGCAAGGGTCGGCCCGGCAGGGCGGGACGTCGTGCGACACGTGCACGATCCTGTGGCTCTCATCGATCCAGATGATGTCCAGCGGGATCAGGGTGTTCTTCATCCAGAACGGGTAATCCCCCGGCGTGGCGAAGAGAAAGATCATCCCGGCGCCGTCCTGCAGCCGGTCGCGGTACATGAGCCCCTGCTCCCGGGCTGCGTCGTCCGCGGCCACCTCCACGACCACCGAATAGTTGTCGGGGAAGACGATGTGCGGCAGGGCCGGCGTTGCCGGAGCGGTCCAGGTCCGGACGGATGGCGTTGGCGCGGTGGGAGGAGCGGTGGCCGGATCCGGCTGCCGCGCCTTCGTGCAGCCGAGGGCGGCCAGCATGGTCATCGCCGTCGCCATCGCCGTCGCCGTACGGCGTCCCTTACTCACTCTCCACCTCCACCGGCTCGTCCGGGCGGCTGTCGCGCGGGATCAGGTCGTACTTTTTCGCATAGTAGCGGAAGGAACGGAACGACATCTTCAGCAGCTCCGCCGCCTGCGTCTGCACCCCTCCCGTGCGCTCGAGCGCCTTCAGCATGAACACCTTGCCGATGGACTCGAGGTGATCCTGCAGCGAGATCCCTTCCGGGGGCAGCTCATAGGTGAGGTCCGGAATGGCCCCGCCCAGAAGCACCTGCTCGGGGAGCGACTTCGTGGTCAGCACGTCCGCCGCCTCCAGGGTGATCATCCGCTCCACGGCGTTCTCCAGCTCCCGCACGTTGCCGGGCCAGGTGTACTTCTCGATGGACCGCATGGCGTCGGCCGAGATGCGCTTCTGGGTGATGCCCAGGCTGGTGCAGAACCGGGCGATGAAGTGATCGACCAGCAGTGGGATGTCCTCCTTCCGCTGCCGGAGGGGAGGGAGGGCGATGGGGATGACGTTGATGCGGTAGAAGAGGTCCTCGCGGAACGTAGCGTTGCGGATGGACTCGGAGAGGTCGCGGTTCGTGGCGGCGATGACCCGCACGTCCACCTGCGTCTCCACGTTCGACCCGACCCGGCGGATGACGCGGTCCTGCAGCACGCGCAGGAGCTTGATCTGCATGGCCGTCGTCGTTTCGCCGATCTCGTCGAGGAAGATCGTGCCGCGGTCCGCTTCGGTGAAGAGGCCCTTCTTCTCGCGGATGGCGCCGGTGAAGGCGCCCCGCTCGTGGCCGAAAAGCTCCGACTCCAGCAGGGTCTCGGGCAGGGCGCCGCAGTTGATGGAGACGAACTTTCCGCGGCGGCCGGAGTTGTAGTGGATGGCCCGGGCGATCAGCTCCTTGCCGGTGCCCGATTCGCCGGAGATGAGCACCGTGGAGCCGGCCTTGGCGATGCGCTGGATGATGGAGAAGATCTCCTGCATCTTCGGGCTCTTGCCGAGGATGTTGGAGAACATGAAGCGCTCTTCCAGGGCCGTGCGCAGGTGAAGGTTCTCGTCCTCCAGCTCCTTCCGCTCCACGGCCTTGCGGATGATGATCTTCAGCTCGTCGACGTCGAACGGTTTGGCGATGTAGTCGGCCGCCCCGGCCTTCAGCGCGTCCACCGCCGACTTGGTCGAGGTGTGGGCCGTGATCATGATCACGGCGATGGAAGGCGTCTGGGTCTTGATCTCGCGGAGCAGCTCCAGCCCCGAGCCGTCCGGAAGCATCAGGTCGCAGAGCACCACGTCCGGCTCGGTCTTCTGCCAGGCCGTCCGGGCCGCCTCCAGCGTTCCGGCCGTCGTCACCGACCACTTGTCCTGCTCGAACACGATGGAGAGGAAGTCGCGGAGCGACGCCTCGTCGTCGACGATGAGGAGATCCACGGCCCGGATTATATGTTTGGGCCGCGCGCGATCGCGTCGCCGCAGGCGTGAGCTACTGGGCCACGTTCATCGATGCCGGCCGCCGGGATACGGATGGTCAGCGCGCAGGCATCTGTGAAGGCCGGGCAGACGTCGCGGCCTGGTTCTCACGCATCGCCGCCTGACGCCCAGGCATGAGAGCCAGCGGCGCAGGCATGAATAGCAAGGCGGTAGGCATCGACGCCTGGCGCGTAGAGATGAATGCCTGGCTCGTAGACATGAATGCCTAGCACGTAGATATGAATGCCTAGCGCGTAGACATGAATGCCTAGTCCTTCAATTTTGAATCACGGGGTAAACGTCGCGCAGTTTGATTCGTGCTTGGT
>CAZYTO010000398.1:0-3341 GCA_964650405.1 uncultured Thermoanaerobaculia bacterium | reverse complement strand
ACCGGCAACATGAAGCTGGCGCTCAACGGCGCGCTGACCATCGGCACGCTCGACGGCGCGAACATCGAGATCCGCGATGAAGTCGGCCCGGAGAACATCTTCATCTTCGGCCTCACCGCGGATGAAGTGGCCGCGGCGCTGACCGGCTACCGCCCCGAGCTCTACCTCGGTCAGAAGCACATCCGCCGCGTGGTCGATTCGATCGCCTCGGGCCACTTCTCCCGCGGCGACAAGGACCTCTTCCGCCCCATCGTCGCCAAGCTGACCAGCGCCCGCGACGAATACGTCCACCTTGCCGACCTCGATTCGTACATCGCCGCCCAGGCGCGCGTGGACGAGACGTGGCTCGACCGGCCGCAGTGGCGCCGCAAGTCCCTCCTCAACATCGCCCGCATGGGCAGGTTCTCCTCCGACCGCACCATCCGCGAATACGCCCGCGACATCTGGCGTATCAAGCCCGCGGTGATCGGCAACTTCGCTCACGCGGGCCTGGTGGAGTAGCGGCTCACATGGCTCGACGAGACGTCAGCTCGGTCGTTTCAGTTTGTTCCTGACGTAGGCCACGGCGTCATCGAAGTTCGTGAGCACCTTGCACTGGCTTTGCGCCAGCTCCTTTGAGACGCGGAGTGCAAATCCTTTTGCATCCTGAGTGATGAAGCATTTCGAGCCGGCTTCGCTCTCAGCGTGTGATCTCACCGATTCGAAGATCAACGCATCCTCGGGTGTAAGTGAGTAGAGGATCTCGTACATCCGTGACTGAAAGACGTTCTCGCTGCTTAGTGGAATCAGCACGCCGTTGGCCCGGATATCGTAGATCGCTTCCTCGAGTCGTACTCTTGAGTCCTCAATATCAGTGACGAAGGCGGCTGTGAGATCTCTGGATTCCTCCTTCAAGCCGCTGAAGTGCTCGGATCGTGAGATTTCGCGAAGGTGTTTCTCGAGTCCGGCGTGAAACTCCCGCCGAGCCAGTGATCGCCGGCTCCAAGTCGTGCGCGCTTCAGCGACGCAGTAAGCAGGCAAAGCGAGTATGACCGCTTTAGCCTTTGCAAGTGCGAGGATCGCTTGGCAGCTCTCACTTCGCTCCTGACGATAGGCGAGCTCGAGGAGGAAGTTTGTTTCTGCGTAGACGATCACGCGGCGATGTTCGTACGGACTGAAGCGTCACGAATCGACGCAGCCAGTCCCGAGTCGTCCAACAAGCTTCGGTTGCCGCCCTTTGGTGAATCTCCCGCGACGAGGTCGTTCAGCCACGCCTGAATCAGAAACACGAAGCTGCTCTGGCTGAGCTTGTCCAATGGATAGCTGAGCCGTGAGAGGTACGGTCGCAACGCTTCTTCCGTGCTCCCCTCGAAATCGGGCTCGGCTGCGTTCTTGGTCGGCCGCCGCCATAGATACATGTGATTGCGCAGCGCGAGCAGAAAGTACTCGGAGGGTGGAATGTCGGCGTAGGCGAACAGCTCACGCAGGAACTCCGCCGCCCACTTGGGGGAAGGTGACGGAGTGTTCTTCGCTTCCACGAGCAGCCAGACCCCGCGGCCCGGCCTTTCGACCGTGAAGTCCACGGTTGGACGTTGTTGTGCCATAGGTCACTTCGCATTCTAACGCCGACTTGGTTTATCTCCTTCCGAAGCAGGAGGCGCGGGGCGACCGGACGATCGAGGATTGGGGCTTGCTGCGGGGCTGAGACCGCAGTTCCTGACCTCTGCCCGTCCACGATATACTCATCGATACTCGTCCCCGCGATGCCGCATTTCCGTGATCTCTCCATCCGCACGAAGCTGATCTTCGGCTTCATGCTCACCAGCCTCGTGGCCCTGCTCATCACGATGGCTTCGCTCGGTGTGTACGACCGGTCTTCGCTGCGGGAAGAGGCCTTGCGCGACGCCAACGTCCTGGCGGGGATCATCGGCGAAAACGCCTCGTCGTCGATCGCCTTCAACGACTCCCAGACGGCCCGTTCCACCCTGGCCGCGCTCCGCTCCCAGCCGCACATCCTCAGCGCCTACCTCTACGATCACGACGGGCATCTCTTTGCCCAGTACACCACCGGCCCGACCCACCCTCCCGCCACTATGCCGCGCGACGGCACCACCATGAGCGAGAGCGACATCCTCGTGGCCGGTCCGGTCCGTTTCAACGGCGCACGGGTGGGCACGGTCGTCCTCCACTCCGACCTGGCCGAGGTGGCCGGCCGGCGGCGGCGTTACATCGAGATCGCGGCGGTCGTGCTGCTGGGTGCGTCGTTCATCGCCCTTCTCCTCGCCGCGGTCTACCAGCGCGTCATCTCCCGCCCCATCAAGGAGCTGCTGCGCATCGAGAAGCGCGTCTCCCGCGAGAAGGACTACACCCTGCACGCCGAGAAGTTCGCGAACGACGAGATCGGACAGGTCATCGACGGCTTCAACGAGATGCTCTCCGAGATCCGGGCCCGCGATGCCGAGATCTTCGAGCGTCACAAGCAGGAGATGGCCCTGGCCCGCTCCATCCAGACCTCGGTCCTGCCGCGGCAGTTCGACATGGCCGGGTTCGACATCGGCGCCATCATGCTGCCGGCCGAGGAGGTCGGCGGCGACTTCTACGAATTCCGCCCCACGCCCGACGGCGGCGCCTGGATCGGCATCGGCGACGTGACCGGCCACGGCGTGACCTCGGGCCTGATCATGATGATGGCCCAGTCGATGTTCACCATGCTCTGCGAGCAGAACGGCCATCACTCGCCGGCGCGGTTCGTCTCCCTGCTGAACCGGGCCATGTTCTACAACCTCAAGTCGCGCCTCGACCAGGACAAGTTCATGACCATGGTCGTGGCCCGCGTGTACGGCGACGGCCGCATGGTCTACGCCGGCGCTCATACCGACCTGCTGATCTACCGGGCTCGGACGAAGAAGGTGGAGCGCGTTCCCACCGACGGCCTCTGGCTGGGCATCGCCGAGGACATCGAGCCGGCCACGGTCGAACAGTCCGTCACCCTCGAGCGCGGCGACGTGGCGCTCTTCCACACCGACGGCGTCACGGAGGCGCGCAACCGTGCCGGCGAGTGCTTCGACATGGATCGTCTGACCGATGAACTGCGCCGGCTGCATGGCGAGCCTGCCGCCACGCTCGTCAGCCGGATCGCCCAGACCGCCTGGGATTGGGCGGGAATCCCCACCGACGACGTGAGCCTGATGGCTGTCAAGAGGAGTGAGAGCGAATGGTAGGACGTGAGCCGCTGTCTGCCGATTACGTGGAAATGCGCTTCGGACCTCGTTGGACGTACATCAGTTGCGTGCGCAAGTTCGTGGCCAGCTTCTTCATGATCGGCCTGGCCGACAAGGAGCGCGCCGAGCAGATCTCCATGG
>CAZYTO010000397.1:0-3371 GCA_964650405.1 uncultured Thermoanaerobaculia bacterium | reverse complement strand
GAGTTGGCCCATCGTGGCGGGGGCCGTGGGGGGGACGAGGAGGCCGACTGTGTACCCGGGCGCGAGCCGTTTGGGTTTGACGGGCGGGCGGCGAGCGGCGGGCGGCGGAGCGGGAGCTGTTCCCAGCGATGCGGCAGCGGCGGTGAGCGAAACGAGGCGGGCGAACTCGCGGCGGTCCATGGAGCCAATGTATCAAGGGTATCGGGGATCAGGTGTAAGGGTGAGCCGACCGTGAATCGTCTCACGCGGAGGACGCGGAGAAGAACTCAACCCCGCGATCTCCGCGTCTCCGCGTGACCGGGTTCTTCTTTCCCCTTCACCAGATCGGTCATCCATCACATCCGGCAGTCTCCATCAACCCTACGATGGCGGCTCCCGTCAACGGAAAGGAGCTGTCCATGAAGTTCGCGAGTCTCTCTCTCGCCCTCGTCGCGACCGCCATGCCCGCGCTTGCGCAGACCGCCGCCGGCACCATCACCATCAACGGCAAGAAGGCCACGCTCAGCCACGTGGTGGCCGTTCACAAGGAGAAGAACGTCCGCCTGTTCCTCAGCGACAAGGAAGTCACGGCCGCGCAGCTTGCCGACGACTTCGCCCTGCACGACCTCAAGGACATCAGCGGCGTGGAAGTGGAGATCACGCCGGAGGGGCAGATCCCGACCGGCACCATCTTCAGCCCGCTCCTGACGAAGTTCGGCGGCTCGTTCTCCGCGGCCGGCATGCACAAGTGGGACGGCAAGGTCACCGCCAGTTCCATCGAGGGGAAGCTTTCGATGGAGAAGCCGGACGACTTCTTCGACAACACGTTCCAGTACAGCGCCACCTTCAAGGCGCCCATCGGCAGCGGTGAGAAAGCCGCCGTGGCCGCGCCGGCTGTCAAAGGCAAGCCGCTCGGTGCAGGCGGCGGAGAGCCCGGCAAGGCGTATTTCGCCTACCTGAAGATCCTCAAGGCCGGCGACACCGGCAGGATCCTGGCGTCCGTCTCCAGCTCGCGCTCGAAGGAGATGAAGCCCGAGGACCTGAAGAAGATGCTGCCCATCATCCAGGCCATGCTCCCCGCGAACATCAAGTGCACGGGCGGCGGTGTGGACGGCGAGCACGCCACGCTCAACGTGACCGGCAACGACCACGGCAGCAAAGCCACCGGTACCGTGGAGATGGTGCGCGAGGGCGGCGTGTGGAAGGTCGACAAGGAGAGCTGGGAGACGAAGTCGTAGAGTCGCTTAGTCGCTTAGTCGCTTAGTCGCTTAGTCGCTTATTCGCTTATTCGCTTAATCGCTTAATCGCTTATTCGCTTATTCGCTTATTCGCTTAATCGCTTAATCGCTTAATCGCTTATTCGCTGTTCGCGGACCGCTGAATGGCCGTGTTCTTCATGGCTGCTGCTTCCTCCTTCCGTAGCTCGGTTTGTGAGACTTCCAAGCTATGAGGAGGAAGCGCGCTCTCAATGTACGTGAGGGGATCCCTGGGAGACGCCTCGCGTTCGTCAGCCGCGTTTCGGCTGCGTCGCCGTCGCCGGAGCGGGCTTCTGCGGCGCGGGGACCGGCTTCGTGGCCACGTGGGCGTAGATCCAGATGATGAAGATCAGGCCGATGCCGAGGGCGACGAAGAACCAGACGGAGGGATGTTGGTTGGTGGGGCGGCGGCCGGGGCGGCGGGTGGTGCGGCGGCTCATGCGACGCGCATTAGATCAGAGACGATGCGGGTTACGTTGCGGGTTACGGGGTTGCGGGGTTGCGGTACGAGGTTGCGGGGTTGCGGGGTGTCGGGGTTGCGGGGTCAAACCCTCGCAACCCCGTAACCTCGCAACCCCGTAACCCAAGTTTCACGCCATGGCCCGCTCCAGCGACGCTTTCTGGTCGGAGATGAAGCGGAAGACGTCGACTTTGCCGGCGGAGTCGAGGTGCTGGGAGACTTCGAAGAGCTGGACGGAGAGGAGCGTGTTCAGGCCTTCGTCGAGCGCGGCTTTGCGGCGCTCGAAGGGCAGCTCGGAGATGTTGGCGATGAGCATGTTCTCGTCGAAGCGGCCGTACTGGTCAAAGAAGACGCCGCTCCAAAGGTCGTCGCTCTCGGCGGTCTGCAGGGCGGACATGAAGATGTCGCGGGCCGCGTCTTCGCCCACGGCTTTCTGCAGGGCGTCGTAGAGGCGGCCGAACATGTCGTTGTACGTGGAGATGACTTTCAGCAGCTCGGGCGAGTCCTCGACGTCGAGGAAGACGGGGCGGATGCCTTTGTCTTCCGGCGCCACTTCGATCATGCGGGCGCTGAGAAGCTGGAAGAGGATGCGGGTGACCTCGAACTCGGTCAGCTCCGACTTGCCGATGAGCTCGCGCACGTTCAGCTTGCCGTCGATGTTGTTGTAGACCTCGATCTCCGAGGAGGCCATCTCCAGCTCGCGGAAATCGGGGACGGTGCCGGGCACCTTGGCGAAGACCATGTCCGGGCCGGTGATCTTCTCCCTGATGCGGGCCGACTCGTCCAGGCGGCGGATCCCTTCCATGATCACGCTGGAGGTGTTGATGGCCAGCATGATCCGCTCGTTGGCCAGCTCGTCGGCGGAGTCGAAGAAGGCGAAGGAGCCGTCCTTCCAGCCGAAGAGGGCGTAGAGGATGTCCAGGACCTGGTGCTTGACTCCCCACCAGAGGTCCTTCGGGGAGAGGGCGCCCATCTGCACGAGGATCTTGCCGTGGCGCATCTGGGGCGTGACGCGGCGTTTCGACTCTTCGTACTGCTGCTCGGTGATCTTGCCGTTGCGGAGGAGGAACTGGCCGAGGGAGTGCTCGGGGGAGTTGGAGGTGGCGAAGACGATCTCGCCGTCCTTCCAGTGGATGGTCCGCTCGAGGTCGTCATGACGAAGCACGAGCTTGCCGCTGCCGCGGATCATCGCCAGGAAGCTCAATACGTCTGGGAGCTGTATGCGCGAGAGATCGCCTTGAAGGATCGTGGGTGCGTCGACCATTAGCCTTGGGAAAGGCCCAACTGTCGCAAAGAAACCGGGCTGGCGCAAGGGTTATTCGAAGCCAAGGGCGAAGGGCGAGGGCAGGAAAGGCGAAGGTAAAAACGGCCTTAATCCTTACGCCTTCCGGCATCGCGGCAGCACGTCCCGCAGAACGGTGACGGCGCGGCCGATCTCCTCCTCCGTCGTCATCCGGCTCAGAGAGAAGCGGACCGTGCTCTTGGCTTCCTCCTCGGACAGGCCCATGGCCAGGAGCACGTGGCTCGGCTCGACGCGCCCCGAGGAACAGGCGGCGCCGGTGGAGACAGCGATGCCGGCCAGGTCGAGGGCGATGACGATCCCCTCCCCATCGGCGTCGCGGAACGTGATGCTGGAGGTGTTCGGCACGCGCGGCACGCTCTGGCCGTTGATCGTG
>CAZYTO010000396.1:0-3372 GCA_964650405.1 uncultured Thermoanaerobaculia bacterium | reverse complement strand
GAGTTGCAATGGGCCTTCCGGCACATCTTCCCCAACCCCTTCGGGACCTCGCTCCCCGCCGCGAAACTGCGGGCCGACGTCTGGTGCTCGATCTTCACGCGCGACCTCCGCCGCTACCGCCGCTCGCTCTACGAACGGTTGAGCGACGTCACCACCCTCATCATCGGCCCGACAGGAACGGGCAAGGAGCTCGTGGCGCGCGCCATTGCCCTCTCTCGTTACATCCCCTTCGACGCACGCACGCAGCGTTTCGCGGCCGTACCATCGATGCTCTTCGCCGGCCTCAACCTCTCGGCGATGTCCCCGGCGCTGATCGAGTCGGAGCTCTTCGGCCACAGGAAAGGCGCCTTCACCGGCGCACTGAGCGACCGGAAGGGGTGGCTGGAGAGCTGTCTGCCGTTCGGCACTGTCTTTCTCGACGAGGTGGGCGAGCTCGATCCCGCCATCCAGGTGAAGCTGCTGCGCGTGCTGCAGACGCGAACGTTCCAGCGCCTCGGCGACACGGCGACGCGCCACTTCGCCGGCAAGATCGTGGCCGCTACGAACCGCGACCTTGCCGCGGCCACCGCCGCCGGCCAGTTCCGCCGCGACTTCTACTACCGCCTCTGTGCCGACGTGATCACCACGCCGTCCCTCCTCGAACAACTCGAAGGGAGTGACGAGGAGTTGCGCCATCTCGTGCAGCACATCGCCACCCACGTCGCCGGCCCGGACGAGGCGGACGACGTGACGGGCGAGGTCCTCCGCGTCATCCGCCAGCGCCTCGGTCCCGGCTACGCATGGTCCGGCAACTTCCGCGAGCTCGAACAGTGCGTGCGGAGCGTTCTCGTCCGCGGCGACTACAGCCCTGCCGCGATCACCCCCTCCGCCGAGCACGCCGCCGTGCTGGAGGGAGCGATGACCGAGGAGCAATTGCTGCGCTGGTATACCTCGCTGGTCTACCGGCAGTCCGGCAGCTATCAGGAAGTGGCCCGCCGTCTCGGAATCGACCGGCGGACAGCGAGGGCGAGGCTGACGACGGATACCTGATACCCGATACCCCTCCCCTGGAGAAGGAGTGTGATGGAGGATTCGAGACGTGGGTGAAGAGGTGCGGAGTGGAGCTGTGCCGACCCTCTCCCGGTGGGAGAGGGTGTCTTCGCGGGATGTCAGCGGGTTTGCCACAGTCTTCGCTCCGCGTGGGTCATCCATCGCTTCTCATCCACGGTGAGTCTTCGACCCCTACGAGCCCCCCTCCGCGGCCGCTGTCGCGATGCTCGGCGGCGCGGGCGGCGGACAGTCGAGCGACGGCATGCAGGGCAGGTAGAGCGACAGCAGGAAGTTGACGACGTCCTGCTGCTGCGACGCGCTCAGGCCGCGGAACGCGTCGGCGGCCGCCTGCGCTTCGCCGCCGTGCAAGAGGATCGCGTCGCTGAGCGTGAGCGCACGGCCGTCGTGCAGCCACGGGCCGGTGTCGGCCACGCCCCACAACGGCCGGGTGAGGAAGTAGCGCGACGTGATGCACAATCCCGCCACGTCCGTCCCCTGGCTCTCCGGCATGCCGTTCAGATCGACGTCCGCCAGGGCCGGCCCCATGTCGTGAGTCCGCAGGTCGCTGAAGAGCGGAACGTGGATCACGCCGTTGGTCCGCGGCAACCGCGGCAGGGTGTGCTCGGGCACTCCCGGCGGCAGGTTCGTCAGGTCGATGCAATATCCGGTCGTGCCCGGCGGCGGGCAAGGCAGCCCGGCCGGAGCGGCGGCCGCTGCGATCCCCTCGGGGGCCTGGATGTTGGCCAGCAGCGACGCCGGATCGGCGCCAAGACGGGAGAGCTCGGAGGTGCGATCGGCGCTGTTCGGCGAGGTGAGCGTGTGCTGGTGCGGGCTGGCTTCGCAGTCGGACGGCTCCATCGTGGCCGGGCCGGGATCGTCGATGAAAAGCTTCGCCGAGTAGACGGGCATGCTCGGCACGTGGCAGGCCGCGCAGGTCTGGGCCGCGGTGAGTTGCGCCGGGCCTCCCGTCATGAAGAACTGCCGGCCGCGCACGACGGACGGGTCGTTCTGGTTCGCCTCCCGCGGCGGGCGGGACATGGTCACGAACGACGTCAGCGCCGAGACGTTGCCAAGCGTCATCTCGTCGATCTTGCCGTCGAGGTCGCAGTCGAGGTGGCCGTACTTCTCCACGGCCTGCATGCTGAAGTGGAAGTCGAGGGCATCGCGCACGAAGTGGCGGATGCTGGAGGCGATGCCCTTCCACTGGAACGGCCGCACCACGATGTCGCACGAGATGCCGGTCACGTTCGTCAGGTCGTCGACGAAGCCGGACGGCGGCGCGTAGGGCGTCAGCCCGCCCGGATCGCAGACGTCCTTGCAGTTGATGAACGAGCCGGGGCCGGTGCCGCCCTTGAAGGTCGTGGCGAACGTGCCGAAGGCGAGGCCCTTCGCCGACAGCGCCTGCGACTGCGCCTTGTTCGGCGCCGCTTTCGCCTTGGCGCGGGCCGCCTTGACCTGCGCCTGCAGCTCGACTGTCATCTCATCGGCCAGGGTCTGGGTGTAGCCGGTACCGAAGACGTGCGGCGGATTGCGCACCAGGTACGTGAGCGGATTGGGGAAGCCGGAGTTGATGAAGGCGTTGGAGTTCGACCCGGCCGAGCCGCCTACCGCGCCGGGCTTGCGGGTGGTTCCGCCGCCCTGCGCCGCCGGGACGCGGTAGCTGCCGATGGAGTTGTGACACTCGAAGCAGCTCTGCGAGTCCAGCCCGTCCAGCCGCAGGAACGGCCAGCCGTACTGGGCGCCACGGTAGAAGGCCTTCTTCTGCGGATAGCGCGGTCCCTGCCCGCCGACGAACTTCCCGGTCTTCGCGTCGTAGACCGGCCCCTCGCCGTATCCGTCGCCGCTCTTCGTGGCCGCGTCGTACGGCTGGTACGGCGTGGTGAAGAACCGCTGCCCCGAGCGCAGGACCTGCGGCAGCGGATAGTCTCCGTGCTCGAGCTTCGTCTGGTCGATGGTGGCCGCCGGAGTGATGGCCGGAACGGCGATCCAGGACACGAGGAGGACGAGGGCGAGGAGAACGGCGGCCGGACCGGCGGCGGAAAGGACACTCCGGGTGCGTGCAGACATGATCTCCCTCTCTTTCGAAGCTTGATGAGGAGGGCCACGACGAATACGTTTCCCTACCTCCACACCTCTAGCAGACGGACGGGCGACTCCCCTTTTCCGCACGGGTGGAATGCACTCTCAGTTTCCGAAACCGCGTCGATCGGAGGGAACCGAGGAGAGGTGCCTTTGCTGCGTCCTCATTTTTTTCGGGCAACTGGTCGAAAAATCCCCTCGGGAATCACACTATAGTTATGCACTACCGGTTCCACTTCCTCGCCTGCGCGCCCACCCTCCTCC
>CAZYTO010000395.1:0-3423 GCA_964650405.1 uncultured Thermoanaerobaculia bacterium | reverse complement strand
CCGGGGGGCTGCAACCAGCGGGTGAGAATGTTGGGGAAGGTGCAAGGGTAGCTTGACAAAAGTTCGCTATCCGTCTTTTCGCTGGCGTAAGTGTGGCCGCCCTTGACGGCCTCGCCGACGTTGTTGAGCAGGTGATGCATCGTCTCGCCCCGAAGGCCGAACAGCATCACCTCCGGGTGGCGGAAAGTCTCGTACAGCCCGATGGTGAACGCCCATCCCGGCTCGTCGCGTTCCGGCAGCACGTTCATCACATGCCAGCCGTTCTTCTTCACATCCGAGACGATCTTCCGTTCCGGCTTGGTCAATCCGAGCGTCGTCTTCATCGAGTACTACCTCCGTGCGCGCATCCAGGCGAAGGGCGAATCATCGTTGCTAGATCCCAAACGCTCAAAGTCGGGCGCAGAATGCCCTTACCCCAACCCCGAACCCGCTCGACAGTCACGTACCCAATGCTCCCGATCTCCGTTTCGTAGCTCCGAAACCTGCTTTACGGGCTATCCCGCGGTCAGCCGGTCGAGCCAATACCCTGGTCGTCGGCGGTGATGGGCGACGGCCACTACGATGAGTAGATCTCCGCGAATGATGTAGACGATGTCGTGGCGGAAGTCGCCGATCGGTATGTGACGCGTACCGAACTCGCTGGAGCGGCCGGAGTGGGGGTGCTTGACGATGAAATCCCGCGCCTCCGCGTATGCCTTGAGGAATCGCGTCCCGGTGCCGCAGCGCTGCTCTTCCAGGTAGATGACGGCGTCCGCAAGCTCTGCGTCAGCCGCGGCGTGAACGACTGCGCGCATCTTTCAGCGCCTTGCGCGCATTGGCCATCGACTCATCGGCAGAGAGAAGCGTCGCCGTTCCGGCGTCGATCTCTGCAATTCGACGCTGCAGCTCAGCTGCGTACTCGACGTGCTCGGGGGGAAGCACGTAAGCGGCGTCTCTCAGTTCGTCGACCATGACGTAATTATACCTCGGGGCGCGGTTACTCCGCAGCTCGCTAGTGGTCAATTTGAAACTGACCCATTACCCGCAGCTCCAAGGCAACGATGCTCGCCATGGTTAAGCAGCCTCCACCAGACTCCTCGCTCCCACCCAACCAGCCGCCCGCGCTCAGGATTAATTACGAAGCCTGCACGGCCTCGCGCAGTTTCTCCGCCTGGTAGTTTGCGACAAGGGGCTCGATGACGACGTCGAGGTTGCCGTTCATGACGTCGGGGAGGTTGTGGACGGTCAGGCCGATTCGGTGGTCGGTGATGCGGTCCTGGGGGAAGTTGTACGTGCGGATCTTCTCGGAGCGGTCGCCGGTGCCAATCATGCCCTTGCGGGTGGCGGACAGCTCGGCTTCGCGTTTCTGGCGCTCGATCTCGTAGAGACGGGCCTTGAGCACGCGCATGGCCTTCTGGCGGTTCTTGATCTGCGATTTCTCGTCCTGGCAGGAGACGACCACGCCGCTGGGGTTGTGCGTGATGCGCACGGCGGAGTAGGTGGTGTTGACCGATTGCCCGCCGGGACCAGACGAGCAGAACGTATCGATGCGGATGTCTTTCTCCGCGACCTGGATGTCGATGTCTTCCGCCTCGGGGAGCACGGCCACGGTGACGGCCGAGGTGTGGATGCGGCCCTGGGTCTCGGTCTGGGGGACGCGCTGGACGCGGTGGACGCCCGACTCGAACTTCATACGTGAGTAGACCCGGTTGCCCTGGATCTCCAGCGTGGCGTCCTTGATGCCGTTGACGGAGGAGTAGTTGGCGTCGGTGACGTCGACCTTCCAGCGCTTCGACTCGGCGTAGCGGACGTACATGCGCAGCATCTCGGCGGCGAAGAGCGAGGCTTCGTCGCCGCCCGTGCCGGCGCGGATCTCGACGAAGACGTTCTTGTCGTCGTTGGGGTCCTTCGGCTGCAGGAGGACCTGGATCTCGCGCTCGAGCTCCGGCTCCTTCGGCGCCAGCTCGGCGATCTCCAGCTCGGCCAGCTCGCGCATGTCATCGTCGGACTTCAGGAGCTCGCGGGCGTCGGCCAGCCGCTTCTTGAGATCTTTCAGCTCGCGGTACTTGGCCACGACCTCCTGGATCTCGGCGATGGCCTTCATGGCGTCGCGAAACGCGGACACGTCCGTGGCCACGGAAGGATCGCCGATCTTCCGCTGGAGCTCGTCGTAGCGCTTTTCGATTTCGTCGAGTTTCTCGAACATGGCAAAAGTGGTTAGTGACCAGTGATTAGCGGTTAGCGATCCTAACCACTAGTCACTCATCACTAACCACTGCTAGGCGACCGCGGCCTGGGCCGGCTCGATGATGTCGTAGGCCAGCGCTTCCTTCAGCGCCACGATGGCGATCTCGAGCTGGCTGTCGTCCGGTTCCTTGGTGGTGATCTTCTGCAGCCACATGCCGGGGCGCGTCATGAGGCGGCAGACCGGGTTGGCGAGGTGGCGGGCGGAGAAGCGGATGATCTCGTAGGCCAGGCCGGCGATGAGAGGGATGAGCACGATACGCGCGCCGAACTTGACGGCGAACGGTGCCCAGGACGGCACGAACGAGAAGACGACGATGGAGATGGCCATGACGAACATGAGGAAGCTCGTGCCGCAGCGCGGGTGGAGCGTCGACTTGGTCCGGGCGTTCTCCACGGTCAGCTCTTCATTGGCCTCGAAGGTGTAGACGGTCTTGTGCTCGGCGCCGTGGTACTGGAAAACGCGCCGGATCTCCTTCATGTAGGAGATGGAGAGGATGTATCCGAAGAAGAAGATGGCCCGGAGAACGCCGTCGATGGCGTTGTACGTCAGGTTGCCCATGCGGGGCAGGAAGAAGTGGCGGACGAGGTTCGTGATGCCAAGGGGAGCCAGGATGAAAAAGCCGACCCCGGCCACCACAGCGAAGAGGAGCGAGGCGGCGATGGCCCAGTTGGACATCTCCTGCTCGCCGGCCTCGTTCTCACCGGCCACGCTGGCCGAGTAGTTGAGAGCCTGCATGCCGAGGATCAGCGACTGGATGAGCACTACCGAGCCGCGCAGCACCGGCCACTTGAGGAACGGGTACTTCGCCGTCACGGAGACGAGCTTGTCCTTCTTGATGGCCACGCCGCCGTTCGGCTGGCGCACGGCGACCGAGTAGCCGGTGAGGGAGCGCATCATCACGCCCTCCAGCACGGCCTGGCCGCCGATGAGCATGTCCACGTTCTTGTCCGCTCCGCCGGCAGCCGGTAGCGACGCAGTCAGGCCGTTGGTCACGGCGTTGAATGCACCGAGGGTCAGCTTCGCGGAACCGGCCAGAACGTGGCGGAGCGACATTCAGGCCTTGCCCGCCGGCTTCTTGGCGTACTTCTTCTGGAAGCGATCGATGCGGCCGGCCGAGTCGACCAGCTTCTGCTTGCCCGTGAAGAAGGGATGGCACTTCGAGCAGATCTCGACGCGCAGCTCTTTCTTGGTCGAGC
>CAZYTO010000394.1:0-3462 GCA_964650405.1 uncultured Thermoanaerobaculia bacterium | reverse complement strand
TCGCGGTGGACGACTGCGGCAACATCATCAACCCGATGATCGTCGACGGCCAGATCCACGGCGGACTGACCCAGGGGATCGGGCCGGCGCTCTACGAGGAGATCAGCTACGACGACGAGGGCAACATCTCCGGCGGCAGCTTCCTCGACTATTACGTTCCCACCGCCCTGGAGACTCCGAAGTGGGAGACCGACAAGACCATCACGCCTTCGCCCCACCATCCGCTCGGCGCGAAGGGCGTGGGCGAATCGGCGACCGTGGGCGCGCCGCCCGCGATCGCGAACGCGGTGGTCGACGCGCTGCGTCACCTGGGCGTCACCCACCTCGACATCCCGATCACGCCGGAAAAGGTGTGGCAGGTGCTGAAGGATAATGGTGTCGCGGAGTAGTGCCTGTCGCGGGGCTATGAGCCCCTGAGAAACTACGACGTGTTCGAGGTCGCGCGACAGGCCGGCGCGATGAAGGCGTTCATGAAGCCGCTCAAATTCGAAGACCTGGTCGCCGCCGTGCGCGAGCTGACGGGGGCTAGGCGAGCGGAGCCGATCCGACGGCCGCGACGCTCACCCGGCGCTTGACTTGGCGCGCTTGGGGACTACAATTTTCCGCAACGTTCGTTGCGAGCCCCGCCTTTCCTATCGCTCTGTAGATTCCCGACGCAACTGAGTTTGGTTGGGACGGCACCTGCCGTTCCACATCACCGGAGGAGCATCTATGTTGACGTCAAGAAGCAGAGGAAGCTCGCCGAAGTACGTGCTGAATGCGGCCATTCTGAGCGCATTCGCCGTCGCAGCGGGTTCGGCGATTGCCGACGACCACCGCGGCATCAGCCAGAGCGGCGAGCAGAAGAACATGCGCCGGGTGGGGCACGTCGACCTGCAAGGGCGCCCGTCCTACCAGCCGAACGTCGTCGTTTACCCGGATGGGAGGACGATCGCGTTCGCGGGCACGCATGGGGGCAGCAAACCCAATCCGCTGAAAGGCGGCGTCGTCGAGCTGAACGGCACGATGATCATC
This sequence comes from uncultured Thermoanaerobaculia bacterium, assembly GCA_964650405.1. Classification (GTDB taxonomy): domain Bacteria; phylum Acidobacteriota; class Thermoanaerobaculia; order Gp7-AA8; family Gp7-AA8; genus CAZYTO01. The sequence continues at coordinate 2,448 of CAZYTO010000394.1, read as the reverse complement.
GACGTCACCAATCCCGAGCGGCCGGTCGAGAAATTCCATATCCCGGTCCCGGTCGCGGGAGGCCAGGCGCAGATGGCGCGCATGTGCCTGGGCTCCGACCTGCCGGGGGGAAGATCAGACGGCGTTTATCTGCTGCGGAACATTCAGGGAAGCAGCGCCTCGGGCTATGAGATTTGGGATGTGACCAATGTATCCGATCCCAGGCCGGTGGCAGCATTGCGGGGCATCCGCAGCACGCACAAGGACTGGTGGGAATGCAAGACCGGTATTGCTTATATGCCGGGAAGCAAGAACACGGCCCCGCTCTGGCGCACCAGCCAGTCGATGCTCGTCTATGACTGGAGCAATCCGCCTTCACCAGCCGCGGCCGGGTCCGCGATTCCGGTATACCCGTCATACCCGCGGTACATCCGCACCTACGGTGTGGTTGGCGCGCAGCCGGATCCAACAAGAACGGTGGCCCCGCCCAACTCGCTTCACGGGCCGATCTCCACTTTTGAGCATCCCCAAGCCGGCCAGAGGCTGGCGCGCGGCGCCGGGCCGGACGACGTGATCGGCAACCGCATCTACCTCGCATGGGGTGTGGGCGACGACGGCATTCTGCAGATCGTCGACCGCAAGAAGCTGCTCCCCGCGCCGCACGGCACCTGGGATGGCCAGAGGCCCGACACGCCGACGGATGCGGATTTGCTGGCGGCGCAAGCCGGTATCCTCTATATGTCGCCGGACCAGGGCGGCCACACCAGCATGCCCGTGTTCGGGCTGACGCCGAAGAGCTACGACAAATTCATCGAGTTCAAGACGCGCGACATCGTGCTGCTCGCCTCCGAGGCGACGGCCGACAAGTGCCAGGAAGCGCCGCACTGGAGCTTCGTCGTCGATGTCACGGTTGAAAACTCGAAGAGCGTGCCGCCGGGAACCAAAATTGAGGAAAACCCCCGGCAAGGGCCGATGATTCTGTCCACGATGTCGGTCGACCCGCGCATGGGCGAAAAATATCCTCGCGGCAACTACTGCACGCGCGGAGCGCGCTTTGGCGTGCATTCGAGCGAGGAGAACTTCCGTAATCCCTATTACGGCAGGTTGACGTTCCTCGCGTATTTCACCGGCGGCGTGCGGGCGTGGGACATCCGCGAGCCGCAAGCGCCCGTTGAGGTGGGGTTCTATGTGCCGGAAAGCAATGCCAACACCGTTCAACCCGACGGCTACATGACCAACAACGTCGAAGTGGACGATCGCGGGTACGTCATCGTGGTCGACCGCAATGGTTCCGGCATGGATATTCTGGAGCTGCGCGGCAAGGCGAAGAGGATCGGCCTCGGGAAGGATGGCCACGGCGACGACGATGACGACGACGATCACGGTCGTCGCGACTGATATTTAGAGCCTATCGCAATCGAAAGGGCGGCCTCGCGGCCGCCTTTCTTTTTACCTGAAGGAAAAAATCGGCCAGAATTCTTCGCCGCTCGGCAGGATGATGCGGGCTCTCAGCCTGTCCCCCGGAAGCGGCGTGAGGCCCTCCGCAGTGAGCTTGTTGTCGCCCGCGGGTATCAGCTTCCCCTCCTGGGCGGGCCGCCCGGGGCTGGCGAGGCTCAGTGTTCCCTTCAGCTTTTCCGTCGTGAGGGGCGTCCCGCTTTCGTCTTCGATGTACAAGATTGCGATACCCTTTTCCATGACCAGCTCGACCGAGATCTCGTCGTCGCCCCGGCCCATGATTCCGCCGTGCTTCGGCTTGTGGTCGCCGTGGGCATAAACGTTGCAGAGAGCCAGCGCCTGCAAAACCGCCGCAATCACCGCAAGAGCGATCTTCACTCGCCTCTCCTCCCTCACGTCATGAAGTATCCTCCCACGTATGGCCAAGCCGATCCAGACGAGGCGCTGCGCACGGTCGGGGATCGAAGAGCAGGTGTACCGGCCGGGCTGACGGGCTGAACGCGACGGCCTTCCGTCCCGGGTGTACGATATCCGGCTGCTGCTGGACTGATCAGGGAGAAGAAAACATGACATTCCACCAGGCCGCGCTCGCCCCGGCCCTGCTGTGCCTCCTCGCCGTGAACTCCATCGCCCAGACTCCCGCCGCCGCACCCCCCGCCGTTCCAGCCGACGTGAGCCCGCTCTACGTGGTCACCTACGTGGAGGTGAGGCCGACCGCCCGGGACGAAGCCGCCGCGCTCTTGAAGGCCTATCGCGGCGCGAGCCGCTCATCGGACGGAAACCTGCGCTCGGTGATCGTGCGGAGCGTCGTCCGGCCGGGACAGTTCGTGGTCGTCGCGGCGTGGAAGAACAAGGCGGCCTGGGACGCGCACATGGCGGCCGCGGGTACCAAAGAGTTTCGTGAAAGGCTCAATGCGCTGCGCAACGCGCCGGCGGACGACCGCTTCCACAATGCGCTCTCGGTCGGCCTGGTAGAGGATGCGTCCGGCGCAGTCTACGGCGTGACCCACGTCG
>CAZYTO010000393.1:0-3482 GCA_964650405.1 uncultured Thermoanaerobaculia bacterium | reverse complement strand
GCAGCTGTCACTGGTGGGCGTCTCGCTGGACGATATGATTCCGGGCGATCGGGCGGCAACCAAACGGAAAGTGGCCGACTTTCTGGATCAGAAGAAAATCAGCTATATCAACCTTTACTATAGTGGCAACAGCGATGCGCTCGCAGGCGCGCTGCACTTCAGCGGCGAGATCCCGATCACGATCCTCTACGATCGCACCGGGCGCGAGCTGTGGCGAAAACAGGGCAAAATCGATCGACAGGCGACCATCGCCGAAATCCGAAAACTCTTAGGGAGGAATCGATGAAGAAGGCATTAACACTGGCATTGATGTTTTTCGCAATCGCGGCCGTGGCGGAAGAGCTGGCGGTCGGCGCGAAGGCGCCGGCAATTACGCTTTCCAACGCGGTCGACGGAAAGAGCTACGCGTTCAAGCCCGGCGACGGGAAGGTCTCCGTGGTCGTCTTCACCTGCAATCAGTGCCCGTACGCCAAGGCCTTCGAAGACCGCATTGTGGCCCTCGGCGCTGAATACGGGAAGAAGGGCGTCGTCTTCTACGCCATCGATCCGAACGACGACGCCGCGTATCCCATCGAAGCGGCGGCTGAGATGAAGAGCCGCGCCACCGCCAAGCACTACTCCTTTCCCTATCTCAAGGACGGAGACAGCCACGTGGCCCGCGCCTACGGCGCCCGCGTCACGCCGCACATCTTCGTCGTCGACAAGACGGGAGTGGTCCGCTACCGCGGCTACGTCGACGACTCGGCCAAGCCGGAAGAGCGGCAGCATGCCGGGCTGAAGGACGCGCTCGACTCGGTGCTGGCCGGCAACCCGGTGGCCACCGCTTCGACGAAGGCCTTCGGCTGCTCGATCAAGTTCAAACCGGCGGCGTGACGGCCGTCCTGGCCAGAGCCCGGTAGAAGAATTCGTCGTCGACTTCAGACGAGGCGCCTCCTTTCCGCGCCTCCGCACCTCCGCGTGGAAAATGTAAGAACAAGACCACTCCGATTCCGGCGGCTGCCTCTCGTGTACTCTTCGCCCCGCATGAGAAACGCCGCGCTCGCCCTCGCACTTGCCGCCGCATTCCTTTTCCCGCTTACCGCCCACGCGGAAGAAACCCTGCTCGTGCTCAACAAGGGCGAATCGACGCTGATGTTCATCGATCCGGCCACGCTCAAAGTCGTTGGCACCATCGCCGTGGGCGACGCGCCGCATGAAGTCCAGGTCGCCCAGGGCGGCAGGGTGGCCATCGTCACGAACTACGGGACCGGACCCAACCCCGGCTCCACCCTCTCCCTCATCGATCCCTCCATCCGGCGGGAGACGCGGCGCATCCAGCTTCCCGTCCTCCGCCCCCACGGCCTGTACGCCGTCGGTCAGCACATCTACATCACCGCTGAAGGCTCCCGCGTCGTAACCCGCTACAACATCCGCAAGTCCGCCTTCGACATGTACTTCGGCACGGGAGCGGAGATCTCGCACATGCTCGTGGTCACCGCCGACGAGAAGAAGATCTACACCGCCAACATCGGCAGCGACAGCATCAGCGTGCTCGACCTCTCCGGCGCCCCGCAGAAAGTCGGTCTCAAGCAGATCCCGGTCGGCAAGGGGCCGGAGGGCATGGACCTCTCACCGGACGGCAAGCAGCTCTGGACCGCCCACCGCGCCGACGGCAAGCTGTCCATCATCGACACGGCCACGGACCAGGTGATCAAGACGTTGACCATCGGCACGAAGACGGCCAACCGGGTGAAGTTCACGCTGGACGGCAAGCACGTTCTGATCAGCGACACGCCCAGCAGCGAGGTACTCGTCCTCGACGCCGCCACCGGAGACGTCGTCAAACACATCAAGACCCTGGCCGGGCCGGAAGGCGTCCTCATCGCCCCAGACGGCAAGCGCGCCTTCGTGGCCTGTTCCGAGGCCAACAAGGTGCAGGTCATCGACCTCGGCAAACTCGAAGCATCGTGGGCCATCGAGGTCGGCAAAGGCCCGGATGGCCTGGCCTGGGCGAAGGAAGAGCTGGTACCGCCCTCGATCGAACACTGAATTCAAGGGCGAAGGGCGAAGGGAGCGAAGGGCGAAGAGGCAGCACGGCGGATTGAAGAATGGTGAATGAAGAACGGCGCGCGCCCGGCCCGCCTTTCACCATTCATTAAGCTTCCAATTCACCTTCGCCCTTCTGCCTTCTGCCTTCTGCCTTCGCCCTTCGCCCTTCTGCCCCCGCCCTTCGCCCTTCGAGAAGGCCCAGGACAACATGAGCCAGACCACTCCGGTGGTGATGGCCAGGTCGGCGATGTTGAATACGCCGGTGTGGAGCGGGCCGGCGGCGAGGTAGATGAAGTCTGTGACCCGGCCGTGGTTGCGGACACGGTCAATCAGATTGCCGACTCCGCCGGCCACGATGAGGGCGAGGGCGATCTCGTCCGATTTCCCGTGCATGCGGCCGGCGAAGAGCACCCAGGACGCCACGGCCAGGCCGATCCCCACGATCCCGTCGAGGATGAAGCGGCGCACGATCTCCGGCAGCTCCGCGCCGAGCGAGAGAAACGCGCCTGAGTTCTCCGCATAGACGAGCGTGAGCACGCTGCCGAAACGCCGCGCCTCGTCATGCTGCAGGTGCACGCGGGCCAGGTGCTTCGTCCACTGGTCGGCGGCCAGCAGGAAGAGCATCACGGCGAGAAGAGCAATTCGCTTCTTCACATCACCATCTCCGGCCCGGGCTGCCGTCCTTCGCGATCACTCCAGGCGTGGACGGCAGTCACGTTCTGGAAGCCGCGCGCCAGCTTGAGGCCGCGCTGGGCACGCTTGCCGGCATACGCGGCAAGGTCGTCGCCCTTCAGGTTCGTGTAGCGCTTGCCGGCGTGGACGACCAGCGTGTCGTCCTTCGCCACGACGGCGACGCCGACCACCTTCTCCGGAAAGAGCTCCGTCTTGTGCAGCTTGATCGTCTGCACTCCCTTTCCGCGGGCCAGTTGCGGCAGTTCCTCCGCGCCGAAGAGGAGCAGCTTCCCGCTCGTCGTGGCTGCGGCGACCCAGTCCGACTGCATATCGCCGACCTTCTGCGGCCGGAGCAGTGCGGCGCCGTCGGCCACGTTCACGACGGCCTTCCCGGCCTTGCGGTCGGTGAAGAGGTCTTCGAGCTTGGCAACGAAGCCGTAGCCGTCGTCGGTGGCCATGAGCCAGAGGTCCTGCGGGTCGCCCATCAGCGCGGCGACGAACGATGCGCCCGGCGGCGGCGAGGTGAACGCCGACAGCGGCTCGCCGTGACCCTTCGCCGACGGCAGCTCATGCGCGGCCACGGAGTACGAGCGGCCCGTTGAATCGAGGAAGACGGCCAGCTGATTGCTCCGGCCCCGCGCAGCGTGCAGGAACTCGTCGCCCGACTTGTACTGCAGCGTGGCCGGATCGAGGTCGTGTCCCTTGCCGGCCCGCCCCCAACCCTTCGGGGCCAGGACCACCTGCACCGACTCCGACGGGATCACAGCCGTGGCCTCGAAAGC
>CAZYTO010000392.1:0-3489 GCA_964650405.1 uncultured Thermoanaerobaculia bacterium | reverse complement strand
GGCAGCGATGTTGGGGAAGCCGGTGGGGACGTCGGTGACCTTCAGCCCGTTCGGCAGTTCTTTCTCCACCGCCCTGAAGGGCATCACGTCGGAGGTATTGGCCGCCAGTGCGCTCATGCCGAACAGCAAAGCACAGACCGCGGTGAAGAGTCGTGTTCGAATCATGGAGATTCCTTTCGGATCGTTGGTGTGTTGGGCCCGTCCTGCGGGTGCTCCGGCCAGGGGGTACCGGGGACCCGCCGGCCGCTTTGGCCCATCATTTCACGTCTGGCGCTTGCGTTCCTGCGAGTTGCCGTGTCTAAAGGTTGTATGAAGAAGCTCTTCCTGCTCCTGTTCCTCGCCGCCGCGCTCTCGTGCAAGAAGGGCGAATACGCGCAGACTGCAGTCTCCACCCGCAGCCGGGCGCTACCGCAGGGTGTGCCCGTCGAACTGCCGAAGGGTGCGGCTTCCTCCGAGGTCGAATCACCTCCTCCTCCACCACCGCCGCCGGGATCGGCCGCGACGCTACCGGCCCAGCGGTTTCCGCGCATGATCGTCCGCAACGCCGAGGTGCGGCTGATCGTCAGTGATACCGGAGCGGTCGTGCGATCGCTGACCACCGCCGCGGAAGCCGCCGGCGGGTATGTCGGCGATGCGAAGACGTGGCGCGAGGGGGAGCAGTTGCGCGCCACGCTGACTCTCCGCGTTCCAGCCGCACGGCTGACGGGCGTGCTCGATTCCGTCCGCAAGGCCGCCATCCGCGTGGAGAGCGAGTCGGTGACCAGCGACGACGTCTCGCAGGAGTACGTCGACCTTTCCTCGAATCTCCGCAACGAGGAAGCCGCCGAGAACGAGCTGCGCGCCCTCATGACCGATGTCCGCCAGCGCACGGAGCACGCCTCGGACGTGATCGAGATGTACCAGCAGTTGACCATGATGCGCGGCGAGGTGGAGAAGACGAAGGGGCGCATGCAGTTCCTCGAGCAGGTCTCGGCCCTGTCCACAATCAAGATCGAACTGATCCCCGACGCCATCGCCAAGCCGGTGGTCGAGCCGGGCTGGCAGCCCCTCGTCATCATCAAGGACGCCAGCCGCGCCCTGGTCGGCACGCTGGAGTGGCTGGCCAGCGTGGTGATCTGGCTGACCCTCTACGTGCTGCCGCTGCTGCTGCTCTTCATCCTGCCGATCGTACTCGTCGTGCGCATCGTGCGACGGAGGGGGAGAGCAGTGGTTAGTGGTTAGAAGTCGAGTCGGAAGGTGAGCGGTTAGAAGGCGAGTGGTTAGGTGGTGTTCCTAACCACTCACCACTAACCACTCGGGCTTCTTCTAACCACTCACCACTCTAGCCACTCGGGTCTATTTCACTGCGGTCAGCACGAGATGCGCCCGGCGGTTTTTTGCCCACGCGTCCTCATCATGGCCGGTGTCGAAAGGGCGTTCCTTGCCGTAGCTGATCGTCTTCACGTCGTCGGCATTCACGCCGAGGACCGTGAGGTAGGCCTTCGCCTCGTAGGCGCGGCGGTCGCCGAGGGCCAGGTTGTAGCGCTCCGTGCCGCGCTCGTCGCAGTGACCTTCGATCAGCACGTGCACCTTGGGATGCGCCTCCAGCCATTTCGCCGAGACCTGCAGGTTCTGCTGCGACGGCGGCGGGATGATCGTGGAGTCGAAGTCGAAGAAGGCATCGCGGATCCACCCCTTCTGCTCGGCGAGCAGCGTGGCCTGGGCCGGATCGCCGCCGAGGTCGTCGACCTGTGGCTTCGGTGCGACGAAGTCGTTGGTCGTGGCGGCCACGGCGGTCTCGGCCGGCTTCGGTGCGGGGGCGGCGGCTGCCGGCGGCGGGACGACGGCCGGCGCGACGACGGCCTGCGTGTGTGAACGGCATCCGGATGCACCGAACGTGAGGACGGCGGCGGCGGAGAGGATGATTGAGGAGCGCATGGCGAGTCACCTCCGATTAAGATGGGAATCAATGTATCACTGATATATAAAGAGCGCGAATGAGTGACGATCTCCTGCACTACATCGACCGGGTCCGTGAGCGGACCATGCGCGTGGCGGCCTGCATCCCGCCCGACCGGATCGAGTGGACTTATGCTGAGGGGAAGTTCACGCTGGGCGACCTCCTGCGGCACCTGGCGGCGATCGAACGATGGATGTTCACCGAGAACGCGCAGGGAAAGCCGAGCCTCTATCCCGGGCATGGGCGGGAGCTGGCCGATGGCCTGGACGCGGTCCTCGACTACATGCGCCGCACCCACGAAGAGTCCATGGCCATCCTGCGGACGGTCGACCTCGAGGCGAAGTGCACGACTCCCGGCGGCGCCTCCATGCGTGCCGGAAAGTGGCTCCGCTCCATGACCGAGCACGAGATCCACCACCGCGGCCAGATCTATCTCTACCTCGGCATGCTCGGCGTCGAGACGCCGCCGCTGTACGGATTGACCGAGGAAGAGGTGAAACGGCGGAGTACTACTCCCTGACCGCGTCCGGCAGGTAGTCGCTGAACGTCCACAAGTGTCCCTCCGGATCGTGGGTGTGGTACTCCGTCACGCAAACTCCACGATATCCAGTTCGTTCGAGATATCGAGGCGGTCGAACTGGGCACCGAGGGCCTTGATGGCCAGCCAGACCTCCGTGCCGAGGGTGAAGACGGCCGGCATGGTGGCGACGGCGATGGCAGCGGGGTGTCCGGAGAAGAAGCGCGACGAGACCCAGAGCGACGGCAGCAGCACGAGGCCGGCCGGGACGAGCGCTACGGCGAGGACGAAGAGGTTGCCGATCAGCATGATGATGCGCTGGCCGGTGAAGGCGATGCCGCGCGCCTCTTCCTTCGAGCGTCCGGCCCAGGCGGGGAAGAGGACGGGGAAGGCATTGCGGATGACGAGTTGGAGCGCGCAGACGGGGATGGCGATGAGCAGGCCGATGACGACGAACTGGGCACTGGAGAGGAAGGCCAGCTTCGGGTTGCCGACGCCGAAGTTCAGCAAGGTCGCCGCGGTGGCGAGGAAGAGAATCTCCAGCGCGGAGACGACGACGAGGGGGGCGGCGATCTCGGCGCCGATCAGCCGCTCGCCGCTGATGGGGTAGCTCTTCAGCACCTCCATCCGCCCGAAATCGAGGCGGAGGTCACTCGCGAAGATGCCGGGACCGGCGAAGATGAACATCCCGGCCAGGCAGGCCAGCACGACGCCGATCGTGGTTGAGACCCTCGCGTCGTGCACCCAGATGGCCTGGATGACCATGTAGAGGTAGATGAGGAGGAAGATGAGCACCCAGGCGATGGAGATGCGAAGGAGGGCCACGACGTTCTTCCAGATGATGGCCACCTCGACCGGCCCGGTGGGCCGGAGTGCCGGCACCGGCATGCGCTTGAACGTGACGTTGCGCCCGGAGCGGTTACCCTGCATCCGCGCCACGCGAGCCAACCGTCCCCGTAGAGCGGGCATCGACCCCGTCCTGAAAGGAGATGTTGAGGACCGCGTCAACGAGGAAAACCAGAGTCGGGAGGGG
>CAZYTO010000391.1:0-3510 GCA_964650405.1 uncultured Thermoanaerobaculia bacterium | reverse complement strand
AAATCCCCGACTTCCAGGGCGGCGTGCGCGTGATGGCCGTCGTCGGCAAGGGGCGTCACTTCGGCAGTAACGAAGCGATGGTGCACGTGCACGACCCGCTCGTGCTGATGCCGACCTTTCCCCGGTTCCTCAACGTGAAAGACCAGATCTCCGTGCCGGTGACGGTCCGCAATGACAGCGGCAAGGCCGGCCGCGTAACGGTGATCCTCGGAGTGCAGACGGAAGCGGTCTCGGAGGCCGGCGCGCCGCCGCGAGGCTCCACCCGGCCCTCGGAGAGCCGGTTGCAGGCCGACATTCCCAACGGCGCCGAGCGGACGCTCTACTTCCCGCTGCAGGCGCCGCCGGCGCCGGCCGGTCTCGCGCTCACGGTGACCGCGACAGGCAACGGCCAGTCGGCGAAAGCCACGGGGACGGTTTCCGTGCAGTGGGACCTGCCGCTGGAGACGGTGGAAGACTCCGGCGCCTTCAACGAGCCCGCCGCCCTCTTCCGCAACGACGTCCTCCAGCAGTTCGTGCCGGGCTCCGTGGAGCGGACCCTCGTCGTCAGCCCGCTCCCCTTCGTGCAGTTCAAGGGCAAGCTGTCGTACCTCCTGCACTACCCGTACGGCTGCGTCGAGCAGACCACGTCCAGCGTCTTCCCGCTCGTCTACTTCGGCGACCTGGCCCAGGAGCTCGACCCCGAGGCGTTCAAGAACAACGACGCCGCGGCCATGGTGCAGGCCGGCATCCACCGCCTGACCATGATGCAGATGTACAACGGCGGCTTCTCCATGTGGCCGTACGGCTCGGTCACCGAGCCCTGGCTCAGCATCTACGCCACGCACTTCCTCGTGGAGGCGAAGCGGGCCGGCCACGACGTCCCGGCGCTCATGGTCGATCGCGCCCTGGCCTACATCGGCACCGAAGCGAAAGCCAAGTCGGACTACGACGCCTTCGAGCTCGAGCGCGCCGTCTACGCGCTCTACGTGCTGGCCCGCGCCGGCAAGGCGGACCTCGGCACGATGGACTACATCCGCGAGCATCAGCTCACCAACCTGCATCCCGAGTCGCGGGCGCTGCTGGCCGCGGCCTATGCCGCCACCGGCAACCCGAAGATGCTGGATACCCTCGTGGGCCGCATCGCCGACGTCGAGGCCATCATGCGCGCCACGGCCGGGAACTACGACTCGCCCATCCGCAACCGGGCCCTGCTCCTCCTGGCCCTGCTGGACGTCAATCCGGGCGATGCCCGCGTGCCGGTCCTCGTCGAGCGCCTGACGCGCGACATCAGGAGTGACTCCTGGTGGAGCACCCACGAGTCCTCGCTGGCTCTCGTGGCTCTCGGCCAGTTGGCGCACCAGCAGCACAGCCTGCCCACGTACGAGGGCACGGTCTTCGTCGACAACAAGCCGGTCGGTACGTTCACCGGGAAGACGGCCGTCTTCCGCCACATCCGCGGCAATCAGGTCAAGGTGCGGATGAACGGCAAGTACACCGCCGGCTCGGCCTACTACGCCATGTCCACGCGCGGCGTGAAGACCAGTGCCGCTTTCCGTCCGGAGACCAGCGGGATCGAGATCTCGCGGCAGCTTCTGACCCGCGACGGCAAGCCGCTCGACTCCACCGGCGCGAAGCAGGGCGACCTCCTCATCTGCCAGGTGACCGTTCGCAGCACCAACGGGACGCTGAACAACGTCGTGCTGCAGAACCTCATCCCCAGCGGACTGGAGGTGGAGAACCCGCGGCTGAAGTCGAGCGAGACCTTCACCTGGCTCACCGGCGAGATGAGCGAGTGCACCAACGTCGACATCCGCGACGACCAGGTCCTCTACTTCGTGGAGCTGCCCGAGAACCAGCCGCGGACGTTCTACACCCTGCTGCGCGCCGTCACCCCCGGCGTCTACCAGCAGCCGCCGATGTTCGCCGAAGCCATGTACTCGAGGATAAACCACGCCGTCGGAGAGCGCGGGACGCTCGTGGTGAAGCAGCGATGAGCGGGCGCCGGCGGGGTGGGCGGGGGGTGGGGGTGGGCGTGGGTACCGGGTGACGGGTGCCGCGTACCGTGGGTATCGGGTATCGGGGATCGGGTGTCGGGTTGGGCCGGGTGTCGGGTCTTGGGATCTCTGAGCGTCAGTTGATCGGGTGTCTCTATTCAGCGTGAGAGTGGCATTGTCATGAAAACAACGTTTAAGGTGGGGGCGGCGGAAGGCGGCGAGTTGCGACTGGCAAACTTCCTTTCGCGCCTGCTTCGTCGCGGCTCGGAGGGCGAAAGCCGGCAGCCGGCCGATCGCCAGGAACCCCTTCCCTGTAGCAGGGGAATTGAGGCCCACTCGATACCCTGCACCGTCGCACACGGTGACACAGGCCTCTCACACGGTGAGACAGGCCTCGCACACGGTGACGCCGATATCCGGCACCCGAGACCCGATACCCTCCCCCCGCGCCGCCGCAAGGCGCGCCGCGCCATGGCCTCTGAAGCCACCCTCTCCCACCGGGAGAGGGTCGCCGCGGAGCGCGCTTTGACATGCGTTGAGTCCTCGGCGAGATGTCAGCGGAGCGGCGGGGTGAGGGGTCAAGGCTTTCCGAGGTCGCCTTCCAAATGGTGGTTGCCTCGTTCGGAAAACCCCTCACCCCGGCTCTTCCGCGCTGAAGGCTTCGGAGCTGATTCACTCATGTTGAAGTGCGCGCTCCAGAGCCGACCCCCTGCTCTGCTTTACGTGTGGTTCCTGGAAGCGCGTTGCGTGAGTTTGAGATGAAAGAAGCGTTAGAAGGACGTCTCCTCGTTTCCTGTCGTTCGCTGATGACCCTCCTGCGGCGTTCACTCGCGCGGAAGCGGTTCAGCCGACGGACAGTCGAAGGTTCCGCAGACAACGGGAAATCCATGTCCGCCGATACCCGACACCCGAGACCCGATACCCTCCCCCCGCGTCGCCACAAGGCGCGCCGCGCCATGGCCACGGCCGCCGTCCTCGTGGCGATACCAATCATCATCAACCTGCTCTTCCCTTTTCCCGTCGCGAAGTTGAAGCGCGCTCCCGCGGTGGTCGTCTTCGACCGGAACGGCGATCCGATGCGGATCATCCTTCCTCCGGACCAGAAGCTGCGCATCCCGGTGACGCTGGACGAAGTGCCGCCGGAGGTGGTCCGGGCCGTGGTCACCTCGGAGGACCGCTGGTTCTGGCGGCATCCGGGCGTGAACCCGATGGCCATCGTCCGGGCGGGGTGGGCGAACGTGCGGGCGCGCCGCCGCGTCTCGGGCGCCTCGACCATCCCCATGCAGATCGCGCGGATGGCCGAGCCGAAGTCGCGGACGTTCCTCGGCAAGGCCCGCGAGTCCTTCCGGGCCGTCCAGCTCACGGCCCGCTATTCCAAGCGCGAGCTGCTGACCATGTACCTCAACATGGCGCCGTACGGCGGGAACGTCGAAGGCATCGGCGCCGCGTCGTTCGTTTACTTCGGCAAGCCCGTCTCTCAGCTCTCCATTGGCGAGATCGCCTTCCTCACCACTCTGCCGCGGTCGCCGAACAAGTA
>CAZYTO010000390.1:0-3513 GCA_964650405.1 uncultured Thermoanaerobaculia bacterium | reverse complement strand
CGCACAATGGGACGCGCCCGGCGACGGGCTCGACGGCGTGCTGTTCGACCTCGGCCTGTCTTCGCCGCAGCTCGACGATGCGACCCGCGGCCTCAGCTTCGGCAAGGACGGCCCGCTCGACATTCCCATGGACAACGCCCCCGGCCCAAGCGCGGCTTACACAACAACTTCAAGACAGGGCACGCCGTGGTGAACCTCTCCGACCTGGAGCGCTTCGACAACGGCGCCACCGTCGACGAGACGGCCCTGCGCAAGGCCGGCCTGGTCAAGGGCCGGAACGACGGGATCAAGGTCCTCGGAAACGGCAAGCTGACCAAGAAGCTGACCGTGCACGCGGCCAAGTTCTCCGAGACGGCCAAGAAGCAGATCGAAGCGGCGGGCGGAACCTGCCAGGAGATCGCGTAACGTGAACCTACTCGAGACACTCCGCAACATCTGGGCGATCGAAGACCTGCGCAAGCGGGTCCTCTTCACGTTCGCGCTGCTGGCGGTTTACCGCCTCGGCTCGCACATCCCCACTCCCGGCGTCGACCCCGTCGCGCTGCAGGAGTTCTTCAAGGCCATGGCGGGCGGCGTCTTCGGGTTCCTCGACCTCTTCTCGGGCGGCGCCCTGCGCCGTCTGTCCGTCTTCGCCCTGGGCATCATGCCCTACATCTCCGCCTCCATCATCCTGCAGCTCCTCACGGTCGTCTGGCCGTACCTGGAGAAGCTGTCCAAGGAAGGCGAGATGGGCCGCCGTAAGATCAACCAGTACACCCGCTACGGCACGATCGCCCTCTCCATCGTCCAGTCCCTCGGCGTGGCCTTCTGGTTGAAGGCCCAGACCTCACCGGGCGGCGCGCCGCTCGTCCCCGTGCACGTGCAGGACTCGCTGTGGGGCCTCGGCTTCCCGATCATGACCGTGCTCACCCTCACCACCGGCACGGCCTTCATCATGTGGCTCGGTGAGCAGATCTCCGAGCGCGGCATCGGCAACGGCATCTCCCTCATCATATTCGCCGGCATCGTGGTCAACCTGCCCCATGCCGTGCTCACCACCATCGAGGACATCCGCAACGGCCAGCACAACCTCTTCGCCGTGCTGCTGCTCCTCGTCTTCATGATCGCCGTCGTGGCCTTCGTCGTGTTCATGGAGCGCGCCCAACGCCGCATTCCGGTGCAGTACGCCAAGCGCGTCGTCGGCCGCAAGGTCTACGGCGGCTCGAACACTTACCTGCCCCTGCGCGTGAACACGGCCGGCGTCATCCCGGTCATCTTCGCCTCGTCCATCCTCATCATTCCCCAGACGCTGGCCCAGATGATCAAGACGCCCTGGGCCGCCGCCATCAAGAACCAGCTCAGCGTCGGCGAGCCGCTCTACTACCTGCTGCAGATCATCGGCATCATCTTCTTCGGATACTTCTACACGTCGATCGTCTTCAACCCGGTCGACACGGCCGACAACATGCGCAAGTACGGCGGGTTCATCCCCGGCATCCGTCCGGGCAAGAAGACCTCCGACTATATCGACCGGGTGCTCACCCGCATCACGTTCGTCGGCTCGATCTACCTGGCCGCCGTCTGCATCCTGCCCGAGTTCCTCATCGCCGGCGTGCACGTGGCGCAGTTGCCGTTCGGGTTCGGGGCCTGGCTGGATCGTTTCCTGCCCACCTGGTTCACCACGGGCATGGGCTACAACTTCTACTTCGGCGGAACTTCGCTCCTCATCGTCGTGGGCGTGGCCATGGACACGATCCAGCAGATCGAGTCGCAGCTCGTCATGCGCCACTACGACGGGTTCATGAAACGCGGCCGTATCCGCGGCCGGCGGGGATGACGACGACGTGAAGCTGATCTTCATCGGGCCGCCGGGAAGCGGTAAGGGGACGCAGGCGAAACGGCTTTCGAGCCGTTTCGGCGTCCCGCATATCTCGACGGGCGACATGCTCCGCGAGGCCATTTCCGAGGGGACCGAGCTCGGCCGTCAGGCTGCCCCGATCATGGCCGAGGGGAAGCTCGTCTCCGACGACCTGATGATCGGGATCATCAAGGACCGGCTGGCCAAGTCCGATGCCGGAACCGGGTTCATCCTTGACGGGTTTCCCCGGACCCTGGTGCAGGCCGAAAAGCTCGACAATATCGTTGGGAATGGCGGAGAACCCTTGCGGGTTCTTCAGCTTCTGGTCCCTGATGACGCCATTGTGCGCCGGATCACCCTCCGGCGGACGTGCTCGTCCTGCGGGGCCATCTACCATCTCGAGAACAACCCTCCGGCGAGCGACGCGGTCTGTGACCGTTGCGGCGCCGAAGTCATCGCGCGCCCCGATGACACCGAGGAAGCGGTGCGCAAGCGGCTGGAAGCGTTTCACAGGCAAACGCTCCCTGTCGCCACGTTCTACAGGTCGAAGAGCCTGTTGCGTGAAGTCGACGGGGTTGGTCCCGTCGATGAGGTCTTTGAACGAATCGAAAAGTCCCTCGCATAGATGCTCGACCGGATGAAAGGCCCGATTCTGAAGACCCGCGATGAGATCGCGGTGATGGACCGTGCCAATCGCGTCGTGCTGGAGATCCTGGAGATCCTCCGGACGATGATCAAGCCGGGGGTGACGACGGCGCAGCTCAATGCTGTCGCCGAGGAGGAGCTGGCCCGGCGCGGCGCGAAGTCGCCGTTCAAGGGCTATGCTCCGATGGGCCTTCCGCCCTATCCGGCGGTGGTCTGCTCCTCGGTGAACGACGTCATCGTCCACGGCATCCCCAACCGGGCCAAATTGCAGGAGGGCGACATCATCGGCCTCGACTTCGGCGCGATCCTGGATGGATTCGTCGGGGACGGGGCGGTCACCGTCGCCGTCGGCAAGGTCGCTCCCCGGGCCGAGGAGCTCGTCCGGACGACGAAGGAATGCCTCGATCTGGCCATCGCGGAGATGAAGCCGGGGAACCACATCGGCGACATCGGCGCGGCGGTGCAGGAGCACGCGGAGTCCCGCGGGTTCCACGTCATCCGCAACTTCGTCGGACACGGGATCGGGCGCCGCATGCACGAGGATCCGCAGGTCTACAACTACGGCCGCCGCGGCCGTGGCGTGGAGCTTCGCGAGGGAATGGTACTGGCCGTGGAGCCGATGCTCTGCGAGATCGGTCCGAAGCTGAAGTCGCGCATCCAGCGCGCCGGACGCGACGGGCAGATCGAGGATGTGAAGACGGATGCCGATCGCTGGACGGCGCGCACGGTCGACAACACCCTGGCCGCGCACTTCGAACATTCGATCGCGGTGACGAAAGACGGACCCCTGGTACTGGGAAGGTGAAGTGGAAATGAAGTGCTGAGTGCTGAGTCCTGAGTGCTGCCAGAGAGCGGCCACACAGGACTCAGCACTCAGGACTCAGGACTGAGAAGGAGAACGATGTCCAAGGAAGAAGCGATTGAAGTGACGGGAACGGTGTTGGAGACGTTGCCCAACGCCATGTTCCAAGTCGAGCTGGAGAACAAGCACAAAGTACTGGCGCACATCTCCGGCAAGATGCGCAAGCACT
>CAZYTO010000389.1:0-3515 GCA_964650405.1 uncultured Thermoanaerobaculia bacterium | reverse complement strand
TCGGTTCCAGGTAGGCGCCGATGAACATCGCCACACGGCCGCTCACGCCGAGTTGAATCGCTTCGGGGATGTGGTGGAGGACGATACGCAGGCCGAGGCGCGCGTAGTAACGGTCGCGCACCGCGTGCGGGACGCGCTCCGGGTCGATGCCGTCCCGGCGCATGAGGTCGAAGGCGCGCGTTGTGAGGGCCGGCCGCAAATGCGTCGTGGGCCCGTTCAATCCGAACTGACGTTGGATCGCGAACCAGCCGAACCCGGCCGGCGCGTCGTGCACGACGAGAGCACCCGCGGCCCGGCAGTACAGCATGTTCTCCCCCGCGATCGAACTGATCACGAGCTCGCCGGTCGCCTCGTAATTGCGCAGGCTCCATGCACCGGGAAGAACGATGGCGGCGAGAAGAAACGCGGGAACGAGACGGCGCGCCCCGAAGAAAAGCACGACGGCCAGGGGCACGAACCAGTAGGCGGCGATGGGGCGGACGAGCGTGGCGCAGCCGGTCAGCAAGCCGGCCGCGGCGGCCCACCAGTGCGATGCGCTTCGCACCGCCTTCCAGAGCGCCGCGAGCGCTGCCGGAGCCAGCAGGGCCGTCAGCGTCTCGGTCATGTATTGGTGGGCGCATGACGTCAGCGGCGGGAAGAGGCCGAATAACATCGCAGCGAGGAACGCCGGTGGCCAGCGCCCGGCGACGCGCTCCGTCAGCAGGAACACGGCCCCTGCCAGCACAACGCAGAGAAGATGCTGCAGGACGACCATGCCTTCCAGCGGCCAGCCGGTGCGCAGGAAGGCGGCCAGCAGGAGCGGATACCCGGGGGTGCGCAACGTGTCGGCCTTGACCGGCCGAGGGGCGGAGAATCGCGGATCGCTGTAGTGGAAGGAGATCAGATCGGGCGCTACGAACCCGCGGCCATGCGCCAGATTCTCAGCCGGAACGATGTAGGTCCCTCCGTCCCCTGCATCGCGCTTGGGCGCAAACGAGAATAGCGTGACAGTCTGGTCGACGAGGCAGATGGCGAGCGCGACCGCCAAAGCCACCTGCCGCAGCCGCCTTTCCGACACGTCCGGATGCTACACCACGCGGCACCGGGACCTTCAGGGCATCCGCCGCGCGGTAGACTCAGGCAGTTTGATCATCTACGGCGTCAATCCCGTCCTCGAGGCCATCCGGTCCCATCCGCAGCGGATCCACTACATCGGCGTGGCCCGCGACCACGGCGGCAAGGCCGGCCGGGTGCTCGGCGAGGCGAAGAGCGCGGGTGTAGCCGTGCGCATGATGCCGCCCGAGCAGATCGACCGGATGGCTGGCCGCGGCGTCCACAACGGCGTCGTGGCGGACCTCTCCGAGACCGCCTACGCCGATTTCGACGACGCCCTCGAGACCGCCGAGCTTGTTCTGCTGCTGGACAGCATCACCGATCCGCAGAATCTCGGCGCCATCCTGCGGGTCGCGGACGGCTTCGGCGTGCACCTCGTCGTCCTTCCCGAGCACGACAGCGTCGGGCTGACTCCGGCCGCCGTTAAAGCCTCGGCGGGCGCCAGCGAATGGGTGCCCGTGGCCCAGGTGACGAACCTCTCCCGGGCCATCGAAACGTTGCAGAAGAAGGGTTTCTGGGTCTACGGCGCGGCCATGGGCGGCGACGCCCCCGCGGCCATCGACTTCCGAGGAAAAGTCGCGCTCGTGCTCGGCAACGAGGGGAAAGGCATCCGGAGGAACGTCCTGGAGCATTGCGACCGGGTGGTGACCATCCCCATGGCCGGCCACGTCGACTCGTTCAACGTGGCCACGGCCGCGGCCATGCTGTGTTACGAAGTGCGGCGGCAGCAGCAATTGCCCTCCGGAGGGTAATGCGGCCGGTAACCGGGCGTGGATACCGGTCTCCAGGCCGTGGATACCGTCCCCAGGATGTCGATACCAAGCAGGATGGGAAACCGGTTGCCACCAGTAGGGACAGGCGGCATCGCGGAGCCGCCTGTCCCTCAACCGTTAGCAATTACTGGTTGTCCACCGGCTCGTAGGTTAGCTGCGGCTCGTTCTTGAGCGGGCCGACTGCCTGGCGCCCGTTGTGGCCGGGAATGGTGATGGTGACCTCGGCGACGTTATTGTCGAAGTTCGACTCCGGAAGCTGGTGACAAACGCCCGGGTGGTTGGGATCGGCGTAGCGGCACACCTCCCCGCTTGCCGGAACGAAGCCGGGGTTCACGGTGATGCGAAGAATGTAATCACCCGGCGGCACGGGAGGTTGACCGTCCCCGCCGTCGAGCACGAAGTACTGTCCGCCGAGCTTCCACGTGTACACGTCGGCCCACCCTGCGGTGATCCCCTGATTGCCTGCGACTCCAATCGCACCGCAGGTGCGGAAGTGGGGTTTGTTGTCGGCGCTTGAAAGGATTTTGTCGATGTCGATCATGCAGAAACCGCGCTTGGCGGCCTTCCAGATGTAGCCGCTCGTCGGATCGATCAACTGGTAAAGCGCGTAGTGCCGGAAGTGATAGTGCTGATGACACGTTGCGAATTCGAACAAGCCATCGTTGGCGGCGATGTGCTCGTTCGGATCGCCGACGACGAGATCGGCGTTCCCGAGGTTGGGAGTGGACACGGTGAACCGAACGATCTGATGGGACCCCGGAAGAACGTCGCCTTCCTGCACGCTGCAGAAGGAGGAGGGAAAATCCTCCGTCCGTACGACCCAATGTTGGCGAAGCGAACCTTGGTCGACGACGAGGTCGGGCAGCCCCTGGGCAAAGACTGATGCGGAAACGCAAGCTGCCAGAAGCACGAAGAGAGAATTGCGAATCGATTTGCTCACTATGGTACGTCCTCCTACGCGTTGTTGATGAGAGAGGAAAGGCGAGACTCTTCGGTCTCGCCCCTTCCTGATGTCGAGATTGTTCG
Organism: uncultured Thermoanaerobaculia bacterium; assembly: GCA_964650405.1. Taxonomy (GTDB): domain Bacteria; phylum Acidobacteriota; class Thermoanaerobaculia; order Gp7-AA8; family Gp7-AA8; genus CAZYTO01. Next base: position 624 of record CAZYTO010000389.1, on the reverse strand, counting down.
TCCTACTGCTTAAATCGTTGGTAACAGTTGAGTCGCCTTTAGCAAGGGCAATGCCGACGTCGGCCTCTAGCAGCACTTCGTGACGCATCTTGCTGTAGTAGCGTAGTTTGCGTCCTGCCGCGCCCGTTGCGGAGCACGCGGCGAATAGGGTCGATTTCTGCGCCACTGCGCAAAGCTTGACCCGTCACTTCCGGAGCCCATGCGCAAGTTGTGAGCACGCGGCGCGCGAGGCGATGGCTGTAGATGGCGTTCCCGGCGGCAAAGCGTGCAACACAGCCTCGCCGGGGCGGTGCGGAGCTGAAGGACGAGTTGCAGCGGGAGCAGGACGACGGTGAGCCTTCGGGGAAGAGCGGGAGACGGGGCGAGCGGTGAGCGTGAGAGCGTTCGAGAGCAGGTCCGGAGGCTGCTCGCCGCCCGCCCCGTTTCCCTCTCGCTTCTCTTTGAAATACAACCCCCTTGCACCCGGTTTGGCCATCTGCTATAACCCGCAGTTCCTCGGCCTCCGCCGGCAAAGATATTCCTCTGTTTTGCTGACGCAGGCTGTTTGTGTCTTTGAAATTTGCAGGTTGTGGTGCTGGCATAGCTCAGTTGGTAGAGCAGCTGATTTGTAATCAGCAGGTCGCG
>CAZYTO010000388.1:0-3537 GCA_964650405.1 uncultured Thermoanaerobaculia bacterium | reverse complement strand
CCCTCCCGGGCACGCGCACGGGCACGGGCACGTTCCCGCTAGACGTCACCGTGACCGACTCGCACGGCTGCACCGGCACGGGCGCCACGTACAACCTGACCATCAACTGCCAGACCATCACCGTCACCAACCCGATCTCGAACAGCGACCCGGCCGGCACGGCCCTCTCGCCGGCGTCGAACTGGACCTTCACGCAGTCGGGCGCCATCGGCGGAGCCACGTTCAACACGGCCTCGCCGCTGCCCACCGGCGTCACGCTCACCACCGGCGGCGTCCTCACCGGCACGCCGACCCAGGGCGGCTCGTTCCCCATCACCGTCGTCGTCACGGACGGCAACGGCTGCACCGGCAGCAGCTCCGGCTACACCCTGACCATCACCTGCCCGGTCATCACTGTCACGAATCCGGGCGTCTCCACCGGCACCGCCGGCACGGCCTTCAGTCAGACCTTCACCCAGAGCGGCGGCCAGGGGACGATCACCTGGAGCAAGACCGGCACGCTGCCGAGCGGCTTCTCCCTCAACTCCTCCACCGGCGTCCTCTCCGGCACGACGCAGCAGGTCGGCTCGTTCCCGATCACCGTCACGGCCACCGATCAGAACGGCTGCCAGGGCACCGGCTCGCAATACAACCTGACCATCAACTGCCAGACCATCTCGATCACGAACCCGGCCACGACCACCGGCACGGTCGACTCGCCGTTCACCGCCACCTTCACCGCCACCGGGATCCTGGGCACGCCGAACTGGACGATCTCGAGCGGCACGCCGCCCGCCGGCGTCACGCTCGCGCCGGGCAGCGGCGTCCTCTCCGGCACGCCGACGCAGCCGGGCACGTTCCCGCTGACCATCATGGTCACGGACACAAACGGCTGCTCCGCCACGTCGCCCTACACGCTGACCATCAGGTGCCAGACCATCACCGTGACGAATCCGGGCGTGAACACCGGCACGGTCGACGCCGCCTTCAGCCAGACCTTCACCCAGAGCGGCGCGCACCTCGGCGTCGCTACCTTCACCCTGGCCAGCGGCTCGCTGCCGAGCGGCCTGTCCCTGAACACGAACGGCAACCTCTCCGGCACCCCCACGCAGCCGGGCAACTTCCCGATCAAGGTGACGGCCACGGACGGCAACGGCTGCGCCGGCACCGGCGCGACCTACAACCTGACCATCAACTGCCAGACCATCACCATCACCAGCCCGTCGACGACGACCGGCACGACCGGCCAGGCCTATAGCCAGCAGTTCACGCAGAGCGGCGCCGGCGCGCACATCCCGGTAACCTGGAGCGAGACCGGCACGCTGCCGACCGGCATCACCCTCGACCCGTCCAGCGGCTTCCTCCAGGGCACGACCATGCAGCACGGCAGCTTCCCGATCACCGTGAAGGTCGCGGATTCGAACGGCTGCTTCACCACGGTGCCGTTCACGCTGACGATCAACTGCCAGACCATCACCGTCACCAACCCGGCCAACACCAACGCCACGGTCGGCTCGCCCTACAGCGAGCAGTTCACGCAGAGCGGCGGGTTGAACATCGGCACGGGCGTGTGGAGCACGGCCTCTTCGCTGCCGAACGGCGTGACCCTCAACAGCTCGACCGGCGTCCTCTCCGGCGTTCCCACGCAGAGCGGCACGTTCCATATCACCATGACCTTCACCGACGGCAACGGTTGCGCCGGCAGCGGTCCGGACTACGCGCTCATCGTGGCCTGCAACGTCATCACCGTGAACAACCCGGCCACGAACACCGGCACGGCCGGCCAGTTCTTCACGGCCACGTTCACCCAGACGGGCGGCAACGGCACGATCACCTGGTCCAAGACCGGCACGCTGCCGAGCGGGATCTCGCTCAACTCCTCGAGCGGCGTCCTCTCCGGCACGACGAACAGCGTCGGCTCGTTCCCCATCACCGTCACCGCCACCGACGGCAACGGCTGCCAGGGCAGCAACAACTACACGCTGACGATCAACTGCCAGACCATCACCGTCACCAACCCGGGCACGAACACCGGCACGGCCGGCCAGGCCTTCACCGCCACCTTCACCGTCTCCGGCATCCTCGGCACGGTGGCCTGGACCGAGACCGGCACGCTGCCGACCGGCATCACCCTCAACGGCGCCAGCGGCGTCCTCTCCGGCACGACCTCGCAGGTGGGCACGTTCCCCATCACCGTGAAGGCCACCGACTCGGCGAACTGCTGCTTCGGCACCTCGAGCTACACGCTCACGATCAACTGCCAGACCATCACCGTGACGAACCCGGCCACGACCAGCGGGACGGTCGGCATCGCCTTCGACCAGCAGTTCACCGCCACCGGCATCCTCGGCACGGCCGCCTGGACCGAGACCGGCACGCTGCCGACCGGCCTCTCGCTCAACGGCTCCAGCGGTCACCTGGCCGGCACGCCGACGCAGACCGGCTCGTTCCCGATCACCGCGAAGGCCACCGACACGAACGGCTGCAACGGCACCGGCGCGAGCTACGCCCTCTCCATCGTCTGCCCGGCCATCACCGTCTCCCGTAACGGCGGCGGCTCGTTCCCCGCCGGGACCTTCAACCTCGCCTACGGCGCGGTGGGCGGCAACCCGACGACGGCGCAGAGCGTGACGGCGGCGGCCGTGCCGAACAACTCCCCGACGTTCACCTACACCATCAGCGCCGGTGCCCTGCCGACGGGCCTCACCCTGAACTCCTCCAGCGGCGTCATCGGCGGCACGCCGACGGCCACCGGCACGTTTAGCTTCACCGTCAAGGCCACCGACCAGTACGGCTGCTTCGGCACACAGGCCTTCTCCATCGCCATCGCCCCGAACCTCGGCGGCGACTCCTACTCGAACCTCGTCTACAACACCCAGGAAGTGATCACCGGCGGCACGACGGCCAGCCCGGCCACGCCGTTCACCTTCCACTCCACGAAGATCACCGCCAACGACACGCCGGCCGTGACGCTGACGACCGGCACGTTCGCCACGGTGAAGGGCGGCTCGATCACCATCGCCGCCGACGGCACGTTCATTTACACGCCCGCGGTCGCGCTCACCGGCTGCACCCCGCCGGCGGGCTGCGCCGACACGTACGTCTACACGGCGTCGTCCGACACCGGCAGCACCGGCACGCCGGTCTCGGCCACGGCCACGATCACGCTGAATCTCACCAACCGCGTCTGGTACGTGAACCCCAACGCCGGTGTGGCCGGCGACGGCCGCTCCAACACGCCGTTCAACAACACCAACCTCGTTCCGGCGCTGGCGGCGAACGACATCGTCTTCGTCTACAACCACAGCACGCCGGCGAACGCCAAGTCGAAGATCAGCCTCAACGCCAACAACACCCAGCTCCTCGGCCAGGGCGTGACGCTCACCGTCAACGGCTTCACCCTCGTCACGGCCACCTCGGCGCCGTCGATCACGAACTCCACCGGCTCGGCGCCGCGCGACGTCGTCAGCATCGGCGCCAGCACCGGCTGCACCATCTCCGGCATGGCCCTTACCAGCAGCGAGACCGGCGCCGGCGCGAACGCCGCGTCGCTCATCA
>CAZYTO010000387.1:0-3598 GCA_964650405.1 uncultured Thermoanaerobaculia bacterium | reverse complement strand
CCCGAAACGGAACCGCGTAGAACGCCATGTCCCAGGCGCGCGTGGCGTTTTCCACTACCGCGATCTCGTCCGGGTGCGCACCGATCAGCGTGGCGACGGCGTTGTAGACATCCGCGATGCGATCGGCCGCTTCGGCCGCGGCCTCGTAGCCGCCGATGGCGGCCTCACGCGCGAGATGGCTGGTCACCGCGTCGAGGACCGGCCGGGGCGGCAAGGCGGCGCCCGCGTTGTTGAAGTGAAGAACGTTGGCCACGCCGGGCGTGTCCGCTCTGAGCAACGGCACGTCGAGTGTCATGACGGCCTCCTGGTAAGGTCGTAGCGGCAATGATGCCACGCACGGGCTGGCTCTTCTCGTCAGCGGGCGAGCCCCAGGGAATTCCCACGATTCCCGGAGGTTGACGATCTCGTCCGATCGGGGCAGCCTATCTGAGGCCGAACACACAACAGGGGCACGACGCGACGTCATGGCGTTCGTGTCGCCCATTCGCAACGCGAGATCGCCCATACGACTCAAAAAGTGGCAGAGCAGTCGCACCGCCGCCGGGTGGCCGATGGGGCGGTCGACCGTCTGCGCGCGGCCGCGGCGGCGATCCTCCTCGACTCGCCCGATCTCCAGGAGGTGCTGAAGGATGTGAGGGCCGCGTCATCGACGCGTCGACGGGATGAATGCAGCCTGCGACAAAGTAAGAGACAGGACGGAAGCCAATGAACAGACTGTGGCAGTCTGACGACGAATTCGAAAAGCGGGTTTCGTCCCGCCCTCTGGACGTGTTGATCCGGGCCGGTCTCATCGGTGTATTGGCGGTGCTTTGCTACGTCGTCTTCGCCCCGTTCCTCACGCTGATGGCCTGGGCGGTCATCCTGGCGATCACGCTCTATCCGCTGCACCGATTGCTCGCACGCCGGCTCGGTGGAAGGCAGGGACTCGCCGCAACCATCGTGGTCGTCAGCGGTGGCCTGCTGATCGCCGTACCGTCGGCGCTACTGATGAATTCGTTTGGAAGCTCCATTCACGATCTTGTCGCCGCCGTCCAGCACAACACGCTGGAAATACCCGCGCCGCGGGACGGCGTCAAGCAATGGCCGGTCATCGGCAAGAAGATCTACGGCTTCTGGGCGAGAGCCCACTCTGACTTACCCAGCCTCGTCGAGAGCCTGCAGCCGCAAATCGGCGAGCTGGCCAGGAAAGCGCTGTCGATCGTCGCGAGCATCGGCGTCGGAATGCTGCAGTTCCTCGCGTCAGTCATCGTCGCCGGCATCTTGATGGCGTACGGTGAGGCCGGTGCGCGCGGGAGTCGCTCGATTTTCGAGCGCATCGTCGGCAGCGAGCACGGCGCAGCCTTTGTCAGACTCTCCACGGCAACGATCCGTGCGGTCGCTCAGGGAGTCATCGGCATCGCCTTCATTCAGGCGATCCTCGTCGGCCTGGCGCTGCTCGTCGCGCACGTACCATGGGCAGGCGTTCTGGCGGCGATCACGCTCGTCTTGAGTGTTGCTCAGGTGCCGGCGTTGATCGTCATCCTTCCGGCGATCGGTTACATCTGGTCGAGCGGCCACTACGGCAGCGGCGGTGCAATCGCGTATACGATCATCTTGTTGCTCTCCGGGATGGCTGACAATGTCTTGAAACCGCTGATGCTGGGTCGCGGAGTCGATGCGCCGATGCCGGTTATCCTGCTCGGCGCCCTGGGTGGCATGGCGACCGGTGGAATCCTGGGAATGTTCGTGGGCGCTACGCTCTTGGCGCTCGGTTATCAGATTTTCATGGGCTGGGTCCAACCAATCCGGATTCGCATGCGGCGGTGCCGCCGAACGATTCCGAGACGACGAGCTGACGACGGCACTTGTCGCGACGGCAACAGAAAAGCGACAGCCTCCTGGGGCTCAGGAGGCTGTCGGCCTGCAAGCTACGGGATTCTCAGATGACGTCCTGGGCTTTGAGATCCTCCAGGTCGCGTCCCGTCAAGCCGAGCCACTCGGTATAGATCGCGGCATTGTGCTCGCCGAGCAGCGGTGAGCGGTCGACGGCGACGTGCGAGTCGGACATTTTCACCGGCCACCCGGGCAAGGTGAACTTGCCGCGCTTGGGGTGATCGACCGTCACGATCATCTCGCGCTTCTGCAGAGCGGGATCCTGCGTGATCTCCATCGTGTCGTACACGGCCCCGGCGGGAACGCCGGCGTCGCCGAGGACCTGCATGACCTCGGCCTTGGTGCGGCTCTGCGTGAATTCGCTCAGGATGCGGTCCACTTCATCGTGGTTCGCCCAGCGCCTCTCCGGCGAGTTGAAGCGCTCGTCGCCGATGAGCTCCGCCCGGCCGATCGCCTTCAGCAGCCGATCCCAGTGCCGGTTGCCCGCGCGCGTCGTATAGATGAAGCAGTAGTCGTTGAGGCCTCCACCCTTGCACTTGTAGAGGCCGCTGGGCGCGGTCGTTCCGAGCGCGCTGCGATTGCCCGAGCGCACCGCCGCCTTGCCGCTGGCGGCCTGGCGGGCGAAGGCGATGCGGCTGAAGTTGATCACGGCGTCCTGCATGGCCACCTTGATGTGCTGGCCCCGGCCGGTGCGCTCGCGCTGGTGCAAGGCGGCCAGGATGCCGATGGCGCAGTGCAGGCCCGTACCCGTGTCGCCGATGGTCGGTCCGGGCTTGAGAGGCTCGGTCTCTGTCGTGCCGGTCAAGCTCAGGGCACCGCCCACGGACTGAGCGATCATATCGAAGCTCACGTAGCTCTCGTACGGACCGTCGCCAAAGCCCTTGACCTGCGCGTAGATGAGGCGAGGATTGATCTGCCGCACGACGTCGTAGCCGAAGCCCAGCCGCTCGATGGCGCCCGGCGCAAAATTCTCGATCATGACGTCGGCCTTCTTCAACATCTCCGTGAAGATCTCGCGGCCGCGCGGAGTGCCGAGGTTCAGGGTGACGCTGCGCTTGTTGGCGTTGAGCAGCATGAAGTAGTGGGAATCCACCCCCGGCTTGTCGGTGGAAGCACCGCGCCCCTGGTCGCCGCCCTTGGGATTCTCGACCTTGATGACGTTGGCACCCAGCCACGCCAGCGCCTCGGTGCACGAGGTGCCGGCCTCGAACTGGGTCAGATCAAGGACCTTCACGTCCTCTAACGCGGTCTTCTGTGACATGGCGTGGCCTCTCCTGTCAGCGCGAACGGTTCGGTACGGGCATCTGCCGGATTATCGCCGTGGCGCGGCAAGCCGGTCAACCGATCTGTACGCGCGTCAGTCGGCGGAGGTCTCTGAGATCTCGCCCTCCAGAGCACTCGCCCTGGCCACGATGATCTTCGTTCCGTCGGCCTTCTCGCAGAAGACCGTGACCTCGGCGCGCGTCCGGCCGCTCTCTACGCGACGCCCCGTGATGATGCCCCGCGTGGTGAAAGACTCGTTCGGCCACAGCACGTTGGTGAACTTCACGTCCAGGCGGCCGCCCAGGTAGAAGCCGCGGCCGAAATGCCGGGTCAGGAGCTCGGTGACGCACGAGATCGTCATGCGGCCGCCGATCACCGTGTCGCCGAAGCCGAGCTCTTTCGAGGCGGCCTTGTCGTTGTGATAGTTCCGGCTGCGGTAGAAGAACTCGTCGCACATCGCGTC
>CAZYTO010000386.1:0-3609 GCA_964650405.1 uncultured Thermoanaerobaculia bacterium | reverse complement strand
GCCGGGGTTCGCGGCGGCCCTGGCCTGGCCGCGTGCGGGGAGCTGAGTCGCGGACGACAGGGGTCAGACCCCAGGCCTGTCGGCGATCGCGGGAATCCGCGAAAAAATGGACCACGAGTCGAGGGGCGACATCATCGCGCGCATCGTGTACCCGCCGGTACGCACGGTGGAACCGATGGTCACACACCGTGTACCCGCCGGTACGCACGGTGGAACCGACGGTCACACACTGTGTACCTGCCGGTACGCACGGTGGAACCAGTGGTCACACATCGTGTACCTGCCGGGACGCACGGTGGAACCGATGGTCACACACTGTGTACCCACCGGGACGCACGGTGGACCCGACGGTCACGCACTGTGTACCTGCCGGGACGCACGGTGGAACCGATGGTCACACACTGTGTACCCGCCGAAACGCACTGTGGAACCGGCGGTGACACACCGCGTAACCGCCGGCGCGCACTGTGGAACCGGCGGTGACACACCGTGTACCCGTCGGTGCGCACGGTGGAACCGGCGATGACACACCGTGTACCCGTCGGTGCGCATGGTGGAGCGGCACGCGACCGAGGCGACGGCGATTTCTGCGACGGGGGTCGCCGGGGCGGCGCACAGGCCGAGGGCAAGAAATATCTTGACACTTGACTTTGATTAGGTTAGGTATTATCTTTACCAATCTTGGCAGTCCGGGCGACTGGGCTGAACAAGACCAGGACGACGGCACTCGTGAGAGTCCCTGAATCCAAATAGGGTACCGGCCCTCGTGAGAGTCCCGGTACATGGCGGCCAACGGCCGTGGACGACTGTAGCTGGGAAGCCGACTGTTCCACGGTTCTGCGGGAGTTGAGCAGTGCTCCTCCTGCCGCGGGCTCTCGAAGTGCGCGCACTTCGGGAAAAACATCAACCGGAGGTTCGTCTCGCCGTTGTTTGGCTTGCCGGATCTCCAGCCGGTGTGGCCGCCTGCACTCGTGCACAAGTGCTCGTCGTTCCATCGGCCTGACAGGTACCCCTGACCCAGGTCTTGAAAGGAGACCGACAATGACGAACACACAGAAGTCCCCGGAAGGACAAGCCGCTGCGGACACGCCGCAGACGGAGCCCATGTTGACGCCCGCGGAGGTCGTGGACGGCCTGCGCGCCCTGCGCGCGCGGATCGCGGAGGTCCAGCCGTTGACGGCGGAGCAGCGCAAGCTGCTTCGCAGAAAGGCGAAGACCTCGGACCCGGTGCTGCAGGAGTCGATCAACGTCATCGGTGCATTGGACAACGTATCGCAGGCCCTCGGCCAGCCGGCCGAGGAGGTCCAGGTGATGGTCGATGAGTCGAACCGCTGGACGACGGTGGAGGCCGAGCTGCGGACGATGCTGAAAGGCATCGCCGGAGCGAACCTCGTCCGCCGCCAGCGACTGGCACTCATCGCCGAACAGGCCTATGCCATCGGTACGCAACTGGCCAAGGACCCGGCCAACGCGATCCTCGTGCCTCACGTGGAGGAGATCAAGCGGTTGAAGAGCTTCAAGCGCCGCAAGAAGGCGCAGCCCAAGACTCCCGAGCCGCCGGCACCCGCACCCGCGGAGACCGAAACCGGAGCGTCACCGGCGTCTGACGCAGCCCCGATCACGAAGGCGTAGAGTTGTTGGGTGGGTGGGAGACCGGGCGCGTGACGCGCGCGCCCGGTCGTTTTCCCCGGAGTTGGAGGACGCCGGCACGTTCCTGCGGGCCGATCTCGACAGCGTCGAGGCCGAGCTGCTGGCCGAGGCCGTGGCCACGCTGAACGCCGCCAAGCAATTGCCGGACGCGAGGAATCCCGACAGCGAGATTGCGCGGAGCGTCCGCCGCATAGACCGCGCCCGCCATCACGACATGGGCAACGTGCGCTCACGTCCGATCGCCGCGCGCCGCCCAAAGCGGAAGAAGAAGTAGCGGCGAAGGGGCGTGGTGCCGGGGTCACGGCTTCTGTTTGCGGCGACACGTGCACCAATAGACGGTGTGACCCCGGACTCGATCCGAGCCAAGGCCGCCGTTGGGGTAGTTTCGCAGGTTTGACGGACAGGATTGTCCGTCCTCCACCCATCCTACCGGTGTCGTTTGCGGGGAGCCGTCTTTCGCGGCGCGGGGCCGTTCGCGAGAGCTCGCGGGCGCGGAATGAAGCGGAAGCGCACGAGATAGACGTTCTCGCCGGGGCCGTGCCTGGCGACGTTGAGGAGGTCCTGCACGCCGGCGAAGCCGCATTCCAGGGCCAGGCCGGGAGTGATGTCGTCGAAGGCAATGGGGACGATCGAATCAACTTCGATCTCGCCATCCTCCATCCGGTACCGATGGCCCACCGTGACGTGCGGCCGCTGCCATACGCGAACCGAGGTGGTGATCGCACCGGAGCGAACCCCGTCGCGAAGGTACTTTACGAACAGCACGCCACCAGTCTAGCGACGTATCGGCGTCTGAACGGCAGACAGAAGCTGTGACCCCCGCTGCTGTGCCCCCCCGCTGGTGAGGCGGTCGAACGGACGTTCGCGTCGAAGGCGCGATCTCTGGCTGCCTTGTGTCTGCCTGGCGGAAGGGGTCAGGCCTTCTGCTATGTGCCTGACAGAAGCTCTGACCCTTGGCGTCACTTGGCGTCAGTTGTGGCGTCAGTGCGGCAGAAGGAGCGCGTAGCGCGGCGCCCTCGGCCCCCTACCCGCTGACCGCTTCGTCTGCCAGGTCCACGGCCATGCACACCTGGTTCTTCCCGTTCTTCTTGGCGAAGTAGAGGGCGGAGTCGGCGCGGGCGATGAGGTCGGCGCTGGTCATGCCGTCGCGGGGATAGACGGCGACGCCGATGCTGACGGTAATGCGCAGCATCCGTCCGAGCTGGGCGGGGCGGAACTCGCGGCGCTCGATGAGGGAGCGGAGGCGGCCGGCGGCGTCCCGGGCGGACGCCGAGGGCGTGTCGGGGAAGATGATGGCGAATTCCTCGCCACCGTAGCGGGAGACGACGTCGGAGTCGCGCGCGTTCGTCATCAGCTCCTCGACCAGGCCCTTGAGGATCTCGTCGCCCACCGGGTGGCCGAACGTGTCGTTGAAGCGCTTGAAGTTGTCGATGTCCAGCATGGCCAGCGCGAACTCGTGGCTGGTGCGCGCGTGGCGGTGGATCTCCCGAGCCAGCGCTTCCTGGAAGTAGCGGTGGTTGAACGCCGGCGTGAGGGCGTCGATGGTGGTGAGGCGTTTGATCTCGTCGTACTGCTTGGCCGACTGCAGGGCCTGCACGGCCTGCAGAGCGAAGATCTCCAGCGTCTGTACTTTCTCCGTCGTCGGCAGGCGCTTGTCGTGTGGCTCGCGCACGGAGAGGTAGCCGATGACCTGGTCGGCGCTCATGAGGGGGACGATGAGCAGGTCGTTCTCGTGCCACTCGTCGTGCTTGTAGCTGGCGTCCTCGGGCCGGACGAAGAACCCGTGCTCGCTCTGCCGCAGGGCGGTGTGGGAGATGAAGAAGGAGTTCGAGATGCGGAACTCCTGGTTGAAGAGCGTGGTGATCTCGGCCGACGACCCCGGCTTGCGGCCCACATCCTCCCAGACGTCGTCCAGGACGGCGTTCGGATGCCGTTTCGTGACGAACCCTATACGGTGGA
>CAZYTO010000385.1:0-3649 GCA_964650405.1 uncultured Thermoanaerobaculia bacterium | reverse complement strand
TTAGACATAGGCCTTGCCGTCGGCACTGAAATGGATGTGGGCGATGCTGCGGAGGCCGGTCAGGTCGGGCGGGCTCAGCTCCCGGACGAACTGTCGTTCTCCGCTCAGCACGTTCAGGCGATCGACGCGGACCGGGACCTGCCTTCCCTGGTAGACATACAGGAAGCCCGGATCTGAGGTCCAGGCGTAGCTCTCTCCGGGGAGCAGGCCGGCGATGGGGCGCGGCGTTCCGCTGCCGGCCGGGTACAGCCAGCCTTCGTCGCCGCGAAGTCCGTTGCCGCCGGCGATCCACTTCCCATCGGGAGAGACCTGGCAGTGCGTGACGCCTTCGGGCGCGGCGGGCTGGGGGTTGCCGTCATCGAGAGTCTGGATGAAGCACTGGGCGTCGTGGCCCGGCCGGTGTCCGGTGTAGATGATGCGCCGTCCGTCGGGCAGCCAGAAGGCTCCGTGCGAGTAGCCCTGGATGCCGCGCGTCGCGACCTGCCGGGCCGTGCCCGGTCCGGTCGGCAGCAGGAGGAGGCGGTCGTTCGCAACGACCGTCGTGGCCCACTTGCCGTCGGGGGAGAAACCGCCGGCCATCCCTTCGCCGAGGGGAACGGGGGGAGAGGCGCCCAGCATGTCGCGCATGGCCACGGTGTAGGTAGAACCGCCTTCCTGGCCTTGTTCGTCGAAGAGCACGGTATTGCCGTCGGCCGTCAGGTCCATGGGCAGGGACCAGTCGCGCCAGGAGAGCTCGCGCTCTTTCGTCGCACCGGGCGCCAGGCCCAGCATGCCGACGCGTTGCTCGTCGCGGGTCAGGAGGACGCTGCCGTCCGCGGCGATGTCCTGCAACGTGACGCCGCCCGGTGCGCGGTAGATGAGACGCTGGTGTCCCGCTAGGTCGACGGCGTAGATCTGGCGTTCCAGGCCGGCGCGCGTGGCGGAGAACCAGACCTCTTTCCCGTCCGGAGACCAGGCCAGACCCTGCTCGCTCTCCCAGTCCGCGGAGAGCACCTTCACGTGTCCGGCGAGATCGACGAAGGAGACGGAGCCGCGGTCGTCCGGGGCGACGGGGTGATCGAGGAAGGCGATGCCGTCGCCGTGAGGCGATACGCGCGGATGGCTGATCCAGCCTGCGGTTTCATAGAGGACGTGACCAGGCGGGAGCTCGAGGCGCTGCTTGCCAGCGACCTCGCGAACGACGGCCAGGGCCGATCCGTCGGGAGTCCAATCGGCCCAGTCGACGGATTCGGCGAGCGGGCGGGGGGAGTCGCCGGCAGTGAGGACGCGGCCGAGCGTGCCCCGCACGGTCAGGAGGAATCGCGGATCGAGCTTCTGCAGTACCGCCAGCTCGCCGGACGAAGAAACGGCCAGCAGATCCGCGGGCGACAGCCCCAGCGTTCTCGCCCCCGGCACCCGCGGATCGGTGGAGAAGATCTCGATCGGCGCGGCGCCCCAGGAGGCGGCGTAGATCACGCCGTTGCCGCCGGGCGCGAAGCGGGCGGAGTATACGGTGCCGCGCTTCTCGGTCAGGCGCTGAAAGTCCGGCGAGGGCACGGCTCCGGCGCGGCGTCCCCAGAAGATGCCCAGGCCGAGGAGTGCGGCGGAGACGAGGACGACGACCGAGACCGCGAGCGCGAGACGGAGCCGGGATCCGCCCGCGGCCGGCTGCACGTCAACGGCGGTGGCAGGATCGGTTGGAACGATGCGCGGAACGGCGCGGACCGCGGGCGCGGCCGGCGCCCATTCCACGTCCGGCAGGAAGCGATAGCCGCGGCGGGGCACGGTCTGCACGAACAGGGGAGTGTCGGCGGAGTCGCCGAGGGCGGCCCGGAGCTTGCCGATGGCGACGTTCACGGCGTGGTCGAAGTCGCCGAAACTGCGCTCGGGCCAGATGCGCGCCTGCAGTTCCTCGCGGGTGACGAGGTCGCCCTGGTGCTCCAGCAGGATCTGGAGGATCTTGAACGGCTGTTCCTGGAGCCGGACCAGGCTTCCCGACTTGCGGAGCTCACCGGAATGGAGATCGACCTCGAAGTCTCCAAACCGCACCATCCGCTGGCCGTTCTGCACCCCGATCTCCGCCGGGAGGTAGTCTAGCATCGCCGCTCCGCCACGCTCGTTGACGGCGCAGGGACGCGCAGGTTCGCCCAATTCGAGGTCTCCTGCAGGTCTCCTCCGTGTCTCCTCTTCCCCTAATCGATTGAGTACCTGCGGGATAGCTCCGGTGAATGGCGCTGCGCCGGATCCCGGCCGATCGTGCTCCCGGCGCCGGTAAATCCGGCCCGAAGGGGAAAACGGCACGACCATGAGCTCGCGTCAAAGGGTCTACGTTCTATTGGGCATTCTCTGGCTCGTTCTGCCCGCGCACGGCGCGGCGCGCGACGGGCAGCACGATTTTGACTTCAACCTCGGCACCTGGAAGACGCACATCAAGCGTCTCGAGCACCCGCTGACCGGCTCCACTTCGTGGGTGGAGTGGAACGGCACGGTCAGCGTCAGCAAGGTCTGGAATGGCCGCGCCGATCTGGAGGAGGTGGAGATCGACGGCGGCGGGACTCACCTGGAGGGGCTGACCCTGCGGCTCTACAACCCGAAGGCCCGGCAGTGGAGTCTCAGTTGGGCGAACAGCAGCGAGGGGACGCTCAGCCCGCCGGCGGTGGGTGAGTTCTGGAACGGGCGCGGCGAGTTTTACGACCAGGAGACGTTCAACGGCTGCACGATTCTGGCGCGCCAGGCTTTCTTCGACATCACCGCGAATTCGTACCGCTTCGAACAGGCATTCTCGGCGGACGGCGGGAAGAGCTGGGAGCCGAACTGGGTCGCGACCGTGACGCGGGACGCAGCCGCGAAACGCACCGCCGCGAAAGCAGACGCTTCCCACGATTTCGACTTCAACCTCGGCCACTGGACGACTCACGTGTCGCGGCTGTTGAAGCCGCTGACGGGCTCCAACACCTGGGTCCAGTACGACGGGACCTCGGACGTCCGCAGCGTCTGGAACGGCCGGGCCAGTCTCTTCGAGCTGGAAGTGGACGGCCCGGCCGGCCACATCGAAGGCGTGGGCCTGCGCCTGTACAACTCCGCGGCCCGCCAGTGGAGTCTCAACTGGGCCAACAGCGACGGCGTGATGAACCCGCCGATGGTGGGTGAGTTCCGGAACGGGCGCGGCGACTTTCAGGATCAGGAACCGTTTCGCGACCGGACGATCTTCGTGCGCAACGGCTTCAGCGGGATCACGCCGGACGCATCGCGCTTCGAGCAGGCGTTCTCGGACGATGCCGGCAGGACGTGGGAGACGAATTGGGTCATGACGTTCAAGCGGGCGCGCAAATGAACGCGGGACGAAGTCAGAGGAGATGAGATGAGGTTATCGAAGAAGAATTGTCTTCTGATGGCGTGCTGTCTCGGGCTGCTGCTGCAGTTGCAGCCGTTGCAGGCAGCCGAGCCGCCGAAGCCAGCGCCACGAGACGGGCAGCACGATTTCGACTGGGAGACGGGTACGTGGAAGATCCACGTGAAGCGGCTCGTGCATCCGCTGACCGGCTCCACCACATGGACGGAGCTCGACGGCACGGTGGTCACCCTAAAGGTGTGGGGCGGACGGGCCAACCTGGCAGAGATCGAAGAGGACGGCCCGGTAAATCCCGTTCACTGCTCCTCCTGGACCAGC
>CAZYTO010000384.1:0-3698 GCA_964650405.1 uncultured Thermoanaerobaculia bacterium | reverse complement strand
ACCACTGGTACTCGATTTTTCTCTGCTGGATGGGCCGGACCGAGGAATCGCTGCGCGAGGCGCGGATGGCCATCGAGATCGAGCCGCTGTCGACCATCATGAACCTCAACTATGCCGACCTGCTGTACTTCGCCGGCCGGACCGAAGAGGCCTTGTCGCACGTGCGAAATACGGTCGACTTCGAGTCACACTTCCTGGCGCACCTGCTGATCGGCCGCATTCATGCGCTCCGGGGAAGCTATGAGGAGGCCCTCACCGAAGTGGGCACGGCCATCATGCTCGAAGGGCGCTACCCGGAGTTGCTGGCCACGCTCGGCTGGATCTACGGAATGATGGGCGAGACGGAGCGGGCGCGGAAAACCGTGGACGATCTGCACGAGATCGCCGCGGAGAAATTCGTCGCCCCGATCTTTTTCGCCGAGGTCTATGCGGCCGTCGATGAGGTCGAGCTGGCCCTGAAACACGCCGAGGCCTTCCTCGAAATGCGCGGCGACCTCGGCGAGCTGGTGAGCGGTCCGCGCTTCGAGAGACTGCGCCGCGACCCGCGCTTCGGCGAGATGCTGGCGCGCCTCGAGTTCCCGGAGCGGCTGACGGCGGAACCGGGCGGACACGCGAAAACCGAGAAGCACGAGCACGTGGACACCGCGAAGCAGTAATTCGGCGCGCTGCTCTGCACCAAGCGTCGGTCTTGAGAAACTGAAAGGCTGGAAGGCTGGAAGGCTGCAATGTGGGCGGGATCACGGCGAGGCCTGCCGGGAGCGGCTAAGTTGTTCGATCAGAATCGTTCAGCCCCGTAACTTCCCGTCGCGAGAACACCGGCCGCTGCAAGCACGTCGGGCCGAATCCGCGACCAGAGAGGCCGTTCATGCGCGTCGTCCGGATTCCGTTCGTTCTCACCCTCTTCGCGACCGTTGTTGCTCTCGCTGCGATGCCGGGCTTCGCGGATCCGCCTCGGACGGGTAAGTCCACGAAAGGAAGCCCGGCCAAACCGGGGAAATCCGCGGGAAAGGCGGCCGTGAGCCCCAGCGACGGGACGGTCACGGGGACGTTCACCTTGAACGGCAAGGAGTATCCGATCAAATACATCTACGCGCGAAAGCGCGAGGCGTGGCCGTCGGACGCGAAGGCACTCAAGGCCGGCACGGCCGAAGACCTGCCCTGCGGCATCGTGGAGACGCTCTTCACCAATGAGCCCCTGTCCGAGGCGACCATCGCCAGCATCCTCCACAACGACTACCAGGGCTCGCCCACCATCCGCGGCGTGCGCTTCCTCAGTGACGGCTCGGGAAAGTACAAGTGGGACGCGAGGTACCTGCTCGAGTCCGGCTCCGTGGAGGGATTCGGCATGACCCAGAGCAGCGGCGAGATCGAGGTCGGCGGCAACCGCTACAAGGGCCGTGCCTCAGCCCACAATCAGGACGTCACCCAGGTCCGCGATTACGACCTCACCTTCGACTCGCCCGTGATCCTCCAATACCTGGTCACGGAGACGGAGTCCGCACAGACCGTCCCGTCCGCCGCCCTCACCGACGAGTTCGTGAAGACCCTGCCGGGAACGTGGACCGTCGAACGCTACACAGGCATCGGCTGCTGGTACTCCACCGGGACGCTGGAAGTGGGCGAGCGCATCAGCCCGCACGAGTTCCAGGCCCGGTTCCGCGTGGTCGGCGTGGCGGGCGGCACCAGCGCGGACATCGAGGTGGATGGTGTGATCTCTCTGGCCGGAACGAAGGTCCACTTCGAAGCGGAAAAGATCCTCTCCGAGGACAAGCGCTGGACGAAGGACAACCTCGACTTCGACATGTGGAAGGACCTGCTCGTCTGCAACACGTCCAGATTCTCGGTCGTGCTGAAGAAAGAAGAGCCAACCGCGACCCAGTGAGGCAGGGCGAACCTTCAAAGAGACGAACAGCCCCGAACCGCCAACGGCGATCGATTCGCGCGGCACAATCCCTGCTTCCGTCGCCAACGAAGCAGCCTTGCGTGATCCTGCGCTTCTGAACGATAGTCACGCGGCGGAAGACGGATGGGACTCGGGCTCGGAGCGCTATTCACCCTCGTGGGGCTGGGATTGCTCGCGTTGGCAGCGAAGCGGTTCCGCGCCCGCCCGGTATTTCTCCTCGCAGGTGTGGCGTGCCTGGCCATCGGTGTCTACGGTCTCGTCGTCGGGATCGGGAAGGAGCTGACGCGCAGACGGATCGATACGTTCGTGACCGCCGCGGGGAAGGGCGATCTCGCCACGGTTCGCCGGATGCTGGAAGACGATCCGCTGCTGGCCAATGCCGTTCAGCGCAGCGCCTTCGTCCGGCATGGCGTGGAGGGTGCGGACATCGGCTTCGGCCGGGTCATCGCCGGCCGGCCGCTGCACGCCGCGGCGAAGGGACTGCACCGCGACGTGGTCGAGTTGCTCCTGGCGCACCGCGCGGCCGTCGACGCGGCGCTCGAGGACGGGACCACGGCGTTGCATGCGGCGGGCGACGCGGACACCTACGGAAATGAGAAAGCGTCCGCCGTTCGGGCGGCGATCCTCGAGCTCCTCATCGCTCATGGAGCGGACGTCAATGCCCGGGATGACAACGGAATGACGCCCCTGCATCGGAACGCCCTCGACCCCAAAGCCGTCGCCGTGCTGCTCGCGCATCACGCCGATGCCAACGCCAGCGACGGATCGGGAGATACGCCGCTGCATCGCGCCGTGGTCTCGCTCTCGGACAATTCCGAGACCGTGCGGCTGCTGATCGAGCATGGAGCGGAGGTCGATGCCCGGAATCACGCCGGCATGACCCCGCTGATGATCGCCTCGAGGAACCTGCCGGAGCTGGAGACGCTCGTCGCGCAACACGCGACGGTGAACGTCAGCGACAACGCCGGCCGCACGCCGCTGCACGAGATCGCGGAGTCGCCCAACAACCTGCGCAGCGATCTCGACGTGATGGCGCTCTTCTGTGGCTGTGGTCTGCGTCCGAATGTCGCCGATCGGGCCGGAGCCACGCCTCGGGGCATTGCCAGCAAACGGCTGGCGCGGGAGACGAGCGCCTCGTGGCTCCAGGGCCGGCGCCGGATCGTGCAGTTTCTCTCGCCGGGAGGGCCGTGCGAGCGTTTGGCCGGCAGCGCGACGCCCGCGACCGCGGAGCAGCGGGCGTTCGTCGTGGCGGAGGCCACGTGCGCCGAGGACAATGCCCGGGGCTGCGAGCGGACCGCGTTTGACTACGAGAGCGGCACAGGCGTCGCCGCCGACCCGGCGCGGGCCGTGGCGCTGTACGACAAAGCCTGCAAGCTCGGACTGCAGTCAGCCTGCACCAGCCTCGGCTTCGACTATGACCAGGGGCAGGGCGTGATCGCGGATCCGTCCAAGGCGGCGGCTCTCTACGGGCCTGCCTGCGATGCCGGCGAATCGCGGGCCTGCTTCAACCTGGCCATCCTGTATGGGGCCGGCCGCGGCGTCGCCGGGGACCACGCCAAGGCCCTGGCTCTTTACCGGCGGGCCTGCGCGGGAGGGGAGCCGGATGCGTGCGAACAGGCCGGGGTGCGGTGAGCGGCGCAGTGGCTTGGCACTTAAGTCAGAAGTATCGGGCTCGAGCAAGGCTGAAAGGCCGTAAGGCTGGGAGGAAACCCCCCGCTGCCTCTGGCCCTTTCAGCCTTTCCACCCTCCAGCCTTTTTGATCACGCCCCCAAACGTATTTAAGGCGAAAATCCGC
>CAZYTO010000383.1:0-3705 GCA_964650405.1 uncultured Thermoanaerobaculia bacterium | reverse complement strand
CCGCAGTTCGCGCAGGTCATGCGCAGGTGCTCGAGGCCCTTGAGCTGGCCGCACTTGCACTCCCAGTTCCCGATGGAGAACTTGACGAAGTCGAGCGAGCACGTCTCCCGGAAATCGCTGAAGGGGAAGACGCTGGTGAAGACGGACTGGAGGCCCGTGTCCTCGCGCTCCTCCGGCAGGAGGTTCATCTGCAGGAACCGTTCGTAAGACTTTCTCTGGACATCGATGAGATTCGGCAGCGCCATATAGCTGCGAATCTTCGAGAAGTCGTGACGAACCGGCTCCTGTTTCGGCATGGCTCCGTTCATTCGGATGACTCCTTTCCTCGCTCAGCCGGAACACGAAGACGCGGAGGTTCTGCGGCGCGCACGATGCGCGTCAGACCCTCATCGCTTCACATTCAGGTTGCCGAGGTCACGTGTTTTGTAGGCGAGGCCCACCGCAGGCGACGCGATGGGAGTGCACGCGAGGGTGAGTCGTTGTGGAAAGGGCCGCTCCCCCCCTCTCCCGACTCGCAAGCTCTAACTACTGAAACAAGGGGAAATTCCGGGCGGGTCTCCCCGCCCGGATGAACTCGGTATCGTTTTCGGGCCGCGTCCGCCGGGAAAGACCGGCCTGGCGGCCCGTGAAACGTCGCCGGCGGCCGGGGCCGCCGGGACGGTCGCTACTTGATCGAGACCTTGGCGCCGGCCTCTTCGAAGGCCTTCTTGATCTTCTCGGCCTCTTCCTTCGAGACGTTCTCCTTGACGGTCTGGGGAGCGCCCTCGACGAGGTCCTTCGCTTCCTTCAGACCGAGCGAGGTGACCTCGCGGACGGCCTTGATGACGTTGATCTTCTTGTCGCCGGCGCTGTCCAGAACGACGGTGAACTCGGTCTGGGCCTCGGCGGCCGGGGCGGCGGCAGCGCCACCGCCGGAAGCGGGGGCGGCGGCCACGGTCGCGGCGGCGGCGGAGACGCCGAAGCGCTCTTCCAGTGCCTTGACGAGGTTGGAAAGGTCAAGGACCGACATCGACTCAATCTGCTTCACGAAATCTTCGGTAGAAACGGCCATTTCATCCTCCAAATAGTTTGGTCTTGTTCAATTCAGTTCGATGGTTAAGCGTTCGACTCCGCGCCGCCCTTCGCCTCGGCAATCTGGTTGAGAACGACGGCCAGGTTGCGGATGTTGGCGGCGAGAACGGTGGCGAGACCGCGGATGGGCGACTGCATGAGGAACAGCAGTTTGCCGATCAGCTCCTCGCGGGACGGGAGATTGGCGATGTTCTGGATCTCGGTCGCCGGCACGATCTGCCCGTTGAGCATCGCGCCTTTGAACTGGACCGTGGGAACGTCCTTGGCGAACTTGGTCAGCGCCTTCGCCAGGGGCACGGCGTCGGTCCTGTTGAAGGCCACGGCCGTTTCACCCTTGAACTGCGTTTTCAGCGCCACCAGCGGCGAGTCCTTCACCGCGATGAGGGCCAGGGTGTTCTTGACGACGACGTAATCCGAGCCCGACTCGCGGACGTGTTTGCGGAGCTCGGTGACCTGCGGAACGGTGATGCCCTTGAAGGAGATCAGGAACGCGTTGGTGGCCGTGCCGATGCCTTCATTGAGCTCGGAGATCGCTGCTGCTTTTTCGTCGCGATTCATGCTTTCTCCTTACTCCGCCGCTTTCGTCTCGGCCACGCCCGTGTCGATGGAGATCGAGGGGCTCATGGTCGACGAGATGTAGATGGAGCGGACGTACTTCCCTTTGGCCGCAGGCGGCTTGGCCTTGCGCACCGCCTGGATCAGAGACGTGGCGTTGTCGCGAAGCTGGTCCGCACTGAAGCCGATCTTTCCGACCGGAACGTGGATGATCGACGTCTTGTCGACGCGGAACTCCACCTTACCGGCCTTGATCTCCTGAATCGCCTTGCCCACATCGAACGTGACGGTGCCGGTCTTGGGGTTCGGCATCAGCCCTCGGGGACCGAGGACTTTGCCGAGCTTGCCGACCGACCGCATCATGTCGGGCGTGGCGATGACGGCGTCATAGTCGACCCAGCCACCCTGGATCTTCTCGACCATGTCGTCGCCGCCGACGAAGTCAGCGCCGGCTTCGGTAGCCTCTCGCTGCTTGTCGCCCTGAGCGATCACCAGCACGCGCTTCGACTGGCCGGTGCCGTGCGGGAGCACGGTCGTGCCGCGGACCATCTGGTCGGCGTGCTTGGGATCCACGCCGAGAAGCATCGACAACTCGACCGTCTCGTTGAACTTCGCGTACGCGATCTGCTTGAGCAGCGCGAACGCCTCGTCCAACTGGTACGGGCGGGTCTCGACCTTCCCGGCCGCTGCACGGTACTTCTTGCCGTGTTTGGCCATTTCACCTCCGTAGTCTTAACGGCAGTCTTGCGAGCTGCCTCCTACGTTGCTGTTGTTGCCCAGCTACGCGCTGGGGCGCCTTTAGTGGTTAGTGGTCAGCGTCGAGTGGTTAGGAAAAAACGTTCTAACCACTAACCACTAACGACTCGTATCTATCCCTGTACTTCAATCCCCATCGAGCGCGCGGTGCCCTCGACGGTCCGGACGGCCGCTTCGAGGGAAGCGGCGTTGAGGTCGGGCATCTTCGTCCTGGCGATCTCCTCGACCTGCTTCCTGGTGACCTTGCCGATCTTGTTCTTGTTCGGCACGCCGGAGCCCTTGGGAATGCCGGCGGCGCGGAGCAGGAGGATCGAGGCAGGGGGTGTTTTCGTCACGAACGTGAAGGTGCGGTCGGAGAAGACCGTGATCACGACCGGGATGATCAGTCCCTGCTGGCCCTGGGTACGGGCGTTGAAGGTCTTGCAGAACTCCATGATGTTCACGCCGTGCTGGCCGAGGGCCGGGCCGACGGGAGGAGCCGGCGTCGCCGCGCCGGCCGGGATCTGCAGCTTGATATAACCGGTAATCTTCTTAGCCATGATTTAACGTCCTAAAATCGTGAATGTTCAAGTTGAATGTTAAATGGTGAATTGCGAACGCTTTATCATTCGATATTCATCATTCAACATTCTCCGTCGCCTTTCGCTACCGCTTGGACTGCTTGTCTCCCGGTCCGCCGCCGCCCTGCTCCTCGCTGGCGTCGTACCGAGACACCTGCAGGAAGTCCAGCTCCACCGGAGTGGAACGGCCGAAGATCGTGACCATGACCTTCAGCGTGTTGCGGTCGAGGTTGACCTCTTCCACCACCCCGGTGAAGTTCGTGAACGGACCGTCGATGATCCGTACGTGCTCGCCGTGCTCGTAGACGTGCTTCGGTTTCGGCTTCTCCTTGGTCGTGACCACCTGGGTCAGGATCTGGTCGACCTCTTCCTGGGTCAGGGGCGTCGGCTTCTTGCCCGTTCCCACGAAGCCGGTCACCTTCGGCGTGTTCTTCACCAGGTGCCAGGCGTCATCCGACATCTCCATTTCCACGAGGATGTAGCCGGGAAAGAACTTGCGCTGCACCTCGCGCTTCTTGCCCGACTTCATCTCCACGAGCGTCTCGGTGGGGATCTTGATCTCACCGAATTTCTCGCTCATGCCCAGGGCGTCGATGCGCTGCCGCAGATTCTCCTTCACCCGCTCCTCGAACCCGGAGTAGGTGTGGACGATGAACCACTGCTTCTGGCTGACTTCGGGCATCAGACCGCAGCTCCAAAGCGCCGAAGCAACCAGATGATGCCCTGACCGAAGCCCTGGTCGCAGAGCCAGAGGAAGACGGCG
>CAZYTO010000382.1:0-3723 GCA_964650405.1 uncultured Thermoanaerobaculia bacterium | reverse complement strand
ACATTGTAGCCCTTCGGCTCACAATTTGGTACCTTTATTCACTGACAATCCCTTAGTGGTCAGGTTAGCCCGACGGTTGCCGGCGGAGCCCCCAGCACCGCCATTCGCTATCATGCGCTTCCTGACGACCCGGCCAAGTGCACCTTGGCCGGGAAGAGGCGCGAGCCAGCATGTCGACCGGCCAGCCGCGGCGCATTCAACTTCTCCTGGGCCGCTTCGGGGCCATGGGCATCCGCCTCTTTCTCCGCCTGTTCGGGCGCACCGTGCGCAAAGCCGACGTCCCGTGGCTGGTGGGGCCGGTTGGCAGCAAGGTGGCGAGCGGCGAGAGTCCCTACCAGCTCGTCGCGGAGCGCGAGGGATTGTCGATCGACGAGAAGGCGTCCGAGGCCGGCCTCCTGCCTGATTTCGCGATCCTTTCCGGGCCGGACTTCGAGCCTGCCAGGACCGATCCCGCCGTCCGTCACTTCTACGAGCACACGGCGATGTACGACCTCGATGTCTGGTCCGAGACGCGGTTTCCCGGCCGGCTCTTCCTGTGGCTGATCGTCTCCACGGTCAGCCGGTACATGAATCAGCTCAATTTCCCCGTCTTCGGCCTGGAGACCAGCCGTGGGATGACGAGCGAAGTGCTTCCGCTGCGCGACAGCTCCGGACGGGCCGTACACACCGGCTGGCAGCGACGCCTTCTGGGGAGCGGCCGGACCATCTACTCAGGGTTCTACACCACCGTGGCCCTGCCGCTTTCCGGAGCGCGATGCGTCAAAGTCGTCTTCCCCGTGCCGAAGGGCAGCGCCACGGTACTGCTCCGCCCCCGGCACGACAGCGAAGGGCAATTTCAACTGTTGTCCGCCGGCCATGGTTTCGGCGATGCCGGCTTCTATCGCATTCTCGCGCTCGATGCGGAACGTCTCAGGGTTCTCTATCTGCAGTCGCTGAAAGAGCGGTTCGCCGTGTACACCGACGCCGAGGGCGTCTTGCGGTGCGATCACGACGTTCACTTCCTCGGCATCTCCATGCTCAAGCTTCACTACCGGATGCGCCCGCGCAGCGGTCAGACACCTCCCCTGTAGCAGCACCAGGGTGCTGACGCATCAGGACTGCGGCGCGGTGGACTCTCCGCGCAGGCCTCCTGAGAGCGGCTGCGCGAAATGGCTGAAGAGGGATTACAGTTTCTTCATGGCGATGAGCAGCGGACATCCACGGCAAGGGTCAAAACCGCTCACACTGAGCATCCGGAACTTCGCACATCTGGCCGACGTCTCGCTCCAGCTCGGAGATCTCACCGTTCTTGTGGGCCCCCAGGGAGCCGGAAAGAGCCTCGCTCTCCAGTGGCTCAAGGTGGCCATGGATTGCCGACAAATCGTCGACGCTCTTCGGGCCGCCGGCCATCTAAACGGCCGCGCGGACGTGCTCATGGACTTGGTTTTTGGAACGGGGATGGGTTCTGCCTGGCGCGACGACGAAACGGAAGTCGCCCTTGGGGCCCGTAAGATCACGCCGAAGACGCTCGGCCGTGTCGGGGACGGCACCGAGACGCTCTTCAGGATGACATGCCGGTTCGGCGGTCAGTGCTGCACGATGTGCCGCTTCGTCCGCGCCGGGTTCCCGTTTCCGCCTGCAGCTTCGTACGCACCGATGTCGGCAACGACCTTTCCGTCGTGATCGCCGTCGTCACGGGCCACGCCGCGCTGATCGATCGTCGGTGCGAGCGTGTTGTCGCCGGCGTCGATGGCCGGACTGCCGGTGCCGAGGGCCATCGTTTGCGTCGCTCCGCCGTTGTCCGCGAGCGGCCCGAGGAGCGGATCGGCCACCGTGACTCCGGTGCAGGTCGAATCGCCGAACTGCAGATTGTGCCCGCCTGCCAGCGTGATCCCCCCCGAGAACGAGCAGTTGCCGCCGCTGTTGGAGGCAAGGATCGTGTTGTTCATGGAAATGGCCGGCGAGGCGAAGTAGACGGCGCCTCCCGCGGAGCCGCCCGTATTGCCGGCGATCGTGCAGTTCGTGATGACCACCGGTCCCGTGCCGGCGTAAATGGCCGCGCCTTGTCCGTTGGCGGGAACGCTGTTGCCGGTGAAGGTGTCGTTCACGATCCGCACGACGCTGCCGGGGTTGAGCGACTCGACATTGATGGCTCCTCCGTTGAAGGATGTCGCAGCGTTGCCGGTGAACGTGCTGCGGTCGATGCGAGCGTCGACTGTGAACGTGGAGTTGGCGAAGATCTCGATGGCCCCCGAGCCCGGCGCGGAATTGCCGGCAAACGTCGACTGCTCGATGCTGAGCACACCGCCCTGAAGGCTGATGGCACCGGCTCCGGTGTTGTTCTGGAACAGGCACCCTGTCGCGGCCAGCACCGGCATCAGGCAGCCCGTACAGGGCTCCTGGAAAATGGCGCCGGCGCTGTTGGCTCGACTGTTCCGCACCGTCACGCTGTCGAGCGTCACCTTCCCGAAGTTCTGAATCGCGCCGCCGGCACCCAACCCCCCCGTGTTATTGCCGTTGGCGATCACCAGATGCTTGAACGTCACGTCGGGCAGCGACGTGCTGCCGCCGAAGACGGCGATCATGCCCGAGGTGAGACCCGCGCCGTCGAAGGTGATGGAGTCGTTGCCGTCGATCGTCACCGGCGGTTCGCCCGAGCCAAAGGCCAGGGTGAACGTGAACGGAATCGTCACCGGCCCGGCCCCGCAGTTGAACGTGATGACGCCGCCGGAAGGAACGGCCGCAGACAGCTCTGCTTCGGTGCAGGAGCTCGGAGTGCCGCTTCCCACCACGGCGGCGGAGGTCACCTGGGAGAGAAAAAGGATCAAGAGAAGCGTGGAGAAGCGCCCGGTCAAACGAGTCAAGATGCAAGCCTCACAATCTGTCACGCCAGAATTTGGGACGATCGGGAACTGCGAGCAAATTACTCGTCGCGCCGGGCTCCCGCCGTGACTGGGCTCACGGTCCACGGCGAACCTCCAACGGCCCGCCGGTCCCTGACACGGCAGCTCAAACAGGAAGCCTGGGAAAAGCCTCGCGCGGTGCGCTGAATCTCTCCCGTCGACGGATCAAAACACCGCCTCGGGCAGCACAGGGGCGCCGCCGGAGATCGCGATCATCTCGAGGAGATGCCCGGGCGGGCGGCGCAGAGGCGGCAGCGGCGGTGGACGCCGGCCGATCCCCGGCCAGTGGCGCGGCGAATCCGGATCTCCGAACACGGCGGCTACATCCCGATGTGGCGCCACGACGGACGCGAACTGTTTTACGTGTCCGATCGCTACGTCATCAGCGCGCTCGCAAGCGACGGACGATGGGAGGACGCGACGATCACGCCACTCTTCCAGACGTCCGACACGATCCGTTCGTGCGCGGTGATGCCCGACGGTCAGTCGTTTCTCGTGGCGGACTGGAAAGCCGGCTTCGCGGACGACTTCATTCACGTCGTCCTCGGCTCTCCATGAGTCGAAAACGCAGCGTGCGACCCCCTTGCATTCCGCCCCGCGGCGTGTATACTGAACCTAATGGTTCAGTATACGCAAGCCCGCCTCGATGACTCGTTCGCCGCGCTCTCAGACGCTACGCGACGCGGCGTTCTGGAGCAGCTCGGACGTTCCGACGCTTCGATCACGGACCTTGCCGAGAAGTTCCACATGACCCTCACGGGCATGAAGAAGCACGTCGGCGTCCTGGAGGAGGCCGGGCTCGTCACCACGGAGAAGGTCGGGCGCGTGCGGACCTGCAAGC
>CAZYTO010000381.1:0-3800 GCA_964650405.1 uncultured Thermoanaerobaculia bacterium | reverse complement strand
AGGACGACGTCGCGCTCGTTTGGCGGTGCCGTCGCCTCAGCGATCGACATGTACGCTCCGGGCATTCATGGGATCAGGTCGAGATTATAGCTCGCCGGATAAACCAACCGATCTCCATCCATCCGGGCGTGTGGATTCATTTGGTGTTCCCGGAGGGAGCCGGCACCGAGGATGTGGAGGACGCGGATTCCCCGCCGCAGAAGGTCGTCCGCCACCAGGTTGCGATGGCACCGCCACGGCACCGCCTCGGCGCACATGACGGCCGTCGTCTCCGGGAAGCCCAGGAGGCGGTCCACGGCCTCGCGGAACGGGGCTGTGCCCATGTAATCGGCATACCCGCGAAACTGCTCGTTTCGCCAGGCCCCGTTGGGAGAATCGGGCCGCGGCGTCCGCCGGCCGCCGAGCTCCGGCATGTGGATGTAGGCGATGCCGTTCCCGGGCAGCGTCCGGGCCAGCGATTCCGAGGAGAAGTGCGGATAGCGCCGGGAGCCGGGATAGCGGCGGATGTCGGCCAGCCGCTCCACGCCGTTTTCCGTCAGCAGGCCGATGAAGTCGTCGAGGGAGCGGGTGGAGTGGCCGATGGTGAACATCTTCGGGCGAAGTATGAACTTGAAGGGCGAAGGGCGAAGGAGGGAGGGCTCAGGCTTGAGCTGTCGAGAATCTGTATTGCCTTCGCCCTTCGCCCTTCCAACCTTCGCCCTTTCTCACCGCATCTGTCGGCCCTTTGAAACAACGGGGCCGCGTGCGCCTGTTAAGCTCCACGAACATGGCGTCCTACTACGACCAGCATGCGCGGCAGCTCAAGCGCGATCTCGCGGCGGAAGTGCCGACCGATGTGCTCCGGGATCTGCACCAGAAGCGGCCGCTGCTGCACGCCCTGGTGGCGCTGGCGAACGTCGTCGCGCTCGTGCTGGCCGGGTTGGGCATCGTGCGGCTCCAGCACTGGTATTTCTGGCTGCCGTGCGCGGTGGTGGCCGGCTTTGCCGTGTTCGATTTCACCGTCCTGCTGCATGAGGTCGTCCACCGTGCCGTTCTGACCAAGGCCAGCGACCGTATCTATCGCATCCTCGGGCTGGCCTACGCCATCCCCAGCGGGATCTCGGCCTCGCAGTTCACCCGGTGGCATCTCGACCACCACGCCGGACTCGGATCGCCGGAAGAGGATCCGAAGCGCCACTACCTCTCGCCGAAGCGCAACGCCCGCTGGCTGAAGTTTCTGTACTTCACGCCGGGACTCCTGCCGATCTACTTCCGGGCCGCGAAACGCGAGTCGGTATCGTACGAACCGGAGCTGCAGCGCCTGATCGCCCGCGAGCGGATCGTCACGATCGTCGTCCAGCTCGGGGCACTGGCCGCGATCGCCCTGATCGGCGGCTGGTGGATCGCCTTCAAGCTCTACGTCGTGCCGGTGTTCTTCGTCTTCCCGGTGGCGTTCGCCCTGAACCGGGTCGGCCAGCACTACGACATCGAGCCGGGCGACCCCGCCCGGTGGTCCACTCTGGTGAAGGGCTCCTGGTTCTGGGATGCCGCTTATCTCTTCTCGAACTACCACCTCGAGCACCACTACTTCCCCGGCGTGCCGTTCTACAACCTGCCCAAGCTGCAGAAGCTCCTCCTGCCGTTCTACGCGAAGCGCGGCATGACCGCGCACAGTTACGGCGGCCTTTTCTGGAACTATGTCGTGATGAATCGCAGGCCGCACACGAACTGGGACGACGCGTCCGCGGCCCAGCCCGCGGCCGAATCGATGCCCTCCGTGTAGGCGGCCGGCGCCCTGCATGAGGTTGCAGCCGGGCGGCATGAGGTCGCGGCCGGGCGGCATGAGGTTGCGGCCGGCCTGCAGTCCCGGCCGGCCTGACATCGCGGTCGCCGGACCGCAACTCGAACCCGCCGGAATTGGAATAGTCGAAGATGCGGTCAACTGTGCGCCACGGCGAGGTGGCGCACAGTTCGATTCACCGTTCAGCCGTTGGGATCGAGACCCGCACCGCGGTCGCCGGCCAGGGTCGAAGCGGTGTGCGTGCCGCCATTCGGGTCCATGCCGCCACCGGAGTCCAGCGTCGCGCCGGCACGGCCGTTGGGATCGATGCCCAATCCAGCGTCAGCCGCAACGGCCGTGGAGATGAGAAAAGCCAGGATGAGGATCAGTCGCATGATCGTCTCCTAACCGTTCGGATCGACGCCGAGGCCCTTGTCGGTACTGAGCGACGCGGCCCTGACGCAGGGCATGCCGTCGGGGTCGATGCACGAGCCGTTGTTGGGAGCAATGGTGCGGCGGGCCGCCTTGCCTCCGTTGGGATCGAATGCGGGACCGTGGAGCAGGGGAAGCACCAGGAACAGAATCACGAAAACCTGGGACATGACGTCCTCCTTTGGTGAGAGGACGCTCGAGCCCGCCTGGTGGCCGGGCTGCTTGCCGAGGCGTAACGGGTTCGTCCGCGGCGCGTTACAGGAGGCCGGTGAGGATCAGGTCCGCGATCTGGCCGGCCTGGTCGCCGAGGTTGTAGTCCTTCTCGCTCAGGATCCACGACGTCACCATCTCGTCGAGGATGCCGAAGACGGACTTGGCCACGAGCTGGGGGTGGAGGGTCCGGCGGAAGGTGCCGTCGGCCTGGCCATGCTCGACGAGCTTGCGGAGCATGTTGAGGTAGTCGGCCACCTCCTGTTGCGAGAGGAGGCTCATGAACTTGAGGCTGTGCCGCAGTTCGACCTGGGCCACGATGGCCAGGGCGCGGTCCCGGCCGAGGGTCTCGAGGTGGTGGCGGATGGCCACGCGCAGCCGCTCCTCGGCGCGGTTGATGGTCGCCATCTCCCGCTCCAGCGACTGAAGGTAGTTGCGGGTGTGCTCCCGGAAGATCGTGACGAGCAGGTCTTCCTTGCCGTCGAAGTACAGGTAAATGGTTCCGTCCGCCACGCCGGCCGCCTTGGCGATCTCCGAGACCTTGGCGTTGAAGTAGCCGTTGCGCGCGAAGACGTCGGTGGCGGCCCGCAGGATGCGCTCCCGTTTACTGGTCCCCGGAAAGGCGGTGGGAGCTGCTGTGGCGGTGGCGGCGGAGGCGGCGCGGCGGCTCATGTGAATGAATGCTCATTCATCGAAGGCGATCTGTCAAGCTTTGTGAATCCACGAGGTGTCTGTCAAAAAAACACGAGGTGTTTGGCAAACGGATAGGGGGTAGGGTTCGTGCCGCGCCGCCCTACCCAGAGTTCTTGGGCGGCCACGCTCTTCCCAAGCCTTGACGGGTAGGGAAATGGGTCGCCGGATCACTCCTCTTTATGACGACATGCCTGAGCCTACCCTGCCTATCGATGGAGAGCGCGATATCGCCGCTAAGCGGGTTACGCCTTACGGTGAACGTGCGTCCGCCATCGGAGCGTGCCCGGAGCAAGAAGTAGTATTCGAGGAGCTCTACACGCAACTCGCACCTCTCCTGCGGATGCTGGCTCGGCGGCGGTTCGGCGTGCCCGACGAGGACGCTGGCTCGCTCGTCAACGAAGTCTTCATCAGCTACCTCCGCGATCCGAACCGAATCGAGAATCCGCGGCAGTACCTCGTGGGGGCCGTCTGTAACGCTTCGCGATCGTACCGGCGGAGGCAGTCCGCGCACGAGAGGGTTTTCCGCCCGGCCAACGATCATAGCGCCTGCGATGACCCGACGTTCGAGAGCTTGGCCGTCGCTCTGGCCCCTCCGTCGTAACCACCCGCTGGCTAACGAACAAGCACCGCCGATCACCCCTATCAGGTAAGGGTGCCCCCCACCCACAACAATGCTTTCCAAAGCCGAAGAAGGAGGAATTCCCTT
>CAZYTO010000380.1:0-3810 GCA_964650405.1 uncultured Thermoanaerobaculia bacterium | reverse complement strand
GTGGCCGTGAAGTTGACGAGCATGTCGTAGGCGCAGGTGATGAAGTCGATGAACTGCATCTCGGCGATGGGACGCATGCCCATGAGCGCCGCGCCCGAGGCCGCGCCGACGATGGCTGCCTCGCTGATGGGCGTGTCGATCACGCGCCCCGCGCCGAATTTGTCGACGATGCCCGCGCTGGTCTTGAACGCTCCGCCGTATGCGCCGACGTCCTCGCCGATGAGGAAGACGCGCTCGTCGCGCGCCATCTCCTCCGCCATGGCCTGGGTGATTGCTTCGATGTAGGTGGTTTCCATAGTGCCGAGTGCTGAGTGCCGAGTGCCGAGGAGTCCGATCTACTCGGCACTCGGCACTTCGTACTCGGCACTTATGTCTCCCAATATCCATCCCCGGCAAACAGGCCGAGCGCGGCGTCTTCCGGCCGCGGCATCGGGGAGCGCTCGGCTTCGTCGGTGGCGGCGTCGATTTCTTTGCGCACGCGCAGTTGGATGGCCTCGAAGTCGGTGGCCTGGGCCAGGTCTCCTTCGATGAGCGCTCTCTCGTAGCGGATCACCGGGTCCTTCGCTTTCCACTCCTCGAGCAACTCCGGCGGCACGTAGGCGGCGTTGTCGTGTTCGGCGTGGCCCTTCATGCGGAAGGTCTTCACTTCGAGCAGGGTCACGCCTTCGCCGGCGCGGGCTCGGGCGACGGCCCGTTTCGCGGCGCCGTACGTGGCCAGGGCGTCGTTGCCGTCGACCGTCTCGCCGTACGCGCCGACGCCGAGGGCCTTGTCGGCCAGGGTGCGGACCGCGCTCTGGCGGGACGTCGGCGTCGAGTAGGCGAAGCCGTTGTCCTCGATGACGATGACCAGGGGCAGCTTCTGCACGGTGGCGAAGTTGAAGCCTTCCCAGAACGCGCCTGTGGACGAGCCGCCGTCGCCGATGAAGGCCAGGCCGACGAGGTTCTTCTTCTGCATGCGACCGGCCAGGGCGATGCCGGCCATGACCGGAATCATGTCGCCGAGCATGGAGATCTGGCCGATGAAGCCGTCCTTCGCCGGGTGGCCGAAGTGGATGTTCAGCTCACGGCCGCGGGTCGGCGAATCGCCCTTGGCCATGTACTGCTTGATGATGTCGGCCGGCTTCGCTCCGGCCACGAGCAGCGAGCCGAGGTTGCGGATGAGCGGCTGGACGACGTCGCCCTGCTTGTAGTCGAGGGCGTAGGCCGCCGCCACCGCCTCGCCTTCCTGTCCGAGCGAGCGATAGAGCCCGCCGATGACCTTGGCCTGGCGGAAGAGCGCCACCAGACGCTCCTCCAGCGTTCGCGTCAGGCGAAGGTAGTAGGCGATGTCGAGGAGCTGGTCGCGGGAGAGTCCGTGCGTTTCCATCAGGTTTGAGTGCCGAGTGCCAAAAGCAAGTGCCGAGTGCAAAGTGCCGAGTGCCGAGAATCAAAGAGTAAGTGCCGAGTGCCGAGCACCATCTCCTCGGCACTCGGCACTCAGCACTCGGCACTTTCCTACTGGTGAATCGAGTGTCCCAGCGCGTCCTCGGCGGCTTCCATCATGGCCTCGGAGAGCGTGGGGTGGGCGTGCATGGTCTTGGCGATGGACTCGATGGTGGCTTCGTGGGAGAGGGCGATGCCGCCTTCCACGATCAGCTCCGTCGCCTTCGGCCCGACCAGGTGCAGGCCGAGGATCTCGCCGTACTTCTTGTCGGCCACGTACTTCACCAGGCCGCCGGCCTCGCCGAGGATGCGGGCCTTGGAGTTCGCGGTGAAGGGGAACTTGCCGACCTTCACGGCGTAGCCGCGCTCGACGGCCTTCTTTTCCGTGAGGCCGACCGAGGCCACCTCGGGGTCGGTGTAGGTGCAGTTGGGGACATGGTCGTAGTTGATGGGCCGCACTTCCAGGCCGGCGATGTGCTCGACGGCGAGGATGGCCTCGAACGACGCCACGTGGGCGAGGGCGGGGGTGGGGACGATGTCGCCGATGGCGTAGACGTTCGGCTCGCCGGTGCGCATGAGGGGATCGACCTTCACCAGGCCGCGGTCGAGCTGGATCTTGGTCCCTTCCAGACCGCAGTTCTCCGTCACCGGACGGCGGCCCGTGGCGGAGAGGACCAGCTCCGTCTCGATAGTCTGCTGCTTCCCCTTCACTTCGACGACCGACTTCACGCCGCCGTCCGTCACTTCACAGGACATGACCTTGGCGTCGGTGAGGACGTCGATGCCCTTCTTCTTGAAGATGCGGGTGAATTCCTTGGCGATCTCCTCGTCCTCGATGGGGAGGAGCTGGGGCATGACTTCGACGATGGTGACCTTCGAGCCGAAGCGGGAGAAGATGGAGGCAAACTCGCAGCCCACGGCGCCGGCGCCGATGACGAGCATCGACTTGGGCACGTCGGTGAGCTGGAGGATGTGGTCGGAGTTGATGATGCGCTTGCCGTCGGCCTTGATGTGGGGCAGATCCTTCGGCGTGGAGCCCATAGCCAGGATGATGTTCTTGGCGGTGAGCTTCTGGGCGCCGGCCTCGCCGGTGACTTCGACGACGCCCTTGCCGGCCAGCTTGCCGAAGCCGGTGACGCGGTCGACCTTGTTCTTCTTGAAGAGGAACTCGATGCCCTTGGCGTTCTTGTCGACGACGTCCTGCTTGCGCTTCTGCCCGGCGGTGAAGTCGAGCTGCACGTCGCCCACGGTGATGCCGAACTCTTTTGCTTTCTGGATCTTCGCGTAGATGTCGGCGTTCTCGAGGAGCGCCTTGGTGGGGATGCAGCCGCGGTGCGTGCACGTCCCGCCGATGAAGGGATCGCGCTCGACGACCGCCACTTTGAGCCCGAGCTGCCCGGCGCGGATGCCGGCCACGTACCCACCGGGACCGCTACCGATGACGACGATGTCGTATTGCTGTTCTGCCAAGAGAGACCTCCGAGGTTTTCGCGGCGCGCATTATATGCACGACGGGCGAGCGGGGAGGGGGCGGGCGGGGGGAAGGGCGAGGAAGGGCGAGAAGGAAGGGCGAGCAGGAAGGGCGAGCAGGAAGGGCGGGTTTACACGTGAGCGAACTGGAACGAGGGCGTGAACCCGTGAAGCTGACTGGCCGTCATCAGTGACGGGTGCAATAATCGAATCGCATGTCCGTGCCGCACTACAGGATCAAGTACTCCTACGCTGAATACCTCGCGCTCGAAGAATCGAGTAACGTCAAGCACGAGTTCTTCGATGGCGAAATCTCCGCGATGGCCGGCGGCACCCCCGAGCACGCCGCACTTGCGGCGGCCGTGATCGGGTCGCTGTACTCGCAACTCGACGGCGGTCCATGTCGGCCGTACGTCTCCGATCTTCGTGTCCGAACCTCTTCGGGTCTGTCGACCTATCCCGATGTCACGGTCGTGTGCGGCGCCAGTGAGCGGGATGAAGCTGACCGGCAAGCGGTTACGAATCCCGCGCTGATTATCGAAGTTCAGAGTCCACGCACGGCCGAGTACGACGCCGGGGAGAAGTTCGAGCACTACAAGACGCTCCGTTCGCTGCGCCAATACGTCCTCGTATCGCACCGCGAACACTCGCTGGTGGTCTGGACGCACGGAGACGATGACCAGTGGCGGCTGGCGACCGTCCGCGAGGGAGAGGTGGCCGAACTGCATTCGATCGGGGCGCGCCTCGATGTCCGCGTGCTCTACTCCAGGGCGGCCGAACCGGCCGGTTGAACCGCGCGCGGGGGCGCCAGCATCCCGGCTGGATGGGCGGCATCCTGCCGGCTCTGCTCTTCACGTTCGCCCGCCGAAGCGGGCTCGAAGAAGAACGAAAGGCCTTTCCCACCGCGGGACGCCGTGG
>CAZYTO010000379.1:0-3821 GCA_964650405.1 uncultured Thermoanaerobaculia bacterium | reverse complement strand
ACTGGCTGGCGAAGGCGGGGTTCACGCAGTCGTATACCTACTTCGCCTGGCGCAACACCGGGCGGGAGCTCATCGACTACTTCGAAACCATCACCCGCCCGCCGGTCCGCGACTTCTTCCGGCCCAACGCCTGGCCGAATACCCCCGACATCCTCACCGAGTACCTGCAGTACGGCGGTCGGCCTGCCTTCATCATCCGGCTCATCCTCGCCGCCACCCTCTGCGCCAGCTACGGCATCTACGGCCCGGCCTTCGAGCGCATGCAGCACGCGGCCCGCGAACAGGGGAGCGAGGAGTACCTCGATTCCGAGAAGTACGAAGTGAAGCACTGGGGCATCAGCGAGGACGACCTCTCGGAGCTGATCACCATCGTCAACCGTATCCGGCGCGAGAATCCGGCGCTGCAGCAGAACGACACGCTGGCCTTCCATGAAACCGGCAACGAAGAGCTCCTCTGCTTCAGCAAGAGCGCCGGGAACAACGTCGTCGTCACCGTCGTCAACCTCGATCCGCACAACACACAGTCCGGCTGGATCGACCTGGACCTCGAGAAAGTCGAGCTCGACCGCGCCCGTCCGTTCCAGGCCCACGACCTGCTCACCGGGGCGCGTCACATGTGGCACGGCGCCCGGAACCACGTGCAGCTCAACCCGCACGTCATCCCCGCGCACATCTTCAGAATCCGCAGAAAGGTAAGGAGTGAGAGAGACTTTGAGTACTTCCTGTAGGGCACGACTGCGTCGTGCCGAATCCTCGTCGTCCCCCACCCGCCGGCACTCGGCACTCGGCACTCAGCACTCGGCACTCGTATGAGCGACCTTTGGTACAAGGACGGCGTCATCTACCAGACGCACGTCAAGGCGTTCTACGACACGAACGCCGACGGCATCGGTGACTTCCCGGGGCTCACCCGGAAGCTCGACTACCTGCAGGACCTCGGCGTCAACATCCTCTGGCTCCTGCCGTTCTATCCCTCGCCGTTGCGCGACGACGGCTACGACATCGCCGCCTATACCTCCGTCCACCCCAGCTACGGCACCATCAGCGACTTCAAGCTCTTCCTGCGCGAGGCCCACCGCCGCGGGCTTCGCGTCGTCACCGAGCTCGTCATCAATCACACCAGCGACCAGCATCCGTGGTTCCAGAAGTCGCGGCGGGCCCGGCCGGGCTCCCCCTGGCGCGACTTCTACGTCTGGAGCGACACGCCGGACAAGTACCGGGACGCCCGCATCATCTTCAAGGATTACGAGACCTCGAACTGGGCTTGGGACGCGGTGGCGAAAGCGTACTACTGGCACCGATTCTTTTCCCATCAGCCCGACCTCAACTTCGACAACGAGGCCGTGCACGAGGCCCTCTTCAAGGTGCTCGACTTCTGGATGGACCTCGGCGTCGACGCCTTTCGCCTCGACGCCATTCCGTACCTCTACGAGCGCGAGGGGACGACGTGCGAGAACCTTCCCGAGACGCACGCCTTCCTCCGGAAACTGCGCAAGCGGATGGACGAGAAGTACCCCGGCCGCATGCTCCTCGCCGAGGCCAATCAGTGGCCCGAGGATTCACTGCCCTACTTCGGCAACGGCGACGAGTGCCACATGGCCTTCCACTTTCCCGTCATGCCGCGCATGTACATGGCCCTGGCCATGGAGGACCGCTTCCCGATCCTCGACATCATGGCCCAGACGCCGGTCATCCCCGAGAACTGCCAGTGGGCGCTCTTCCTCCGCAACCACGACGAGCTGACCCTGGAGATGGTTACCGAGGAGGACCGCGACTACATGTGGCGGACGTACGCGCGCGACCGGGAGGCGCGCATCAACCTCGGCATCCGCCGCCGCCTCGCGCCGCTGATGGAGAACCACCGCGGCCGCATCCACCTCATGAACGGCCTCCTCTTCTCCTTTCCCGGCACGCCGATCATCTATTACGGCGACGAGATTGGCATGGGCGACAACATCTACCTCGGCGACCGCAATGGCGTGCGCACGCCGATGCAGTGGAGCGCCGACCGCAATGCCGGCTTCTCCCGCGCCAATCCGCAGAAGCTCTACCTGCCGGTCATCATCGATCCCAGCCACCACTACGAGCAGGTCAATGTCGAGCAGCAGCAGTCCAGCCCGTGGTCGCTGCTGTGGTGGATGAAGCGGCTCATCGCCCTGCGCAAGCGCTACCGCGCCTTCGGCCGCGGCACGATCGAGTTCCTGCAGCCCGAGAATCGCAAGATCCTGGCCTTCGTGCGCCGGTACGAAAACGAGATCGTGCTCGTCGTGGCCAACCTCTCCCGCCTCGTGCAGTGCTTCGAGCTCGACCTCTCGGCGTACAAGGGGATGGTCCTGGTCGAGCTGTCAGGCGGAACGAAGTTCCCCGAGGTTGCCGACCGGCCGTATTTCCTCAACCTCGGACCGTTTGCCTTCTACTGGTTCCTGCTCGAGCCTGCGCGGGTGGAAGCCCCTGCGGCGGACGAAGTGCCGCTGCTGGCAGCAGTCACCTCGGCGCACGACCTCTTCGCAACCCGCAACCGGGACGCGCTGGCGCGGGCGCTGCTGCGGTACGTCCTCTCCCGGCGCTGGTTCGCCGGGAAGGCGCGCACGGTGACGGGACTGACCGTTCGCGGCGCCGTGGCGCTGCCGAAGAGCGCCGGCCTGCTGACGTTCGTGAGCATCGACTATGCGGACGGGGAGCCGGAGACGTATCTCCTCCCCCTCGGCATCACCCACGCCCGGCGCGGAGATGAGCAGACGCGGATGGCCACGCTCATCGCGCGGCTGCCGGACGGCGGGTTGCTCTACGAGCCGGTCGCCGACGACGCCTTCGCCCAGGCCCTACTCGACGCCATCGTGCGCCGCAGGCAGCTCAAGGGCGACTTCGGTACCGTCAGTGGCGTTCCCTCGCGTACGCTGAAAGAGCTCCGCGGCGAGGGGCCGATGGAAGCGCAGGTCCTGCGCGCGGAGCAGAGCAACACCGCCGTCGTCTACGGCGGGCGCCTCTTCCTCAAGCTGTTCCGCCGCCTCGAGCCGGGCCTCAACACCGATCTCGAAGTCACACGTTTCCTCAATGAAGAGACGTCCTTCGCGCACACGCCGCGCGTGGCCGGAGCCCTCGAGCATCGCCTCGACGCGACCGGCGAGCCGACGATCCTGGCCGTTCTGCAGAGTTATGCGCCGAACTCGGGTGACGCCTGGACGTACACCCTCGACACCATCAGCCGTCTCTTCGAGCGCGTGCTCAGCGACCGCCATTCGAGCGATGCCCTGGCCCGCACCACGCCGCACGAGACGCTCATGACTCTTGCGTCGCACCCGCCCGCCGACAACATTCGCGAGCTGCTCGGGCCGTATCTCGACGATGCCGCACTCCTCGGCAGGCGGACGGCCGAGCTGCACCTCGCCCTGGCCTCGCGCGACGACGTTCCCGGCTTCGGGCCCGAGCCGTTTACGCCGCACTACCAGCGCTCCATCTACCAGCTCATTCGCACGCAGGCCACGCAGACCTTCCAGCTTCTGCGGCGCCGCGCTAGGGACGTGCCGGGCGCTACGGAGTTGCTGGCCCGCGAAGGCGATGTGCAGGAGCGCGTTCGCGGCATCCTGGCCAGGAATGTGGGCGGGCTCCGCATCCGAACGCACGGCGACTATCACCTCGGGCAGGTGCTCCACACCGGCAACGATTTCGTCATCATCGACTTCGAAGGGGAGCCGTCGCGGCCGCTCAGTGAGCGCCGCATCAAGCGGAACCCCCTGCCCGACGCTCCTGACGAAACCGTCGCCAAACCCGAGCCGGCTCGACAGCCGCATCACCCATTCCACTCGTGATGACCACTCACC
>CAZYTO010000378.1:0-3855 GCA_964650405.1 uncultured Thermoanaerobaculia bacterium | reverse complement strand
GTACATTGTAGCCCTTCGGCTCACAATTTGGTACCTTTATTCACTGACAATCCCTAACGTCGAGATCGAGGGGACCATCCGCGATGCCGCGACCGGTGTGCCCATCGCGGGTGCGAAGATCGTCGTCGAGCAAGGCGCCGGGAGGCTCGTGCACGACGCCAGCAGCACCGGAACGTATGCCGTGGCTGGGATCGTTCGCGGGGAAGTACAGGTCACCGTGAGCGCGCCCGGCTACAAGACGACGACACGGACGTTCCCCGCCGTCAAAGGCAGGAATCGCTTGGACGTTGGGTTGACACGCGAGCCTTGAGCGTGCGGTCGGATCCTTCCGCCTTCTTCCTTCGCCCTTCGCCCTTCCGTTCGACTATGCTTCGCCGCCCATGAACCCGAATCAGCCCCGTCTCGACGGCCTGGTGCTCGTCGACAAGAAGTCCGGCATCACCTCCCACGACGCGGTGGAGACTTTCCGCCGCCGCTCGCGTTTCAAGAAGGTCGGCCACACCGGCACGCTCGATCCGCTGGCTACCGGCCTGCTCGTCCTCTGCGTCGGCAAGGCCACCCGCCTTCAGGCCTATCTGATGGGGATGGAGAAGACGTACGAGGGCACGATCCAGTTCGGCTGGGCGACGGATTCCTACGATGCGGCCGGGACGCCGGTTGTTGAAAACGGCGCGGAGGCGAACGAAGTCAATGTCGAGCACATCGACTTCACGCCGCTCGTGGTGAAGTTTCTCGGTGAGCTGGAACAGATGCCGCCGCAGTTCTCGGCAAAGAAGGTCGGCGGCGTGCGTGCGTACGAGCTGGCCCGCAAGGGGGAGACGGCGGCGCTGACGCCGAAGAAGGTGACGGTCTACGAGTTCGAGATCCTGCGCGTCTCCGGCTCCACGGCCGACTTCCGCGTCCGCTCGTCAGCCGGTACGTACGTCCGTTCTCTCGCCCACGATCTCGGCGCGGCAGCAGGCGTTCACGCCCATCTCAAGGCGCTGCGCCGCACGGCCATCGGGACCTTCAAGGTGAGCGACGCCATCCCGTTCGAGCGGCTGGAGACGGCGCCGGTCGAGGAGATCCTCAAGCCACCGTACTACCAGCCGTTGAACGACGTCGACCTCCCGCTGGAGAAGCTGCGCATCGACTGGTCGCAGCAGGGGAAGCTCATGCGTGGCCAGAGCGTCATCCTGACGCCTCCCGTCGAGGTGAAGACCGGCGACCTGCTCGCGCTCGGCAACCCCCACGACCAGCTCGTGGCCATCGGCGAGGTCGCCAACGTGCTTCGGGCGGGTGGCGCGGTGGAGGTCAAGCCGAAGGTGGTGCTGGCCGGGTGACTGCAACTCACGCCAGTCCAACGACTTCGCCCCCGCTCGCCGCGCGCCGGCATCCGCTCGCCATCGCCTGGGATTGATTTCGGGGTTCCCCGCTGTTACCCTGTCGCGATTTTGAAGGAACACGTGTATCTAACGGTACGCTTAACCGGTTAAAGGAGACTGGATTTTGTCGACCACCAAGCAGCAGAAAACGGAGTTGATCACGCAGTACGCTACCCATGAGGGGGACACCGGCTCGCCGGAAGTGCAGATCGCCCTTCTCTCCAGCCGCATCACCTACCTCAACGAGCACTTCAAGGCCCACGCGAAGGACCATCACAGCCGCCGCGGCCTCATGAAGCTCGTCGGCCGCCGCCGCCGCCTTCTGGACTACCTGAAGAAGACGGACAACGATCGCTATCGCACGGTCATCGAGAAGCTCGGCATCCGCAAGTAACCAGCGATTCCCCGGAGAGACGGACAGTTTCGTCCGTCCTCCATGCTTTTTGCATTCCGGAGGGACAGACACGATTGTCTGTCCTCCACTTCCCTCCCGGCCGACCCTCATCACGGCCACAGCGGACAAATCAATACGCATGAGGTGATGAGTGGCCTCATGCAACGAAGGGAAACATGCCACACAAGAAAGAGATTCAAATCGGCGGCCGGACTCTGTCGCTCGAGACCGGTGCGGTTGCGCGCCAGGCCAACGGTGCCTGCGTGATCCGTTACGGCGACACGGTCGTGATCGCCACGGCCTGCTTCAGGGACGGAGCGGTCCTCGGCGACTTCATGCCTCTGACCGTCGACTACAAGGAGTACACCTACGCCGGCGGACGCATCCCGGGCGGCTTCTTCAAGCGCGAAGGCCGGCCCACCGAGAAAGAGATCCTCACCTCCCGCCTCATCGACCGTCCTCTCCGCCCCTCCTTCCAGAAGGGGTACCGCCAGGAAACGCAGATCATCGCCCTCGTCCTCTCGGCTGACGGCGAGAACGATCCCGACATCCTGGCCATCAACGCCGCCTCCACGGCTCTGGTCATCTCCGAGATCCCGTTCCACAACCCGATCAGCGCCGTGCGCGTCGGCTATGTGAACGGCGAAATCGTCATCAACCCGACCAACGCCCAGCGCGACCTCTCCGACCTCGACCTGGTCGTGGCCGGGACGCCCGACGCCATCGTGATGGTCGAAGCGGGCGCGCGCGAGGTCGACGAGTCGGTCGTCCTCGACGCCTTCGACGCGGCGCACGCCGAGATCCGGCGCATCTGCGCCCTGCAGCTCGAACTGCGGACCGAGGCCGGCAAGCCGAAGATCGAAGTCACGTATGTTCCGAAGTTCGCCGACGAGATGGTGCACGAGCTGATGGCCCGGCATGGCGCCGAGCTCAAGCAGGCCATGCAGACCCGGGGAAAGCATGAGCGCAGCGCGGCCATGAAGGCCGCGCGCAACGCCATCATCGCCACCGTCCCGGCCGAGGACGTCGAGAAGGTGGCCGCCGTCACCGCGGCCATCGGCGAGATGGAAGTGGAGATCTTCCGCAACCTGATGCTCGACGAGAACACGCGCGTCGACGGCCGCTCGTTCACGCAGATCCGCCCCATCAACATCGACCTCGGCGTTCTGCCGCGTACCCACGGCTCGGCCGTCTTCACCCGCGGTGAGACGCAGGCCCTCGTCACCGTGACCCTGGGCACGCCGCAGGAAGCGCAGAAGATCGAAGACTTCGAAGGCGAGACCTTCCAGCGCTTCATGCTCCACTACAACTTCCCGCCCTTCTCGGTCGGTGAAGTGAAGTTCCTCCGCGGCCCGGCCCGGCGCGAGATCGGCCACGGCAACCTGGCCCGCCGCGCCCTCCAGCCGCTACTGCCGCCGGAGAGCGAGTTCGCCTACACCATCCGCATCGTCAGCGACATCCTCGAGTCGAACGGCTCGTCGTCGATGGCTTCGGTGTGCGGCGGCTCACTGGCTCTCATGCAGGCCGGCGTGCCGATGCGCGCCGCCGTGGCCGGCGTGGCCATGGGCCTCGTGACGGGCGACCACAAGCAGCCCGCCATCCTCACCGACATCGCCGGCATGGAAGACCACGAAGGCGACATGGACTTCAAGGTGGCCGGCACGCGCAAGGGCATCACCGCCCTGCAGATGGACATCAAGGTCACTGGCCTCTCCCGCGAGATCATGGCCCGGGCCCTGGCCCAGGCCAAGGACGGCCGCCTCTACATCCTCGACAAGATGGACGCCATGATCGAGAAGCCGGCCGCCGAGCTCTCCGAGTTCGCGCCGCGCCTCTATACGATCCAGATCCCGAAGGACCGCATCCGCGACGTCATCGGCTCGGGCGGCAAGACCATCCGCTGGATCGTCGAGGAGACGGGGACGAAGATCGACGTCGACGACGACGGCAAGGTCACCGTGGCCTCGTCCGACGAGAAGTCGGCCGAGCGGGCCCTGGAGATCATCCGCGGCCTCACCGCTTCGCCGGAGATCGGCGCCAACTACAAAGGCACGGTCAAGCGCATCGAGCCGTACGGAGCGTTCGTGGAGATCCTTC
>CAZYTO010000377.1:0-3901 GCA_964650405.1 uncultured Thermoanaerobaculia bacterium | reverse complement strand
CCGCCATTGCGGCCGTGGCCACGGAGCGGACCCGCGGCCTGATCATCAACTCACCCCACAACCCGACCGGCGCCGTGATCGAGGAGGCGGAGCTCGGGAAGATCGTGGAGTGGTGCGCCGCCAGGGACATCTTCCTCCTGTTCGACGAGACGTACGAGTTCTTCACCTACGGCGACCACCGCCACGCCTCGGCCGTCCGCTGGTTCGACGAGTATCCGGAGACGGTGGCCGTGGTGAACTCGATGTCCAAGACGTTCGCCATGACCGGCTGGCGCCTCGGTTACGCCGTGGCCCATCCCGCGCTCATCAACGCCGTGGGCAAGATCCAGAGCCACTCCACGACGAACCCGAGCTCCATCTCCCAGGCCGCGGCCATCGAAGCCCTCGGCTGCGATCCCTCCGTCGTCCAGGCCATGCACGACGCCTATTCGGAGCGCCGGGCCTGGCTCGTCCCTGCCCTCAACGCCGTCGACGGCTTCCACTGCCCCGAGCCCGACGGCGCGTTCTATCTCTTCCCCGACGTCCGCGCCTTCTTCGGCAGAGGAGGGATCCACGACTCCAACGCCTTCGCCACGTTCCTTCTCGACGAGGCCCGCGTCGCGGTCGTCCCGGGCACGGCCTTCGGCGCCGACGGCTACATCCGCATCAGCTACGCCACGTCGATGGAACGCCTTCGGGAAGGTGTCGCACGGATCGAGAAGGCCGTCGCGAAGCTGTAAACGGGCGAGCGGAAGGCGGCGAGCTGCGAGCGGGGGAAGCCGTAATCTGGGGTCGCACCTGTATTGAATGAGTGTGCACCGGCCAGATATCCGCGGTTAGTTTCCAAATTCATGCGTTGTACAAATGCGACACGGCCGTGCGACACGACGCCACGTCCGTGCGACACGACGCCACGTCCGCGCGACATGACACCACGTCCGTGCGACACGACGCCACGGCCGTGAGACACGACGCCACGCCCCGTGCGACACGACACCACGGCAGTGCGACACGACGCCACGTCCGTGCGACACGACGCCACGTCCGTGCGACACGACACCACGGCCGTGCGATACGACACCAAGGCCGTGCGACACGACGCCAAAGCCGTGCGACACGACGCCACGCCTGTGCGTCGTGACGCTTAGAAAGGGTCATTCGGACCTTCCGGAGCCTGCAGTGAGCCGTCGCGACGTCCTGGGGTCGTCCCTGGCCGTGGCGGCCTGAACCCGCTCGCCCGTCCCGGTCGCTCCCGCTCGCCGCTCGCCCCTACCCGCTTACCCGTCTCCCGGAATGCCCACCCGCCCACCCTCGTTTCGCAATGAGTTCCTGAAATCGGGAAGCAAGGAGAACTTGTGAAGAAGACCACTACTTTCCTCATGGCGTTCGCACTGGCCGCGCCGCTGGCGATGGCACAGGAGAAGGCCGCGACGCCTGCTCCCGCGGCGGCCAAGGCACAGAGCCAGCCGGCCGATCCGGTGATCATCAAGGCCGGATCGATCAGCATCACCCAGTCGGAGTTCGAGGGCGCCGTGAAGACCCTCCCCGAGCAGTACCAGCAGTTCGCCCTCGGACAGGGCAAGAAGCAGTTCGCCGAGGATTTCCTCCGGCTCAAGCTGCTCGCTGCCGAAGGCCTGAAGAACGGCCTCGACAAGGACCCGGACGTCCTCAAGCAGCTCTCGCTCATGCGCGAGAACCTCGTCGCCCAGGCCCAGCTCAAGAGCATCGACAAGTCCGTCATCGTCACCGACGCCGACCTGAAGGCCGCGTACGACGCCAACAAGAAGGATTACGAGCAGGTCCACGCCCGTCACATCCTCATCGCTTTCAAGGGCAGCCCGGCCGCGCAGGCCGGCAAGAAAGAGCTGACCGAGGAAGAGGCCATGGCCAAGGCCGAAGACATCCGCAAGAAGATCGTCGCCGGCGCGAAGTTCGAAGACCTGGCCAAGACCGAGTCGGACGACACGGGCAGCGCTGCCAACGGCGGCGACCTCGGCAACTTCAACCACGGCCAGATGGTGCCAGAGTTCGATCAGGCCGCCTTCGCCCTCAAGCCGGGCGAGGTGTCGGCAGTCGTGCGCACCCAGTTCGGCTACCACATCATCAAGGCCGAGAGCCACGACCTCACCGCACTGGAAGGTGTGAAGGCGAAGCTGGAGAAGGACCTCCACCAGAAGAAGGTGCAGGAGCAGCTCGACAAGCTGAAGTCCGACGCCAAGCCGGAGTTCAACGACGCCTACTTCGCGCCTCCACCGCCGCCGGCGCCTCCCGCCGAGACCAAGCCTGCCGCGGACAGCGCCGCGACCAAGGCCACCGCGAAGCCCGCCAGCAAGCCGGCCTCGAAGGAAGCCCACCCGGTCGGCGAGAAGAAGCCGTAAGCCCCCTCTCCATCGACCCAATCGCGAGCGGCGGGGTGACCCGCCGCTCTTGTTTTGCTACCGTACGCGCATGGAGATTCCGTCCAAGGTCTCGATCTTCAACAAGACGCTGGAGCTGAAGGGCAAGCCCGGCACCCTCATCGCCATCAACGATTACGGCTTCTACGAAATCGTCATGGAGCTGCAGTCGCGCAACCACACCGTGCTGTTCCCCATCAACGAGACAGTGGTGATCTTCAACGAAGCGCTGCCCACCATCGCCTCGGAGCTCGAAGTGGAGCGGTGACAGTGAGCGCCGAGCTGCGCTGTTCGTTCTGCCACAAGTCGC
Organism: uncultured Thermoanaerobaculia bacterium; assembly: GCA_964650405.1. Taxonomy (GTDB): domain Bacteria; phylum Acidobacteriota; class Thermoanaerobaculia; order Gp7-AA8; family Gp7-AA8; genus CAZYTO01. The sequence continues at coordinate 1,216 of CAZYTO010000377.1, read as the reverse complement.
AGCGGCAGGTGCGCACGCTCATCTCGGCACCCGAGGCGCTCATCTGTGACGAGTGCGTCGACATTTGTGCGGCCATGCCCACCGAGCGGGAGGATGCACCTGCGGGGGACGCCTCCGCAATTGTCGATCACACCCCGTCGCCGGTCGCGGCCTGCGTCCTCTGTCGTATGCCGGTGCCGGCCACCCATCTCCTTCCGATCGCACGGCGGGGTGCGCTTTGTCCGGCCTGCGTCGATGCCGTCGATGTCGCCCGAGCGGTTCGCGAGCAGTAGCGGGCGGCACTCAGGCGGTTGCGTGGAAGCGGCCACGGGAGTTCGGCACGACGCGGTCGTGCCCTACACCTTGTCCGTCTTGCCCAACGTCAGCGAGTGCCGGGGAGGGGGCGTACACCGTTGCCTGTCTTGCCCAACGTCAGCGAGTGCGGGGAGGGGGCGTAGGGCACGACCGCGTCGTGCCGAACTCCCGTGGCGGCCTCCTCACGGAACCAGCTACTCCTCACTGAACGGGGGACCGTTACTCAAAGCGCCGAGGTGCAGGCCCGGCAGCGCGTGGCCGCCTGCGGCACTGCCTCCAGGCACTGCGGGCAGGTCTTGGTCGCCGGCGCCGCGGCCGGGCGGAGCAGCGCCTTCGTGATGATGAACACGACGAAGGCGATGATCACGAAGTCGATGACGATCCCGGTGAAGTGGCCGTACAGGACGGCATTCGACCCGTGGATCACCCACTTCGAGGACCGCCAGTCGCCCGAGGGGAGGACGGTGCTGATGATCGGCATCAGGATGTCGCCCACCAGCGCCGTGACCACGTTTCCGACCGCGGCCCCGATGATCACGCCGACGGCCAGGGCCAAGGCGTTGCTCTTCGTCAGGAAGGCGCGGAAATCCGACAGGAGCATGCAGGAATTCTACGCCGCCGGCTTCTTGGCGAACATATAGGCCACGCCCACGCCGATGAAATAGAGCAGGATCATCGGTACGGCCAGGGCCGTCTGGTTCACCGGATCGGGCGTCGGAGTGACGAAGGCAGCCACGATGAACGAGATCACGATGGCGAACTTCCACTGCCGCAGCAGGAAGGCCGGCGTCACGATCCCGAGCCGGGCCAGGAAGAACACGAGAATCGGGGTCTCGAACACCAGTCCGGCGCCGAGGCAAAGCATGCTGCTGAACGAGAAATAGTCGTCGATCGTGATGACCTGCTTGAAGTTCCTCCCCAT
>CAZYTO010000376.1:0-3933 GCA_964650405.1 uncultured Thermoanaerobaculia bacterium | reverse complement strand
ACTCGAGCTGGTCCAGCCGGTGACCGAGAATCTGGACGTACGTCCGCGGCGCCACTGGCAGCACCGTGTCGTAGTAGTGAATCGTGAAGCGTCCGTCGGCTAGCTGCAAGCGCAGCTCTCCGCGGTCGAGGACGACACCGTACTGGTCGCCCAGCAACGGCAACAGCACCTTGTTCGCCAGCTCCCCCTTCACCGGCGTCCAGTCGATGTCGAAGAAAGAAGCGTACGGCGAGGAAGCCCCGTGCATCAGGACGTCGAACCACCAGGCGTTCCGGCTGCCGGCGATCCCCATGTGGTTCGGCACGACGTCGATGAGGAGGCCCAGGCCGTGGTGCCGCAGCGCCTGGGCGAAGCGATCGAACGCGGCCTCGCCCCCGAGCTCAGCGCGAAAACGGCCGTGGTCGGACACATCGTAGCCATGCGACCGATTCGAGGCGGCTTCGAAGAATGGCGAAATGTAGCAGTCGCTGATGCCGAGCGCCGCGAGATACGGGACCAGGCGCGCCGCGTCGTCGAAGGTCAGCTCGGGACCGAGCTGGAGCCGATAGGTGGCCTGAGGAACGCGCGTGCTCGACGTCATTCGATGACCTGATCCGCCCGCAGCAGCAGCGACGGCGGGATCGTCAAGCCGAGAGCCTTTGCGGTCTCGAACTTGACGGTCTGATCTTCCACGAGACGAGCGCAGCGCGGCCAAGCACGGCGGCGATTCTCTTCCAGCCGCCGATCCGGCGCAACCTGAGCTACGCTTCAGCTCCTCTGCCCTTCTCCTTCGGCGGGCGTGTCCGCAGGAAAATCAGAGCGCATCCGCTTCCAGACGATGAACTCCTCGCCGCCCCTGTCCCGTTGGATCCGCCCGCGCCAGATTCCGCCGTCGCGGTCCACGCCGAGGGCATTGTGGCCCTGAGCATCCAGCGCTACCTGCACGAGCTGCGGTTGTGGCATAGCTTTCACCGTCCCTTCTCGTTCACTGGTCGCCCTCTATCTTGTAGGCAAGCGAGATTCGGAAGGCGAAGCGATTCAGACAATGCCGTGGAGCGGCACTGGACCCGCCCCCTTCGATGCCGCGGCACATCTTGACGTTCTCCAGCTCTGCGCGGCGCGTCGCGACCATTTCGCGCAGCATCTGCTGAAGGTCAACCCCACCACGTTGACAGAGGGGATTGTGGCAATCGAGCTGCGTGACGCTTCCGAGCGTTTGCCACTCGGGGCTCTGTCCCGCGCCCTTTCCTTCTTCCAGCACCTTGACGATCAGCTCTTCGATTTTCGGATTGAGCTCTCTGAACGGCCGTTGCCAGCTCATCGTCATCATTTCCTCATCGCAGTAAGCCGCCGCGGTGCTGGCGACTACGCCCGCCACACGCCAGAACTCCCGGCGTGATCGCGGCGCCGGCGGGGAAGTGCCGCGAACGCTGATCCAGAGGGTCTACCCAGCGTACATCACATCCGGCGGGCACGGATCCGCTGGAGCTCGGGCGTTTCACCTGAATCGGTAGGTGGGAGATCGCCGGCGGCCGTCCGATCCGACCGTGCGAACCATCACTTAGCCAGTGGCACGGCCTTCGCACTCTGGCGCCGTCGAGATGAAAATCCTATGCGCCTGGTGCTGCCGCGAGGGCCAGCCCGGCCTCAGGCGGACGCTCGCGACCATGCCTCGCGTGAAGGTGATCGTGGACCGCCGGGCATCGGACGGGCCCCACCCCGGCAGAACGCGGCGGGTCCGCGAAGCCACGGTTCACGCCCAAAGTGCTATTAGCGCCTGACCTCGGAATCGAGTACATGGTGAGTGGGGGTGACTGATGGCGGGCTTCATCGGGCGGCAAGCGGTGGTCATCGGGGCCGGGATGGGAGGGCTCACCGCCGCACGGGCGCTCGCGGACCACTTCGAACGTGTGCTGGTGCTCGAAGGCGATGTCCTGCCCCCAGATCCGCTCGACCGCCACGGTGTTCCTCAGGGCCGGCACGTTCACGCTCTGCTCGCCGGAGGACAGCGCGCGCTCGCGGAGCTGTTTCCCGGATTCGAGGACGGCCTTGCACGGGCGGGTGCCGTCCGGCTCCGCGTCGGGCTCGACATACGGGTCGAGCGCCCGGGCTTCGATCCATTCCCGCAGCGAGATCTTGGCTTCGACGCCTACGCGATGTCGAGGCCGCTCGTCGAGCTGACGGAGCGGCGGCGCGTCCAGGAATCGACCTCGATCGAGCTGCGCCCGGGCTGCCGGGTTCAGGAGCTCCTCCACCGGCCTGACGGCGCGACGGTGACGGGAGTGCGCTACAACGGTCCGGACGGCAGGACCGAAACCGTCGACGCGGATCTCGTGATCGACGCCTCCGGGCGGGGCACGCCCACGCTCGACGCTCTCGCGGCACTCGGTCGAGTACCGCCGGACGAGACGACGATCGGCGTCGACCTCGCGTATGCGTCCGCCGTGTTCGCGATTCCCGACGATGCCCCCAAAGATTGGAAGGGCGTGTTCTGCTTCCCGGGCGCGGGCCGGGCCAGTCGTGGATCGCTCATGCTGCCGCTCGAGGGAGACCGCTGGATCGCCACCGTCGGCGGACGCCATGGCGATATTCCGCCCGGCGACCAGGCCGGGTTCATGGAGTACGCAAAGGGGCTGCGGACGCCCACGATCTACAACGCCATCCGACCGGCGAAGCGGCTCGGCGATATCGCGCGCTTCCGTTTCAACGAGAGCGTGCTGCGCCACTACCAGCACCTCGAGAATTTCCCTCGCGGGGTGCTGCCGATCGGCGACGCGATTTGCCGCTTCAATCCGATCCACGGCCAGGGCATGAGCGTGGCCGCGCAGGAGGCGCTGGCCCTCGGCGGACTGCTGGCGCGCCGGGCGCGGGAGCGAGATCCTCTGGCCGAGCTGGCCCACGAGTATTTCGCGGAAGTCGCGCGGATCGTGGACACGCCGTGGGCAGCCGCGGCGATTCCAGACTTCGTCCACCCGGACACCAGGGGTGAACGGCCGGCCGACTTCGAACGGACGCTGAAGTTCGGGATCGCCCTCGGCAGGCTGGCCGCCCGTGACCCTGGCGTTCACAGGCTCACGTCGGAGGTCCAGCATCTCCTGAAGCCGCGCAGCGTCTATCAGGATCCGGATCTGGTGCAGCGCGTGCTAGCCGTGATGGCCGGATCAAGGAGCCAGCTATGAGCGAGGTCACGCACCGCACGGTCGAGACGAACGGCATCCGCATGCACGTGGCTGAGCAGGGCACCGGCCCACTCGTCATCCTCTGTCACGGTTTCCCCGAATCCTGGTACTCCTGGCGCCATCAGCTCGCCGCGCTGGCCGCGGCCGGCTTCCACGCGGTGGCGCCGGACATGCGCGGCTACGGCCAGACCGACGCGCCCGCGGAGATCGAGGCCTACACGCTCTTCCACCTCGTGGGCGACATGGTGGGCCTCGTCAGCGCGCTGGGCGAGAAATCGGCGGTGATCGCCGGACACGACTGGGGTGCACCGGTCGCCTGGCACGCCGCGCTCCTGCGCCCCGATCTGTTCCGCGCCGTGATCGGCCTCAGCGTGCCGTTCCGGCCGCGCGGCGCCGTGCGGCCGACGGCCGTCATGCCGCAGACCGATGAGGCGATCTTCTACCAGCTCTACTTCCAGGCTCCAGGAGTGGCGGAAGCCGAGCTCGAGCGCGATGCGCGCGCGACGATCCGCCGGCTCGCGTACTCCGGCTCGGGCGACGCGCCCGGGCGGGGGAACATGGCGATGGTGCGTCGAGGTGGCGGCATTCTCGATCAGACGATCGATCCGGATACCTTGCCGCCGTGGCTGACCGCCGCCGACATCGACTTCTACGCCCATGAGTTTGCTCGCACCGGCTTTCGCGGCGGCTTGAACTGGTATCGCAACATCGACCGCAACTGGGAGCTGCTGGCGCCGTTCGCCGGAGCCGTCGTCAACGTTCCGGCGCTCTACGT
>CAZYTO010000375.1:0-3946 GCA_964650405.1 uncultured Thermoanaerobaculia bacterium | reverse complement strand
GAACGCGTCTTGGTGGCCGTGTCCGGCGGGCCCGACTCGGTCGCGCTCCTGGACGTGCTCTGCGCCCTGCGTCCGGCGCTCGGCCTGATCGTCACGGTCGTGCACGTGCACCATGGTCTCGCTGCTGCCGAAGTGCCGGCCCTTCCCGACCACGGCCATGACGCGGACGCCGCCCTGGAAGTCGGGGACGTCGAAGGTGAAGTGCACCTTGCCGCTGCCGTCGGCGTGAAGGACGCCCGACCAGTAGGCCACGGGTTTGGCCCGACGGATGGAGTCGGCACGTACGTACTGCGACTGGCCCTGCATGTCCTCGCCGCCGCCCGCCAGGCCCTTCCCCTTCGGCTTCACCTCGGGGAGGAGCTGCGCGAAGATGTCGCTGGTCTCCACGCCGAGGGCCAGCTTTCGGTAGAAGTAGGCGTGAGGATCGGGGGTCTTCTGGGCGATGAGCTGCAGGATTCCCTCGTCGACCGCGGCGATGGTCACCGTGGCATTGGGCTCGGTCGTGACGTCGACGGGCAGCTTCGAATTCGAGCGGAGGTCGGCCGGTACGCTGATGGCGGGCTTGACCTCGTTGGCCAGCCGGTCGACATTGATGGGGATGGCCCCGAAGGCGCGGCCTGCTTCGCCCGGCTCGAGGTCTTTCGCCGCGCGGACGAGCGTGGCCGTGACGTACGCGTTCGGGCGGAGCTTCGCCGACAGCGGAATCTTGATCTTCGCCGAGTTGCCGGTCATCGTCTCCACGGCTGTGTAGTAGACGTCGTCGCGCTCCAGGGTGATGAAGAGCTTCCCGCCGAACGGCGCCTTCACTTGCAGGGTGGCCTCGTCCGACGTCGCGTACTCGTCCTTGTCGAGCTCGAGCTGCAGGCGGCCGGGGTTCTTCATGGCCCACGGCGAGTAGCCCCAGCCGCCAGCGTAGAACTCGAGCGCCGACGACGCGCCGGTGGCCGCGTCGGTAAGGACGACGCGGTAGGTGCGATAGGCAGCGGGGACGAATTGCAGGGTGCCGCCCGGCGTGCCGGCCTCGATGGTCCGCGTCGAGAGCAGCCGCGGCTCGCGCGTCGATTCGTAGCCGTAGCCGCCGTTCGACGTCTTGCGCAGGACGGTATGCCATTCGTCTTCGAAGAACTCCGCGCGCAGGGCGCCGCTCTTCGCCGTCTTGCCGTCGGGCGTGACGGCCACCCACTCGAACTTGAGGGGCTTGCCCGGAGCGGGGTACGTCTCCTCACCGCCGGCCCGGCGGACGCCGACGTAGTACGGCCAGGGGTGGACCGGGATGTGCGCGACGGCGGCCACGCCGCGCCCGCCCTGCTCCTGGACCCGGCTGCTGACGACCGCTTCGAGCGCGCTGGGCGGCTGGAGGTCCTTGGGGATGGCCAGCTTCAGCTCGTGGATGCCCTTCTCGTCGAGCGTGCCGTTCTCGTTGGCCAGCTCCCGCGGGTCGAACTTCCGGTCGGAGTTCGTGAATGAATAGCCCTCGAATCCCTTCGGCCAGAACGTCTGCGGGACGAGGCGCACGCGCGACTCCACGGCCAGGTTCGCCGCCGGAGGGCCGAAGAGGTAGGCGCTGGTGACGTTGCAGGTGAGGTCTTCCCCGGCCACGGCATACGGCTTCAGGGGCTTGATCTCGACCTTGATGCGGTCGGGGACGAACTCCTCGACCTGGAAGTTGTAGGTGCCGATGACGTCGCTGCCGGCGATGACGTCGAGGCGGTGGTGTCCCGTGCGCGCGTACGGCGGAAGCTTGAGCGAGAACGGCGCGATGCCGCCCTCGGCGACGTTGATCTTGAACGATTCGCGCTCGGCGTCGCCGTCATGGTGCTTGACGATGAGGGGCATGGCCGGCGGCGCGTCCAGCGCCGCGTTGCGGATGACGGTCAGCCCTTCCACCGTCTCGCCCGGACGGTAGATGTCGCGCTCGCCGTAGACAAAGGCCGAGTAGCCGTCCTTTTTCACCTGGTCGCCGGCCACCTCGAACGGGGAGACGTCGACTTCCGTCCGGCCGAAGACGAGGAAGCTGTAATCGTTGCCTTTCTCGACCCGGAGAAGGAACGGCGTCTTCTTCCCGTTCTTCGTCACCTTCTGCAGGTCGTGGATGATCCACAGCCCGCGGTCGTCCGTGCGGCCGCTGGCCAGGACCTGGTTCTGGTTGCTGACGAGGGCCACGCTGGCATCGCCGACGGCGCCCAGGTTGGCGAAGGACGAGACCCAGACCACGAGGTCGTCACTGCCCCGCTTGGCCACGACGCCGAGGTCGGTGATGAGGATCCAGCGGGTCGGATAGCTGTAGTGGTGCCCTTCCTTCGAGTAGAGCATCACCCGGTACAGACCCGGCTCGTGCTCCTTGATCAGCGGCTCGAGCGAGACGGTGGTGACAACCTTCTTGTTGTGGACCTTGCGCAGGTTCAGCTTCTTCCGCGCCAGCGCATCGCCCATGTTGTGGGCAATGGCCCCCAGCCGCGGCAAGCCGTCTTCGGGGGTCGTGTCGTCGTCGTAGTCATCGTCATCGCCGCTGTAGTAGCCGCGATAGTCGTTTTCCAGCTCGTAGAAGATGTTGTTGCGGTAGACGCGGTCGACGGCGATGGCCGCCGTCTCGACGTTAGTGCTCTCGATGGCCACGGTCTTGTAGCCGGAGGCGGAGAGGAACATCCCGTTGCTCTGGAAGTCGATCTTCGACTCGAGGTCGGGAAAGGCCACGTCGGAACTGAAGTCGTGGTCGAGCACGGCGTCGTCGATGGCCGGGAGGCCCTTGGCCACGGCCAGGGTGTACGTGCTGCCGGGCGTGAACGAGCCGAGGAGATTGACGTCCGTCCCTTCCACCGAGAGGTGGTACTTCACAGCCGGCTTGACGGTGATGAACTTGGCCGCGATTTCCGGACTGACCTGCGAGGAGAGCTCGATGCGCAGGGTCGATTCCGTTTCGCCGGAGGTGGGTGTGACCGTGCGCACGGAGATGTGATCGCTCGACCCGATGCCGATCTCCTGGACGAAGTCCTCGTCGAGACGCGCGCCGCGGGAGCGCTCGGCCAGCCCTTTCTCGAGGATGAGCTTCACCACGCGCGCCGCGGTCCGCTTGTCGATGGGGCGCGAGCGGAAGGCGATGACCGAGCCCTCCGAGCCGGTGATCTCGATGGGCTGCCGGTCGGTGCCGTCGAGGATGGTAGCCTTGGTGATGAGCAGCTCCGGATCGACGGAGTAGTTGAAGTGGATCTCCCCTTTGACGATGACTGTCTTCTTGTCGCCAGCCCGCTCTTCCGACGTGATGACCTTTCCCACCAGGAGGCCGTCGACCTTGATGGTAACCGCCTCCTCGCCGTGCCAGTGCTGGTCGGAGGTGAGCAGGCGCTTGACGTGGAGGGCCACCCGGTAGCTGTTGCCGATGGGAAAGCCCGGACCGGCCGGCTCGAAGCGGAGGACGTTCTGGCTGCGCCACCGCCAGACGCCCGTCAGGGCCGGCTCGATCGTGGCCGGCGGCGGCGAGACGATCTCTCCCGGCATGGCGATGGCGATGGGATGGTCGAAGATGATGTCCGCCCATCGCCGGCTGTTCCGGTCCAGGGCCACGTCGAAGACGCCCACGGCCTGGTCGTCGCGCACTTTCGCGAAGTGCCCGATGGCCAGCGACACGCCCCCCATGACCACGACGACAGCAACGAGCCCGCAGAGCAGGATGAGATCGCGACGACGCTTTTCCATGGCGTTCACGTTCGGCCGCGATTGGGGAATGGCCACGACGCGCGCAAGGAAAGGTGACGGTGGGATTGTGGCGGGATTGTGGCGTTCGCTGTTCGCTGTTCGCTGGCCGCTGTTCGCGTTCGTGGTGCCGTGGCAAGCGGGCGGGGAGCGGCAGCGTAAGACAGTGGTGCTCAAGTCCGCGAGCGTGGCGCCGTGGCGCGCGGCCGTGGTGCCCGGGCACGCGGGCGTGGTGCCCGGGCGCGCGGGCGTGGCG
>CAZYTO010000374.1:0-3964 GCA_964650405.1 uncultured Thermoanaerobaculia bacterium | reverse complement strand
GTCGTGGGGCGGGCCTTGTACGCTTGCCCGCGACGGAGCTCTGACGGCCATCGGTCCTCGCCGACCCGGCTCCGGCCACCGCCGATCGGAGCGGCGTGACCGCCGGCATCCTCGATCGACAGGACGACATAGCTGAAGTTCGCGTCGGGGCTCGTGACCATCCCGCCCTGGTTGAGGATGCGGAGGCGCTCCCAGTTCGGGCTCACGGCATTCTCGCCCGCCTCCCGAAGCGCGACGACCCACACGCCGCACTGCAACTTCGGCCCCGGTACCGCGCCGAGAGAGAGAGTAAACGGCACGTTGTCCGGCTCGAGAGACGGCGCCTCGCTGCCGGCTGCCGCCGAAACGAGCTCAGGATGCCGATAACGGGCGATGAAGGAGAGGCCTGACGTCGCCAGCACCGGCACGTTGAAGGCAACCCGGTTGCTGAAGCTGTCGCGCACCGGGTGTCCGGCCACGGACCAGAAACCGAAACGGGAGTTGTCGCCATCCGCCCCGCTGGTGGCCGGGAACACGGCGTCGAGGAAGAGAGAGCCGGGAGCGTTCTTCTGATTGGGTGCCCGCCCGCTGCCGACGACGGCCACGCGCGCGTCCTGCGTGATCAGGCGCGGATCGGACATCAGCAGGCTGTCGGCCGAGCGGAGCCCGGCGCTGGTGCCCGTCCACGGAATGGTGGGAGCGTATCCGATCGAAAGGAGCGGCTGGTAGCCCGCCTCCTGAGGCCTGACGGCGGCCAGGAGCGCCCCCGGCTTGATCAAGCCGGTGGCCGCGATACCGATCACGGCTGTGGAGCTGATACGAAGAAACTCACGACGCGCGAGGGGCCGGGACACTGCCTCTGACTTCATATTTCTCTCCGTAAGCTGTAGGCGCCGAATATGCGGGAATGACTCGTCGCCACCTCTATCCTGCGGCGAACATCGTAACACGGGCGACACCCGCTCCAGTGAGCCAAATCACTCCTGCCGCTTTATCCCAGGCTCACCTCTCCCCCTCACGGCAGGTCGCTCCACCGAGCGTAGATGCCGTTGCCTGAAAACGCTTCCACGAAAGGATGAAAAGGAGGCTTCGTACCTGGAGCATGGACTGACACCTTCATTCCTTCATCCTTCATGTTTCATCCTTAGTCTTGCTCTCAAATCCGTTACATCACAAGCAGTTACGCACGGCAGTGTTCAAGTTAGTGCGTAGGCCTCACCGGCAGGCTCCCACCGCGGCGAGCGCCGTGCCGGACGCCTCGATGGCCGCAAACGCTCCCCCATTCGCGGCGGAGATGGCGTTGGCGATGGCAGCCGCCCCCGTGGCACCGGTGACCACCTGGAGCGATGCCTGCGGGCCGGTCGCTGCCAGGCGGATGGGCGGCTTCCCTCCAGTGAAGGCGCTGGCCTGAAAATCGGTGCAGAGGGCAGCCGAGCCCGCAGCGGCGGCATCGATGACCACCGGCGCCGCCGGAGCGGCGATCTGCACCCGCGCCATGGCCAGGCTTGCGTGCGCGGAGTCGGTGGCCCGCAGCGTCACCCCTCCGGTCCCAAGGTGCTGGACGAACGTGTCGGCGATCGAGAGAGAGAGCGCGGATGTCCCGGAGGCCGTGGCCGCCACGCCGGAGCCGGCGTTGTCGTGCAATTCACTCCCCGTAACCTCGACACCGAGGGCGCCGGAGAGAAGGACGTGGATGCCGATGAGGGTGTCGGCGATGAGGGGCCGCGCCGCGGCCTCGAACCGGCAGCGGTCGAACGTCACCCGGCCGTGGTTGAACTTCTGTTCGATCAGCACCTCGCTCCCGGCGTTATCGGCGAAGCGGCAAAGGGTGAAGCGCAGCGAGCCGTTCACTTCCTGCAGCAGCGCTCCCGCTTCGAACGACTCGTCTCCGGCGGAGCGGATCTCGACGTTGTCGAACTTCACGTCCTTCACGTTGTTGGCGTTCAGCCCCATGGCTCCGCCGCCGTCGATGAGGATGTGCTCGAACGATCCCCCCTCCAGGTGGCGGAGGTAAAGAGCGGCGTTGCAGGGAGCGGTCGTATTGACGTCGAATTCGCCGGCGCATCGGGCCTGCGGGCGGGTGGCGCTCTGGCGGCCGGCTGTCCTGCGGCCGTCAGCGGCGGTCGCCGGCGCCGCGGACGGAAGAGACCCGCTGGCGCTGATGGTCATGTTGGCGAAACGGACGTTCGACGACTGGGTGACCCGCAGCCCGTAGGTTTTCGCCGCGTGGATCGTGCCGCCGCTGGCCGGCTGCCCCGGGATGCCTCGGACTTCCAGCCGCCCGCGGACCTTGTCGACGACCACCCCCTCCGCCGCCCCGTCCGAGGAGACGGAGTCGAGGACGACGTCCACGGCCGACTCGCGGAGATCGAGGGCCGTCCCGCCCGTGGACGCGAGCCACGAATCGCTCCCGGACACGACCAGCTTCCCGGCACCCGAGGCCACCAGTCCCCGCCGGTGCGCCTTGATCTGCAGGCGGTCCGCGAAGGTCACCGGGGCCTTGGCCGCCGTGTTCAACACCACCACGGCGTCATCGCTGGCGTCATCGACATGAATGGCCGAGCCGTTCCGGAACGTCACCGCGCCGCCCGTGCGGTCGAAGATGCGCACCGCCGTGCCGAAATTGCCGGTCATCGGAAAGCGATCGACGGTGATCTCGCCGTCGCCGCCGGTGATCAGCAGGCCGCTGCCGTCCGCGGCGGCGACGACACCACCTCCCGAGATCGACACAGGGCCGTGCTGCTGCTGCAGGGTGATGGCGAACGACCGCGACGAGGTCTGGAAGGTCATGCCGCGGATCGACAGCCGGCCGTCGACCGCGCCGGCCGTGATGCCGCTGCCGACGGTGCGGTCCACGATCATCGTGCAGCCCGCCACGACGTTGTCGCCCGTCACGACGATGTTTCCCCGGATGAGCGGACCAGTGCCGTTCTGCGCGGGAGCGGATACGCCGAGACTGGTCTTCATCTCCGCGGCCAGGGTGTCGAGGCCGTAAGCCGAGCCGACCAGGGCCTGCCCCTTGCGAAGGGTGACGCTCTCGACGTAGGGCAGGTTCGTCTGGAGCACGTAGACGAACTCGGCGCCCGATCCGACGGCACCTTCAAGGGTCGAGTAGGGCTGCGCCTGCGAGCCGTCACCGCCCGCCGGCTTGGTGTTGTCGACCCAGGCTACCCGCGCGGCGAGGGCCGGCAGGGTCACGAGGAGGAAGAAGGCCTGGAGGTGGAAGCGGAGCTTCATCGATTGCGAGCCGTTCCCTGATCGCGATTGGCCAGCGCTTCCTTGACCATGTTTTCGTCGACGGTGATGACCTGCTTCCCGCCGTTCCCGGCCACCGGATCGAATTCGAGACCGCGAATCACCCGGCGAAAGGTCTCCCGCAGCGCGCGGGCACCGAGGCGCTTCTGGCGCGAAGCATCCCAGGCGATGGCCACGAGCGCCCCGCGCGTGATGTGCAGGTCGATGCCGTACCGCTCGAAGTAGGCACGGGAGGTACGGAAGATCGAGCCCTGCGGCTCGACGAAGATCCGGGAGAGGTCGCCTTCCGTGAGGTCGTCCAGGACGATGATCGACTCGAACCGCGAGATGAACTGCGGGGTCATTCCGTAGCGGAAGAGGTCGTCGTACTTCAGGTAGTCGCGGAGGTGGAAGGGCAGCTCCTCGCGCACTTCGCCCGAGGCCGACACCACCACCCCGGGCTTCGGGCAGAAGAACGGCTACTCCCGGACGGCGGCCAACCGCGACGCCTTCAACGACGAGCTGACCGCGATCCTGGTCAACCAGGTCGCGAGCTTCAACTCGCCGGTCTGGTTCAACGTCGGCGTCGAGCCGAAGCCGCAGGCCTCCGCCTGCTTCATCAACTCGGTCGGGGACTCGATGGCTTCGATCCTGGAGCTCGCGAAGACCGAGGGCATGCTCTTCAAGTTCGGCTCGGGAACGGGGTCGAACCTCTCGAGCCTGCGCTCGTCGACGGAGTCCCTTTCCTCGG
>CAZYTO010000373.1:0-3980 GCA_964650405.1 uncultured Thermoanaerobaculia bacterium | reverse complement strand
CCCCGTGTTTTTTCGGGAAAATGACGGGTTTGGTTCCCGGGAAGGCCGGAGGGGATTTGGGGATTCCGCGCCCGCTGCCGCCCATCGCCGGTCCAATCGAGGGGACGTTCACCCTTCCGGTTCTGAACGCCGCCGAGGCGTTCGGCGTCGCGCGAGGACTGTTCAATCTCAGCTACACGGACTATGACGCCGTGGCCATCTACCAGAACTTCGCCACCGACATCGTCTTCTATGCCGGGGCCTGGTCGACCGGCGGCAATCCCGGGGTGGATCACATCGACGCGGGAGGCTACAGCTCGAGCGACTTTCCCCTGAAACCGGCCCTGATGCACATGAACCTCGTCGGGTACAGTCACAACACGACCAATGACGATGCTGCGTTCGTGCTGATGCACGAGATGGGGCATCGGTGGCTGCTCAACGTCAAGATCGCCGGTGACGACGGTCTCCCGACCCTGGTTCTCAATCCCGTCACGCACCACCCCGCGCAGTACGTCCACACGCCTGCCGCCTTCCAGGTTCACACAGGCCGGGATGCCTCGGTCATGGGCGGCTCGAACTTTGAGGATCGCGGCGACGGCACCTTCCGCACCCCGGACACTCCGTACGTCTGGGGCTACAGCTGGCTCGATCTCTACCTCATGGGGCTGGCCGCGCCGCAGGAAGTGCCGCCCTTTTTCTATCTCGCCAACTCGAGCCCGGCGCTCGGTCCGGAGTACAGCCCTCCTCCGGCGCAGAGCTATGCCGCGACGCGGAAGAACGTGACGGTGCAGCAAGTGCTCGACGTGATGGGGACGCGCGTGCCCGTCTATCCCGCCACGCAGCGCGTGTTCCGCGTGTTCTTCCTCCTCATCTCCGATCCGGATCACCCGGTCACGGACGCCGACCTGAAGGCCGTCAACGGCTACCGGCACGCGTTCGAGCAGGCCTTCTTCGCGGCCACGGGCGGCCGCGGCGCGGTATCGACCGCCTTCACGCCGGTGCCGCCTCCAAAGCGGCGGAGCGGCGGATGAGCGTCGACGCTATCGCGACGCCGGAGGTCGCTCCGGCAGGCTTCTGGATTCGCGCGCTTGCCCGCGTGATCGACTGGGTGATGGTGGTAACCGGGTTCGTGATCGGGTTCCTGAACCTCTGCGTCGGGACAGGATTCGTGGCCGCCTTCACGAAGAGCGGCGTGAACGGCACGTGGATCGATTACATCGACCGGGAGACGTGGGTGAGCTGGACGGCCACGCTCGGCGCGTTCGCGGTCTACCACGCGGTGGCCGAGGGAGTCCTGGGGACGACGGTGGGCAAGCGGGTGATGGGGCTGCGGGTGGTAACGCTGGAGCTCCGTCCGCCCACCTTCCGCCAGGCCCTGGCGCGCTCGGCAGGCTTCTTCATCGACGGTTTCCTCTTCTTCCTCGTCGCCGCGCAGGCCATGCGCGAGTCGCCCATCCGGCAGCGCGTCGGCGACAAGTGGGGCAACACGCGCGTGGTCTATCAGCGGACGCTGCCGGATCCCCGCTGGCCGGGCCGCGTGCTCTTCGCCGGAGTGATGATTGCGGCCCTGCTCGCCGCCGGCCGCCTCTTCGCCATCGGCGAGTACCTGTCGTTTCTCTGGATCAAGGGGCGGTAAAATCGCCTTGCCATGGCCAAGAACTTCGAGATCACCTGCCCCTGCTGCGAGTCGCTCATCGTCGTCGACCGGATCTCCGGCGAGGTTTTGCTGCACAAGGTGAAGGAACGGAAGGCGACCGGCTCGCTCGACTCGATGGTGGCCGGCCTGGAGACGCAGAAGAGCGAGATGCAGGCCCGCTTCGACCGCGAGATCGCCAGCCAGAAGGACCGGGCCCGCCTCCTCGAGGAGAAGTTCCAGGAAGCCATGAAACGCGCGGAGAAGTCGGAGACGCCGGTGGTGAATCCGATGGATCTGGACTGACTGCGTTTTTATCCTGAGCGCGGGCGGGCGGTTGGTGGGCGCGAAGGATCTGAGCGAGGCAAGTCCGAGATCAAGGTTTGTGCGCACAGTTGGGCAATGCCAGGCTTTGATCCTTCGCTCCCAACCACCCGCCCGCGCTCAGGATAGACTCGGCCCATGTCTTTCGATCCCGATGCCGCGGCGAGTGCTGGCTCCGGCATCTACGGCCTGCCGTTCACACCTGAAGAGGCGCGCGTCGTCGTCGTTCCCGTGCCGTTCGAGGCGACGACGTCGTACGGCGGAGGCACTGCCCGCGGCCCGGCGGCGGTGTTCGAGGCCTCGAAGCAGGTCGATCTGTTCGATGCGGAGACGGGCAGGCCGTACGAATCAGGAATCGCCATGCTCGACGTGCCGAAGAAGGTGCAGCGGTGGAGCCGGGAGGGGAAGGTGCTGGCGAAGCCGGTCATCGGCGCCGGGGGCGCGACGAACCGGCGCGCCCGCGCGGCCGTGGCCAGGGTCAACGACCTCGGCGCGAAGGTCAATGAGTGGGTCTACGCGACGACGAAGACGCTGCTCGACGCGGGGAAGATGCCGGTAACCCTGGGCGGCGACCACTCCGTGCCGTTCGGTGCCATCCGCGCCTACGCGGAGCGCTATCCCGGCCTCGGCATCCTGCACCTCGACGCCCATGCCGACCTTCGCCAGGCCTACGAAGGGTTCACCTGGTCGCACGCTTCGATCTTTCACAACGTCATGACGCGCCTCGACGCGGTCGGCCGGCTCGTGCAGGCCGGCATCCGTGATCTCGGCCAGGCGGAACAGGCCATGATCGATGCTTCGAACGGCCGCATCGTGACGTTCCATGACGCACGCCTGGCTGCACGCAAAGAAGAGGGGGAGCCGTTCGCCCGCCTGGCCGACGAGATCGCCGCCGCGCTCCCCGACCACGTCTATCTGTCGTGGGACATCGACGGTCTCGATCCGACGCTCTGCCCCTCGACCGGCACGCCGGTCCCGGGCGGGCTGTCGTGGAACGAAGCCATCGGCCTCCTCCGTGCCCTGGTTCGCGCGCGAAAGCAGATCGTCGGTCTCGACCTCTGCGAAATCGCTCCGGGCGAGACGGAGTGGGATGCGAACGTCGGCGCCCGCCTGCTGTACAAGATGATCGGGTTCGCGCTGAAGACGCAGGGCTTCGCAGAGTGCTGAGTGCTGAGAGGCGCATGAGGCATGAGTGACAAGGCATGAGTGGCTTTGGGATCTGCCTCGCCCATCTCACATCGATACGAAATCGAACGCGCTCGCTTCGGAATCGCGGTGAGACACGCGAGGCAAACCACCCCAAACCACTCATGCCTCATTGCTCATGCCTCGTGCCCCCCCGCACTCGGCACTCGGCACTCAGCACTCGGCACTCAGCCCTGTCTTATTCGTCCAGCGCCCCTTCCGGTAGTGCCACGCGCTGTCCTTTCAGCGCGGCCACGATGCGTGGGATGTGAACGTGGCAGGTCTCCACGATCACGGTGACTTTGCGGGGAGGCGTGCCGGCGACGGCGGTGCCGGCGATGAAGACGCCGGGGACGTTGGTCTCCATGGTGATGTGGTCGTAGACGGGCTGGCGGTCGTCTCCCTGCAGTTGGACGCCGAGCTTTTCGAACAGCGTGGCGTCCTGGCGGTAGCCGGTCATGAGGAGGACGAAGTCGGCGTCGACGACTTGCGTCGCGCCGCTGTCGCAATCGGCCAGCGTCACCGTGCCGCGGCCGATCCCCACCGGGGTCGTCTTCGGCAGGAAGCGGATGCGGTTGTCGCGCATGAGGGCTCTCACTTCCGGCAGGAGCCAGAACTTCACCACCCTGGCATCGAAGTCGTCGCGCCGGTAGCTGAGTGTCACCTCGGCGCCGGCGCGCTGGCAGCGGACGGCCGCTTCGACGGCGGAGTTCCGCCCGCCGACGATGAGCAGCCGCTTGCCGAAGTAGGCGTGCGGGTCGCGGAAGTAGTTCGTGACGTGGGGCAGCTCTTCGCCGGGGATGCCGAACCTGGGCGGCGCATCCATGGCCGCGCATGCCAGGACGACGTCGTCGGG
>CAZYTO010000372.1:0-3983 GCA_964650405.1 uncultured Thermoanaerobaculia bacterium | reverse complement strand
CGTCGAGCGTGCCGATGGTCAGCGCGCCGTTGAGCGCCAGCTTCATGTTGCCGGTCCCGCTGGCTTCCTTCCCCGCCGTGGAGATCTGTTCGCTCACTTCGGCGGCCGGAATGATGGCCTCGGCCAGCGAGACGCGATAGTCGGGGAGGTAGACCACGCGCAGGCGGTCCCGCGTGCGTGGATCGGCATTGACCACCTCCCCCACCGAGTGGGCGAGCTTGATGATCATCTTGGCCATGAAATAGCCCGGCGCCGCCTTGCCGGCGAAGAAGAACGTGCGCGGCGCCAGGGGCACTTCGCCATCCTCCACGATGGCCCAGTAGCGGTGGATGACATGCAGGATGTTGAGCAGTTGCCGCTTGTACTCGTGGATGCGCTTCACCTGCACGTCGAAGAGCGAGTCAGGATCGACGACCGTGCCGGTCAGCTCCTTGGTCAGGTGAGCCAGGGCCAGCTTGTTGCGCGACTTCACGGCGTCGAGCCGCTCCAGCAACGACGTGTCGTCGAGGAAGAGCTCCAGCCGCCGCAGCTCATCGAGATTGCGGATCCAGCCGTCACCGATGGCCTTGGTGATGAGGGAGGCCAGGGGACGGTTGGCGTGCAGCAGCCAGCGCCGCGGCGTGACGCCGTTCGTCTTGTTGTTGAAGCGATCCGGCCAGAGCCGGAAGAAGTCGGGGGCCAGCATCTTCGTGACGAGATCGGAGTGCAGCGCGGCCACTCCGTTCACGGAGTGACTGCCGATCATGGCCAGGTTGGCCATGCGCACGTTACGGCGCTCGCCTTCCTCGAAGATCGAGATCCGCCCCTGCATGGCCGGCTCGCCGGGGAAACGTCGCTCGACCTCGGCAAGGGTTCGGCGGTTGATCTCGCCGATGATCTGCAGGTGGCGCGGCAGCACGCGCTCCATCAGGTCGACCGGCCAGCGCTCCAGCGCCTCCGGCAGGAGCGTGTGATTGGTATAGCCGCAGGTCTGGACGGTGATGGCCCAGGCATGCTCCCATGGCAGGTCGTAGTCATCGACGAACGTGCGCATCAGCTCGACCACCGTGAGCGCGGGATGCGTGTCGTTCATCTGGATGGCAGTCTTCGCCGCGAGCTCCTCGAAGGAGTCATGGCGCTCGCGGTAGCGCTTCAGGATGTCCCGGACGGCGCAGGCTACGAGGAAGTACTCCTGCAGCAGGCGCAGTTCGCGGCCGCGGTCGACCGAATCGCTGGGATAGAGGATCTTGGAGATGGCCTCGGTGTTGATCTTGTGCTGCACGGCGGAGATGTAGTCGCCAGCGTTGAAGATGCCGATGTCGAATTCGTCCGACGACTGCGCCGAGAAGAGCCGCAGCACGTTCACCGTCTCGCCGCCGTAGCCGACGACCGGCATGTCGTGCGGCACGCCGACGATGGTCTTGAAGTCGACCCACTTCGGCTTGTAGACGCCGTTGACGCTGGTGTGGGCGATGGAGCCGAAGACCGGGACGGCCAGAGCCTCGTCGCGGCGCTCGATCAGCCAGGGCGAGCCGCCGTCGAGCCAGTGGTCGGGCTTCTCGTGCTGGAAGCCGTTGACGAAGGTCTGCCGGAAGAGCCCGAATTCGTAGTTGATGCCGTAGCCGAACCCCGGGTAGTTGAGCGTGGCCAGGGAGTCGAGGAAGCAGGCGGCCAGGCGGCCCAGGCCGCCGTTGCCGAGGGCGGCATCGGGCTCGAGCGCCTCGAGCTCCTCCAGATCGACGCCAAGCTCGGCCATGATGCCTTTCGTGTCGTCGTACAGGCCGAGGTTCGCCAGGTTGTTCCCGAGGGCGCGGCCCATGAGAAACTCCATCGAGAGGTAGTAGAGCCGCTTGGCGTCCTGCTCCCGGTAGCGGCGCTCGCTCTCCCGCATGGCGTCGAGCGCGGGGCGGCGGACGGCGATGGAGAGGGCGAACAGCTTCTCCCGCATCGACGCCTCGCTCCACACCTTCCCGCGCGCAAAGCGGAGGAACTGGTCGATCCCTTCGCGAAGGTGGACATAGCCGCGGGAGGCGGCGTCACTGGTGGCAGGAGCGGGACGCATGGTTTTCGGACCTGCCTGATTCTAACGTCTCGACTGGGTCAGCGATTCTCCACGTTGTGACAACGGTAAGGGCGAAGGGCGTCGATCAAAGGACGCAGGGCGAAGGAAGAACGGCGAAGGTTGAGTCCGCCGCCGGCCGCGGTTTGATTCTTGGCCCTTCGCCTTTCGCCTTTCCATCGACTGGGGGGTACGAAATCGCGTCGTGCTACTCCATGATGGGAGACGTACGCCATGCCGACCACCTGGGATGACTTGCTGCGGCCGGGGGAAGCGAGCGATTTCTTCAACCCGCCTCCTGACGCGATGCCCGTTCGCTTTGACGCTCCGGCGTACAACGACGTCAATGCCTGGTGGCTGATGGAGCTAAGCCGGCTCGTCTACTGCCGCGAGAAGACCTCGCGGGCGGCGTTTCTCCTCCGCGCCAGGCTGGAGGAAGTCGACTTCATCGACGAGACGCGGACGGAGACGCAGTGCGCGCTAGTGGCGCCGCCGGGCCGCGCCTGGGCAGCGCTCATCTTCCGCGGCACGGAGAACATCCGGGACTGGCTGACCAATGCCGAATTCCTGATGATGCCGTGGATGCGGGGCGGGCGCGTGCACGCGGGATTCCGGCGCGCGTTCCTCTCCGTGCAGCAACGCCTCGAAGACGCGCTCCGCGAGCATCTCCCGGAGTCGTGTCCGCTCTTCTACGCCGGCCATAGCCTCGGCGGCGCGCTGGCCACACTGGCTGCTTCCTGGCGCAAGCCGGCGGCGGCCTATACCTTCGGGTCGCCATATGTCGGCGACGAAGCGTTCGGCGGCACGCTGAACGGTCATCTCTACCGCGTGGTGAACGACCGCGACGTCGTGGCCACCGTGCCGTTGCCGATCCCGCCGCGGCTCGACTACGTCCACCACGGCGACTTGCACCGGATCGGCGCGTCGAACGCTCCGCTCAACATCTTCGCCGCGACACCATTCGCGCCCCTGCTGCCGGCCCTGCACAGCGTCACGATGGACTCGCTTCGTGACGCGTTCGAGGGATGGGCCACCGCCTTCGTCCGTCTGGTCGATCCTCCGGAGCCGCTGGCCGACCATGCTCCGATCAACTACGTGAATCTCCTTGGCGGCATCATCGGCGTTCCGACACGCGTGGCGAAGTTGCTGCCCGCACAGAGGTCGGGTAGAGAACAAGTTCTCGATTGATCAGTTGTCACCGACGCTGTTCACGGCCCGGGCCTTCTCGTTCACAGCACTGTTACCGATTCACTGTTCGCGGCTCGCGCGAGCGAAGAGGACGGGATCGGTCGACGGTTGGCGTGGCCCCAGGACAACAGTTTCCAAAATCTAGATATTGATGTCTACGCGCTAGGCATTCATGTCTACGCGCTAGGCATTCATGTCTACGGGCTAGGCATTCATGCCTACGGGCCAGGCATTCATGCCTACGGGCCAGGCATTCATGTCTACGGGCTAGGCATTCATGTCTACGGGCTAGGCGTTAATGCCTACGGGCTAGGCATTCATACCTACGGGCCAGGCGTTCATGCCTACGGGCCAGGCATTCATGCCTACGAGCCAGGCGTTCATGCCTACGAGCCAGGCATCGATGCTTGCCGCCTTGGCATTCATTCCTGCGTGCACGGCAGTGACGTCTACCTGTCTGGCGTGAATGCCTCCGCCCTGGGAAATCGACGCCGGCGAGCGATGCATCGATTTCCGCGGACCAGGGATTCGCGCGAAAGCAGCGATCGCCGATGCCCGCGCGCCAGCCAGCTCGTACTCAGCCCAGTACGTCGAACGTTTCCGCCACGGCCACGATGGCGGCGATGGCGCGGTCGAGGTGCTCACGGGTGTGTGCGGCGCTGATCTGGCAGCGGAGGCGCGCCGCTCCCTGCGGACCGACCGGGAAGCCGAAGCCGCTGACGTAGACGCCGCGGTCGAGCCGCTCCAGCGACATGGA
>CAZYTO010000371.1:0-3987 GCA_964650405.1 uncultured Thermoanaerobaculia bacterium | reverse complement strand
TAGCGCGCGCCCCACCCTCTCCCCGCGGGAGAGGGTCGGTCCCGGAGCGCGATTCGGCATGCTCTGAATCGATTTCACTGAAGTCAGCGAAGGGACGGGGGTGAGGGGATCCCTCGCGTGGCTTACCGCACCGCCTTCCGCGCACTTTTCGCTATGGCCTTTTTCTTCGCAGCCGTGGGCTTCCTTCCGTACGCGGCGTACAGCGCTTCCTTCAGCTCGTTGGTGAGGTTCGGTTCGCGGCTGAGGATGTCGATGTAGTCGCCGTCATCGACGAAGGTGGGCGGGTCGAGCTTGGCCGGCTGCAGGGCTGCCTTCGTCTTCGGCGCAGCGGCCGCGGCACGCACGAGCAGTGGGCCGGTCAGTGCGCCGCGGTAGGGGAGGTTCGGGCGCATCGACAGGCCGGTCTCCTCCAGCTCGTCGAGGGCGAGCGACATCCGGCGCGGGAGCTCCCGCGCCGCCAGCGCTGACACGGCCGGCTTCGGCTTGCTGGCATCCTTCTCCAGTTGGGCGATGTTCTTCAGCGCGTCCGCCAGCATGTCCCGGGCGTCGTCGAAGCTGACGCTCTGCTTCGAGTTCGGGTCGTCGGTGAAGCTGAGGATGCGGTCGACGCCGGCGATCGTCGTCGTGTCGATGTCGCCCTTCTTGACGCCGGCATCGGCGCCGAGCTTCTTCATCAGCGTCGCCGAGCCGTAACGCGGCGCACCGCCGATGACAGACAGCACGATGTCGTGCTCCGTGGCACCCAGCAGCGCCGCGTAAGCGTCGGAGGCCACGCCGTCGACGACGATGACGTCCGCGATCTTCCCCTTCTCCAGCGAGCCGGCCCGCGCCTCCCATCCCAGGATCTTCGCCCCGTCGCAGGTGGCCATGGCCACGAGGTCGCGGTCGGAGAAACCGTAGTTGCGGATGGCGTTGACGGCGCGAGCCACTTTCAGCTCACCGAGGAGGTTCTTGCTGCCGGAGAACGTCCAGTCCGGGCCGAGCCCGATGAGCACGCCGTTCTCGCGCGCCGCCTTCACGTTCGCCGTGTCGCCGTAGAGCAGCAGGTTGCTGAGCGGCGACCACACCATCTTGGCGCCGGCCGTTCCCATGAGCTTGAAGTCTGCGGCGTTGAGCACCACGCAGTGAATGCCGGCCAGCGACTTCTGGATGGCCGGTGGTGTGGCCGTGCTGAGGGCGAAGAACGCCTGGTGGGCGTGCTCGTCCGTCCCCTCGCTGAGGTGCAGCAGGAAGCAGTCGTTCTTCGCCAGCGAGCTGCGGAACTCCACCACGTCGCGCGCGGCGACGTCGGGGATGCGCGTGGCCGCGCCTTTGAGCTTCGCGTCGAGCGGCGTCTCCACGTTGCGCACCAGGCCGCGGAAGTAGCCGCCGATCGAGGCCGCGCCGTTGAGGCGGATCCCCTGCGTCGTCGTCACGCCGCCGAAGAGGCACTTGCACTCCACGTAGCGCGTGATGGCGCCGAGGAACTGCTCGTGCGCCGCCAGCACCTGGGTGGGCCGCTTCAGGCCGTCGTTGTAGGCCGCCGCGTCGCGCCACTTGTCGCGGTCGCCGTATTTCTGGTCCACCTGCCAGAGGCCGATGGTGTTGTAGGCGAGGTGATTGTGCAGCTCGATGAGGCCGGGGAAGATCGTGCCGCGCGTGTCGACCGCGGACGCGCCGTCGAACCCGGCCGGCACTGGCTCACCGTCCTTCGCCACGGTCGCGATCGAGTCGCCGTCGACGTAGAGCGTCCCCTTGACGATCACGTCCGAGGCCGCGTTCATCGTCACGATACGTCCGCGGAGTGCCAGCTTGCTCATGACGTCGCTCCTTCCGGCACGGTCACCGTCAGCACGCGCCGCTTGTCGGGTGCCGCGCCGGCGGGCACGCCCCGCACCGCCCAGGGATCGAGCTGCCGCATCCATGACGGTAGACCGGCAGGATAGTCACGCTCCGGGATCGGCGACAGGTCGGCCGCCGTCCACGTGTCGCCGTACGGCGTGAGGTCCGCCTGCGCGTCGGGCGTCTTGATGGCCGGGCGGAGCACGGCCAGGCCGGCGTTCCAAGACTGCAGCAGCGCCTTCGTGGCCGCCGCCGGGTCGGCGCCGGGGTGCGGCGCATCCGCCGTCGGGTGGGTGATCTTCATGTACGGCAGCTTCGGATGGGCCTGCCCTTTCGGCGTCGCCTTCCACTGCTTCCAGGCCTGGTCCGCCAGCCCGCCCAGGGCCACGACGGTCTCGATGGGCGCCGTGGAGAGGATCGCGTCGATCCAGCGGTTGCGATACGCGGCGATATTCGCGTCGGCGGCGTGGGCATTTCCGCCGGCCTGGCCGAAGACGGAGTAGAGAAAGGTGTTGATCAGGACGTAGCTGGTCGTGATGCCGAGCTTGCGCAGGAACCCCTGCATGCGCTGCCCCGCTTCGCCGACCAGAATGCGCCGGACGAACGCTTCATGCGCCGCCGGGTCCTGCCCGATGACGAGCACCCGCGCCGTCCCGTCCAGCCGCCCGCGGTGGAAGAGCGGCCCCCACTCCGTCCGGAAATCGCTGTTCGGGTAGACGTCCGTGCCGGGATAGTCATTGCAGAGCGAGCGGAACGGCTCCCACCCGTAGCCGGGGTCGAAGTCGTGGGCCGCCGCCGTCGCTGACGCAGCGGCCGCCTTGGTTGCCTTCACGGGAAGACGTGCGTTCTTGCGCTTCGAAGCGCGAGCAGGTGTCACAGTCATGGCGGGCCTCCATGAACAAGGAGTGCCGCAGGGGTGGAAAGTCACACCCGGGCGGTCCTTACTCCATAGTGACGCCGACGAGTGGGACGTTTCGGCGGAGGGGGTATCGGGTGCCGGTGCCGGTGCCGGGTGCCGGGTATCGGGTATCAGGTGTCGGGTGACGGGGTTGTCTTTCAGAAAGATTCAGAGCGTTTCAGACGCGTTTCAGGACTTCGCTGATCCGACTGTCTACCGTGCGCATCGTGATCAACGACAAAACGAACAACGACCAGCCCACCAGCGAACCGCGATTGAGCACCCAGCCAACCGCGCCCGGCTCGGATTCTTCGCTCCCGCCCGCCCGGCCACCCGCGCTCAGGATGAGCTCGCGAAGCGCCCTCCGCGCCATCACTGCCGGCGGCCTGATCGCCGGCATCATCGACCTTCTCCAGGTCTGCATCCTCTTCGGCTGGGACATCCCCCTGGCCATCGCCGCCGGCCTCCTTGGCAAGGACGCCTTCAACGGCGGCGCGGGCACCTATGTGCTCGGCGTCTTTCTCCACTTCTTCATCGCCTTCTCGTTCGCCGCCTTCTACTACGCCTCCAGCCGCCGCCTGCCGTTCCTGGCCGAGTACCCTCTCGTCTGCGGCCTCTTCTACGGTGCCGCCGTCCAGGAAGTCATGAACCTCGTCGTACTGCCCCTCTCCGCGTTGCACTCGCACGGACCCTACAAGCTCAAGAGCCTCCTCCTCGGCCTCGCCGTCCACAGTGTCGTCATCGGCCTCCCGATCGCTTACAGCACGCGATGGTTCGGAAAGAAACAGTGAGGACGGACAATCCTGCTGGGACTCAGTGGAGGACGGACAATCCTGTCCGTCTCCGGTCGTCGGTCGCGATGATGGACCTCGGCGCGCATTCGTGTGCAGACGGACACGATTGTCCGCCCTCCACAACACCGCGATCTATTCGGCGGTTGCCATTGCCGCCAGCGACCTGGTCACCTCGGCGGCGATCTCGTCCTCGATCTTCACGAGATCCCCTGACGGACGGTCGTATGTCTGTGACCAGACCACGAAGCCGCTGTCGGCGCGCACCAGTTGCGCTTCCACCCGCAGCGTCTTGCCCGAGTTGCGGACGCTGCCGTCGAGCACGTACGTCGTCCGCAGCGCCTTCGCCACGCCGGCGATCGTCGAATGCTTTCCCTTGAAGGCCAGCGTCGTGCGGGCTGGCGGGATCTGCAGCCCCGGCACTTTGCTCAGCTTGTCGACCAGCTCCTCGGTCATCCCGGCCACGAAGATCTCGTG
>CAZYTO010000370.1:0-4059 GCA_964650405.1 uncultured Thermoanaerobaculia bacterium | reverse complement strand
ACATTGTAGCCCTTCGGCTCACAATTTGGTACCTTTATTCACTGACAATCCCTTACTTCCGGACCGGCTCAATCGGGAAGGCTTCGTCGATGATCCTGGCGAGATCCTGGCCGTCCTCGGGCGAGAGGATTCCGCGGAAGTGACTCCATGGCCGCTTGCTGGAGTCCTGCTGGACCACGACCGAAACGGTCTCGTGATTGGCAACACCCTCCAGCGGCTCAAGAAGCTGAAGCGTGTTTGTGGCTTCGTCGTACTCCGCCTGAAGCACCTTGCTCATGACGTCCCAGTCTACGCCAACGCATCGATGCCGTTCGAGCATTTCGCCTGAAGCCCGAGCCTTTCCACGTGCCGGAGCATGCCCTCCCTTCTAACCACTAACCACTCTAATCACGAACCACTAACCGCTTCACCCTCGATCCACTCCCGCTCCCGGCTACAATCTCGCCCCATGCTTCGCGACAACCTGATGCGACATGAGCCGGGAGACGGCTTCCGGTGGCGCAGCCGTGAGATCACGCGGGTGGAGGGTTTCAGCGATGCCTGCTTCGGCTTCGCGGTGACGCTGCTCATCGTGTCGCTCGAAGTGCCGAAGACGTCGACGGAGCTGCTGGCGACGATGCGCGGCTTCGGGGCGTTCGTGGTGACGTTTTTCATGCTGGCGTCGCTCTGGTACGCGCAGTTCACCTTCCACCGGCGGTACGGCCTGGAGGACCGGGTCACGGTGATCCTGAACCTGGCCCTGATCTTCATGGTCCTCTTCTTCGTCTACCCGTTGAAGTTCCTCTTCGGTGTGCTGTTCGGCGACCTTCACATGCGCCAGACCATGATGACGGCGCACGGGATGGAGCGGGTGGTCCTGCCGGAGCACAAACCGCTGATCTTCGCCATCTTCGGGGCCGGGTTCGCCGGGGTGATGCTCGTCCAGCTCCTGCTCTACCGCCACGCCTGGTCCCTGCGCGACGTCCTCGGCCTCGATGAATACGAGCGCTTCGAGACCCGCCACGCCATCCGCCGCCTGACCGCCGCCATCGGCGTCGGGATCACCTACTTCGTCATTGCCTTCGGGGAGACCCTGCCGTCCCACACGCCGTCCGAAAAGAGATTCGCCACGATCTTCGCCTGGTCCGTCCTGGCCGTGCTGGCCGTCCTGATGTTCTGGATGATGCGTCTCCTCAGGGAACGCCGGCGCGTGAAGGCGGAGTGGAAGGCGAAACGGGAGCGGACGCCGGTGGAGGTCGCTGACAGCGAGGCGTCAGATTCAGATCCTGATCTGATCGATCAGCTCTCCCGGCCGCACTCCTGACGCGCGCATGCGCCTTTTCGTCGTCGTCCCACGTACGCGTGCTGCCGAATCACGGTCCGGAACACCCTCTCCCGGCGGGTGTTGACGATCACGAGGAGGCCCCTCACCCCGGCTCCTCCGCGCTGAGAGCTCGCGAACGACGGAGCTCTTCGCGGATTGCGCGCTACGGAGCCGACCCTCTCCCGTGGGGAGAGGGTGTTCACGACGCTGCGCGCGCGCACTTCTTCGATGTCCTTGTCCCACGTACGCTGCTGCGGGATCAGGGAGTCCGGAACACCCTCTCCCGGCGGGAGAGGGTCGCCGCGCCGCGTGCTTCGCCGAGATCCCAGTCGTCGATGAGCCGTCAGCGGCGTGGCGGGGTGAGGGGCTCTCTGTGCAGCTACTTCTGTTTCGCTGGCTCCCGAGCGCGGTCTCCATTTGACGCAGATGGTGCTGACGATCACGAGGAGGCCCCTCACCCCGGCTCCTCCGCGCTGAGAGCTCGCGAACGACGGAGCTCTTCGCGGATTGCGCGCTACGGAGCCGACCCTCTCCCGTGGGGAGAGGGTGTTCACGACGCTGTTGGCGTCCAACTGCGGGATCCGCGATCGACGACGACGTTGCTGGATCGCCACGCCGGTGCGACGTGTCACCACGCCCGTGCTACGCGTCACCACGCCGGTGCGACGTGTCGCCACGCCGGTGCGACGTGTCACCGCGCCGGTGCGACGTGTCGCCATGCCCGTGCGACGTGTCGCCATGCCCGTGCGACGTGTCGCCACGCCGGTGCGACGTGTCACCACACCTGTGTGACGTGTCACCACGCCTGTGCGACGTGTCACCACGGCTGTGCGACGTGTCACCACGTCCATGCGACGTGTCACCAGGCCTGTGCGACGTGTCGCCACGCCCGTGCGCTGGAGAACTTCCGCCGCGATCTCGCCTGCGTGGCAGTTCCTATTGGCCGTAAGTAAGTGGTGTCAAGCGGCGGGCTCGACCCATAACCTCTTGCTCCTCAGCGATAAGAGCAATCGGCCGCGCCTCCTTCTTGCACCTCGGAATGAACGGCAAATATTGCCGGTTTAGTGATGTGAGTCTGGTGGACTCAATGCGAGGCAAGCCATGAATTTCAATAAGCTTACGGTCAAGGCCCAGGAAGCGGTCGCCGAGGGGCAGAACCTGGCCCGAGGCGCCGGGAACCCGGAGCTCACGCCCGAACATCTCCTGCTGGCCCTGCTGCGGCAGGAAGGCGGCATCGTCACGCCGATCCTCAATAAGCTCGGCCTCCAGCCGGGGCAGGTCGAGGCGGAGCTGGCCGCCGAAGTGGCGAAGTACTCCAAGGTCGGCGGCGCCTCGGCGGAGCCGCAGGTCTCGTCGTCGCTGCGGAAGGTGTTCGATGCGGCCTTCGAGGCGGCCACGCAATTCAACGACGAGTACGTCTCGACCGAGCATTTCCTCCTCGCCATCGCCAAGACGAAAGAGACGACGGCGGCGAAGATCCTGGCGCGCCACGGCGCGGTTCCCGACGCGCTGCTCAAGGCGTTGCAGTCGGTGCGCGGCACGCAACGGGTGACAGACCAGAATCCGGAGGACAAGTACCAGGCGCTGGAGCGCTATGCCCGCGACCTGACGGCCATGGCGCGGCGTGGGAAGCTCGATCCGGTCATCGGCCGGGACGAAGAGATCCGCCGCGTGATCCAGGTGCTGTCGCGGCGGACGAAGAACAATCCGGTGCTCATCGGCGAGCCGGGCGTGGGCAAGACGGCCATCGTGGAGGGGCTGGCCCGGCGCGTGGTGGAAGGCGACGTCCCCGAGGGGCTCAAGAACAAGCGAGTGGTCGCGCTGGACCTCGGCGCGATGATTGCCGGAGCCAAGTACCGCGGCGAGTTCGAGGACCGGCTCAAGGCGGTGATCAAGGAAGTGGAAGAGAGTGAGGGCAACGTTGTCCTGTTCATCGACGAGCTGCACACGCTCGTCGGCGCCGGCGCGGCGGAGGGGGCGATGGACGCCTCGAACATGCTCAAGCCGGCCCTGGCCCGCGGGGAGCTGCGGGCCATCGGCGCCACGACGCTGAACGAGTACCAGAAGCACATCGAAAAGGACGCGGCGCTGGAGCGGCGCTTCCAGCCGGTCTACGTCGGCGAGCCGACGGTGGAGGACACCATCGCCATTCTCCGCGGCCTCAAAGAGCGCTACGAAGTCCATCACGGCGTGAAGATCCAGGACTCGGCCATCGTGGCCGCGGCGACGCTGTCCCACCGTTACATCACCGACCGCTTCCTGCCGGACAAGGCCATCGACCTGATCGACGAGTCGGCCTCGCGGCTGCGCATCGAGCTGACCTCGATGCCGCAGGAGATCGACGAGCTGCAGCGGCGGAAGATTCAGCTCGAGATCGAGCAGAAGGCGCTGGCCAAGGAGCGCGATGCCGTTTCCAAGGAGCGCCGCGATGCCATCGAGAGCGAGATCAGCGAGCTGCAGGAGAAGATCGCCGGTCTCAAGGCCCAGTGGGAGAGCGAGAAGGGCGTGATCGCCCAGATCACGTCGGTGAAGGCGAAACTGGAAGAGACGCGCGAGGCCGCCAGCCGCGCCGAGCGCGAGGGCGATCTGAACAAGGCGGCGGAGCTGCGCTACGGCGCGCTGCCGCAGTTGCAGCGCGATGTCGACGCGGCCTCGCAGAAGCTGGCCGAGATGCAGAAGGGCGGGGCGTTGCTCCGCGAGGAAGTGACGGACGAGGACATCGCCGAGATCGTGTCGAAGTGGACCGGCATCCCGGT
>CAZYTO010000369.1:0-4061 GCA_964650405.1 uncultured Thermoanaerobaculia bacterium | reverse complement strand
TGCCCGAGGTTCTCCCGCCCGGCCTCACCGACGCCATCCTCAAAGACACGCGCTGCAATGACGCATGGATCGCCCTCGGCGGTGCCGTCGCCGACCCCATGGGACGTGTCAGCACGGCCAGGATCGTCAACCCTGTCGTCTTATCCAAAAACTGCGAGACCGCTGTGCTGACGCTCCTGAAGCTCTCGCTCGTCACTCCGGCCACGCTCACCTCTCCGCCGGACACGCAGGGCGTCATCCTGGCCCGGGCCGCACGGCAGACCCCGTGTCTCGATGAAAGGACCGTGTACGAGCCGGCTCTCTTTGCGAACAGCTCGGCGCACATCACCGCGCCGAAGAAGGTGAAGACGGTGGAGCCCGTCTTTCCGGACGGCGTACGCCGCAGCATGCCCCCGGACGCCTATTCACTCGTCATCGCCGAGGCCGTCATCTCGCGCGACGGCTGCGTGCGCAGTATCCAGCTCCTGGCGCAGTCTCCCTATCCGGAACTGAACACCGCGACCATTGAAGCACTTGTTCAGTGGAAGTTCGAGCCCGGCCGCCTCGACAACGTGCCCGTCGATGTGATCTTCAACCTGACCGTGCAGTACAAAATGCACTAACCCACGCCGAACGCCTAACCACTAACGACTTGCGCGATCCTAACCACTAACCACTCACCGCGCCCCGACTGCCGTCTCTGCCGGCTTCGCATACCCCTCGTGCTCCTCGTCC
This sequence comes from uncultured Thermoanaerobaculia bacterium, assembly GCA_964650405.1. GTDB lineage: Bacteria > Acidobacteriota > Thermoanaerobaculia > Gp7-AA8 > Gp7-AA8 > CAZYTO01. Next base: position 3,347 of record CAZYTO010000369.1, on the reverse strand, counting down.
GTGTAGCCGCCGTGGTACTCGAGCTGGTCGGGGCGCTTGATCTGGGAGTGGCCCACGACGCGGTCGCGGCGCAGGCCGCGGAACGCGTCCAGCGAGTCGTAGCCGCGCTGTTCCATGAACCGGGTCATGCCTGTCTTCAGCTCGCGGATGACGTTCGGGCCGATGGCCGAATCGAGCATGGCCGCCGTGCAGACCTGGACGGTCCCGCAGCCGAGGAGGAAGTAGTTGAGGGCGTGGTCGAAGTTGGCGATGCCGCCGATGCCGGAGAAGGCCTTGTCCGGGAAGGCCTTCGTCATCTGCGACATCTTGGCCAGCGACATGGGCAGGATGGCCGGGCCGCCCAGGCCGCCCGAGGAGACGTAGCCCTCCACGTTCATCTCGAACTCCAGCGTCTCCGGGTCGATGAGGGGGAGAGACGGGAAGGTGTTGGACGACGAGATCGCATCGGCGCCGCCGCGGAAGCTCGCCTCCGCCTCCTCGGCGATGTTCGACGTGGCCGGCGTCAGCTTCACCCATACCGGGATGCGGGCCACGTCCTTCACGGCCATGGTCACCACCGAGCAGAGCACCTTGTCCTTGCCCACGTTCGAGCCCATGTCGATGCGGTCCATGTGCGGGCAGGAGAAGTTCAGCTCCAGCCCGTCCGCGCCCGCGTCCTGGCAGAGCTTCGTCAGCTCCTGCCAGTTGTGCAGCTCCTTGTCGTTGCCCGAGCCGGCCATGATCGAGGCGATCAGCACGTGATTCGGGTAGGCCTTCTTGATCTTCTCCAGGCGGGGGATCCACCAGTCGATGGTCTTGTCGGAGATCAGCTCCCAGTTCCACGACGAATGCAGGGCCGTGTTGGGCCGCTTCTTCATCGACAGCTTGTACGACTCCGCGTCGGCCCGCAGGAACTTCGTCTTCGGCCCCTTCACGTTCACCACCGGGTGGAGGCCGATGGTCTTGGTCACCACCCCGCCCCACCCCGCGTCGAAGGCCCGCATGATGTTCGCGTCGGACTCGGTCGGCGGCGCGGACGACAGCAGGAACGGATTCTCGAAGCGGATGCCGGTGAATGTCGTCGACAGGTCGGCCATGGGCATCTCCTTGTTATTGGAAAGGGAGCGATTGTAACAAGGTCTGTGCAATCAGGTGCAGGTAGACTTCGCGGCCATGAGAAGAATTGCCGCCGTCCTCCTGCTGGCCCTATCGCTGACGAGTAGCCCGCTCTTCGCGCAGACGCCGCCCCCGGATGCGTCGAAGCCGAAGCCGACGAACCCCCAGCCGGACACCACGCCGGCTCCCAAGGAGCAGCCATTGACGGCCATGCCCTACACGCCCAGCCTCGACATCCCGTCGATGGACCGCACCGTCAATCCCTGCGACGACTTCTACCAGTACTCCTGCGGCGGCTGGATCGCCCACAACCCCATCCCCGCCGACCAGGCCGCCTGGAGCGTCTACGGCAAGCTGGCCGACGCGAACTCCCGCTTCCTGTGGGGAGTCCTGGAAGGCCTGAAGCCCGGCACGGCGAACCGCACCGCCATCCAGGCCCAGATCGGCGACTACTTCGCCGCCTGCATGGACGAAGCGGCCATCGAGAAGCGCGGCTCCGCCCCCATCAAGCCGCTGCTGGCGGAGATCGACGCCATCGCCTCGAAGAAGGCCCTGGCCAAATTCCTGGCCGCCGAGCACCTGCGCAGCAGCAGCCGGCGCTTCATCTTCGGCTTCGGCTCCGACCAAGACTACGAGGACGCCACCCAGGTCATCGCCTCCGCCGGCGCCGGCGGCATCGGCCTCCCCGACCGCGACTACTACATCAAGGACGACGCCAAGTCGAAGGACATCCGCGACAAGTACGCGGCCCACATCGCCAAGACCTTCGAGCTGGTGGACGTGCCCGCGGAGACGGCGAAGAAAGACGCGGCCACCGTGCTGGGGATCGAGACCGAGCTGGCCAAGGCCTCGCTCACCCGCGTCGAGCGCCGCAATCCCTACAACCTCGCCCACAAGACGAAGATCGCCGACGTGGAGAAGCTGACGCCGAACTTCGACTGGCAGACGTACCTGGCCGGCACCGGCACGGCCGGCGTGCCGCTGATCAACATCGAGCAGCCGAAATTCTTCGAGGCGGTCAACAAGCTGATCGATTCCGTGCCGCTGGCGGACTGGAAGGTCTACCTCAAGTGGCACGCCGTCGACAGCCGCGCGCCCTTCCTCTCCAAGCCGTTCGTCGCCGAGAGCTTCAACTTCTACTCCAAGACCCTGCGCGGCGTGCAGTCCCAGCCGCCCCGCTGGAAGCGCTGTGTCCGCGCCGTCGACCGCGACCTCGGCGAAGCGCTCGGCCAGGAGTTCGTCCGCCTGACCTTCACCCCGGCCACCAAGGCCAAGACGGTGGACATGACCCAGCGCATCGAGACGGCCATGGAGAAGGAGATCAAGGCCCTGGACTGGATGACCGACGCCACCAAGACCAAGGCCCTGGAGAAGCTGCACGCCGTGGCCAACAAGGTCGGCTATCCCGACCGCTGGCGCGACTACTCCTCCGTCGTCGTCAAGCCCGACGACTACTTCGGCAACGCCGGCCGGGCCACGCTGTTCGAGTCGAAGCGCGAGCTGGCCAAGATCGGCAAGCCCGTCGACCGCGGCGAGTGGGGCATGACTCCGCCCACCGTCAATGCCTACTACAACCCCCAGATGAACGACATCAACTTCCCGGCCGGCGTCCTGCAGCCGCCCCTCTACGACCCCAAGCTCGATGACGCCCCCAACTACGGCAACACCGGCTCGACCATCGGCCACGAACTGACGCACGCCTTCGACGACGAGGGGCGGCAGTTCGACGCGCACGGCAACCTGAAGGACTGGTGGACGCCCGAGGATGCCAAGGCGTTCGAGGAGCGCATCCAGTGCATCCGCGACCAGTACGCGCAGTACACCGTCGTGGATGAGATCAAGATCAACTCGAAACTGACTTCAGGTGAAGACGTCGCCGACCTCGGCGGCACTCTCTTGGCCTACATCGCCTGGAAGGACGCCACGGCGAATCAGAACCTGCAGCCAATGGATGGCTTCACGCCTGACCAGCGTTTCTTCATCGGCTTCGCGCAGTGGGCGTGCGAGAACAACCGGCCGGAGAACGAGCGCGTCAACGCCATCACCAACCCGCACTCCCCCGGCAAGTACCGCATCAACGGCATCGTCTCGGATCTCCCGGAGTTCGCGCGCGCGTTCGGCTGCGGGCCGAATGCGCCGATGGTGCGGGGGGCGAAGGCGTGCAAGGTATGGTGATCGTCGCACTGCGCGGTCGCCATGGCCGCGCTGGGCCATCAGCTCCGCCGCCGCATATTCCTCGGCACGGACGGCGG
>CAZYTO010000368.1:0-4067 GCA_964650405.1 uncultured Thermoanaerobaculia bacterium | reverse complement strand
GCGCCCACCTGGTTCGACCCCGCGGAGACCTCCGGCATCATCACGCCGTTCATGGTGCTCTACGGGCTCCATGACGCTCTGGTGAAGCCGATGCCCGGCAACATCATGACGCCCAGCCTGGCCGAGTCGTGGACGATGTCCTCTGACGGGCTCGCTTACGAATTCGTACTTCGTAAGGGCGTCCGGTTCCACAACGGCGAGCCGGTGACCGCCGAGGACGTCAAGTTCTCGTTCGAGCGCTACCGAGGGGCGAGCAGCAAGCTCCTCAAGGACAGCGTCGAGGCCATCGAGACGCCGGACCCCGGGCGCGTCCGCATCCGCCTTAGGCGCCCATGGCCCGACTTCATGACCTTCTACGCGGGCTCCACCGGCGCCGCCTGGATCGTGCCGCGCAAATATGTCGAGAAGGTCGGAGACGAAGGCTTCAAGAGGGCCCCGATCGGCGCGGGCCCGTACAAATTCGTTTCGTTCACGCCGGGTGTCGAGCTCGTCCTGGAATCCTTCGAGCAGTTCTGGCGGAAGGTGCCGAACGTGAAGCGGCTGGTCTTGAGGGTGATCCCGGACGAGGCCACGCGCCTGGCTGCGCTGAGGCGAGGCGAGGTCGATATCGCCTATGCGATCCGCGGAGCGCTCGCCGAGGAGCTTCGGCGCTCCCCAGGGCTCACGCTGAAACCCAACGTCGGACAGGCCACGCAATGGATCTACTTCACCGATCAATGGGATCCGAAGTCGCCGTGGCACGACCGGCGCGTGCGCCTAGCTGCCAACTACGCGATCGATCGGCCGGCGATCAACCGGGCGGAGCTGCTGGGATTCGCTCGGATCATCTGGAGCATTGTCCCGAGCAGCTTCGAATTCTACTGGCAGCCCCCCGAATACGCTTACGATCGAGCCAAGGGCAAGCAGCTGCTTGCCGAAGCTGGGTACCCCAACGGCTTCGAAGCGGGCGATTACTCCTGCGACAACGTGAGCGCCACCATCGGGGAAGCCGTGGTGGGCTACCTCAGTAGCGTCGGCATCCGATCGAGGCTAAGGCCACTCGAGCGGGCGGCGTTCAACAGGGGCTACGCCGAGAAGAAGCACAAGGGGCTCATCCAGGGGGGTAGCGGCGCCTTCGGCAATGCCGCCACGCGGATCGAGGCATTTGTCGCCGCTGGCGGGACTTACGTCTACGGGAGCTACCCCGACATCGACGGGCTCTTCCAAGAACAGGCGGTCGAGCTGGATCCGAAGAGGCGGGAGGCGATCCTCCAACGTATCCAGCAGCTCATCCACGAAAAAGTGGTGTTCGCGCCGATCTGGGTCGTTGCCGGGCTGAGCGGTGTGGGACCCAGAGTGGAGGAACCGGGCATCGGCGTCATCCCCGGGTACGCGTTCTCTGCGCCCTACGAAGATGTGAGACTCAAAGTGAGGTAGTCCCAGGTCGGATCCCGGACCTCGAGCCGGCTGCCCCACGGATCGAGAAAGGAGGGAAGACGCCATGGACCCACGACACGGTCTGCTCCGTCCCGTCCTCGCGTTCGCCACACTCGGCTGGGCAATCGTCGCACTGGCGATCGTCGCGGAAGCTCAGACGCCCAAGCGCGGCGGCACGCTACGCGTCTCGTACGGCAACGAGATCTCGGCCCTCGATTTCCACACCACGCCCGGCTACGAGCTGAACTGGGTCGCGATGAACATCGGCTGCGGCCTGCTGGGGATCACGCCGGACGGCAGGTTCGTCCCGGACGCCGCTGAATCCTGGGAGATCTCCGCGGATGCGCTCCTCTACACGTTCAAGCTAAGGAAGGACGTCCTGTTCCACGACGGCACCAGGGTCGACGCGGCCGCCGTCAAGTTCAGCATCGATCGCATCATGGACCCCGCGACGAGGTCCAGCATGCGGACCTACTACGAGCACGTGCACTCGGTCGAGGTCCTCAATCCGTACACGGTCCAGATCCGACTCAAGGAGCCGTACGGGTTCATGCTGCACATGCTGGCCGCATACCGCATGGGGCTCGTGTTCTACTCGCCAACCGCCACGCAGAAGTACACGCTCGAGGACCGGAGGAGCGGGAAGCCGGAGGCGGTGGTGGGATGCGGACCTTTCCGCCTCGTCGAGTGGGTCAAGGGCAGCCATCTGGTCATGGATCGCTTCGACAAGTACTACGACCAGGGGTTCCCCTACCTGGACCGCGTCGTAATCCGCGTCATCAAGGACCCGATCACTCAGATGGCGGCCTTCAAGGCCGGAGAGATCGACTTCATCGTCGATTTTTCGCCCGAGCACGTCGAGACGCTCAAGGCGCAGAATCCCCGTGCCCAGATCATGACTGGGAAAGAAACGACGCCCATGGTGGCGATGATGAAGGTCACGGTCCCGAAGGACGCCAAGCCCATGTCCAAAGACCGTGGGCCGCATCCGATCTTCAGCGACATCCGGGTCCGCAAGGCGATCGGCTGCTACGGGATCGACCGCAAGGAGATCGTGAAGATCGCCTTCAAGGGCCATGCGACCCCCTGGGTTGGAATCATCCCGCCGGGGACACCGGACACCGTCGATGTCACGCACCTGTGCCCCTACGACCCGGTCAAGGCGAAAGCGTTGCTCGCCGAGGCCGGCTACGGGCCGCAGAAGCCCCTGGCATTCGAGCTGATGACGAACACCGAGAAGTCCGTGTTCAACGTCATCGCCACCGTCATCAAGGAACAGGTCGCGCGCCTCGGGGTGACAGTGAACATCAGGCTGGTCGACAAGGTGACCTGGATGAACGTGGCCACGCAGGATGGGCCGTTCGACATGTATGTCGAGGATCTCGCGTCGCTGTTCACCCTCGACCAGAACACTCTTCTATCGAGCAGCACCGCGGGGTGGAACACGACGCGCCACGTCGACGGCAAAGTCGACGACTACTACCTCCGCTACGCCCGGGAAATGGATCCGGGCAAGCGCAAGGCCATCGCGAAGGAATTTCAAGAGTTCATGACCGACAAGCTCTACTGGAACACGATCTCCGGCTCGCCGTTCTACGAGGTTGCTCAGCCGTGGATGAAGGACTACGTCTACAACGCCGAGTGGAAGGTCCTCTACAAGAAGGTCTGGCTGGACAAGTAGATCACTAGGCAGGTTCGAGTCTCCCCCAGGGGAGGCAATCATTTCCCCTTGAGCCGCACGTCCTCGTACGGGGCGGAGAACGAGTAGCCGGTGATCAGCCCGAGACCCGACTCCTCCACTCTCGGTCCGTAGCCACTCATCAAGCCGACCTGGACGATGGGCGCAACCATCGCCTTGTCGTGGATGAGCTGCTGGATGCGGTGCAGCGTCGCCTCGCGTCGCTTCCTGTCGAGCTCGGTGGCCTGCTCACGGAAGAGCCCATCGATGTCCGGGTAGCTGCCGTACACGTACGCGCCACCCGACGCGATGAAGGCTTCGATCCGCGTCGCGGCGTTGCCGAAGGCCGCGCTTCCGCTGTGCACGAGGCCTCTGTACTTCTTGTCGGCGTAGCTCTTCTGGAATGCTGCGCGCTCGAGAGGCCGGAGCTTCACGCGAATGCCCGCGGCCTGCAGCGAGTTGACGACCGGTTCGCCGATGGGTACGGCCGCGGCATCGACCGTGTAGTCGCCGGCGTCCAATCCGTTCGGATATCCGGCCTCGGCGAGGAGCTTCTTCGCGCGGGCACGATCGTACTGCGGAGGCGGCGGCGCCCAGAAAAAGTCGAAGGTGTTGGGAATGATCGAGTTCGTGAGCAAGGAGTGTCCGAGCGTCTCGGCCTGATTGATCGCCGGGCGGTCGATCGCGAGGTTGGCGGCGAGGCGCATTCGCTGGTCGTGCCACGAGGATTTCGAATCCCACTGGTCGAGGAAGGCCACCCATTGCATCACGCTGGACACGACCGGCCTGAGCGTGAGTCCAGGCGTCCGGCGAAGGTCCTCGCCGAGCGATGCCGTCATCCAGTACGTGACGTCGATCTCGCCGCTCTTGAGCGCAGCGTATCGCGTCGCCGGATCCGGAATCACGCGCAGAACCAGACGCTTCACGCTCGGCGTCTTGCGCCAGTACCCCTCGACCGCCTCCATGACGAGCT
>CAZYTO010000367.1:0-4092 GCA_964650405.1 uncultured Thermoanaerobaculia bacterium | reverse complement strand
CGTTGATCGTCGTCAATACGTTGACGTTCGTCAGCGGCGCCGGGGCGGAGACGACGTTGACCGTGGTCGTGGCGTGAACCGTGTTGCCCACGTCATATGACGCCTTGTCAGTAACGACGCCTGCGGTGACGACGGTGGGGATGGCGTTAACCGTGAACGTCGTCGTGGCCAGGTCGCCGGTCAGCACCGAGGTCAGTGTGGCGGTGTAGGTGCCCGGCGTAGTCGTTGGATACGACAGCGTCTTGGACGCGCTGCCGCCCAGCGGAACGTCGATGGTGAAGGGCAGCGTGTCGCCGGCGATCTTCACGCTGAACGCGGCGCCGGTCAGCGCGGCGTTGCCGTTGTCGGTGATCGTGGCCGTGAGCGGGATCGGCTGACCCTGGGTCACGGGACCGGCGGCCGTGAGCGTGCCGGTGATGCCCTTGCCGCTCGTGGCCGTGGAGATGATGGTGAAGGTCGTCGTCACAGGCGTGGCGCCGTTGACAGCGACCGAGACCGTGTAAGTCCCCGGTGCCGTCGTACCGACCGGCCAATCGACCGTGACGCTGCCGCTCGCGCCCGGCGCGATCGAGGCGATCGTGCTCGTCGTGGTGACGCCGTTGATGGTCGTCAATACGTTGACGTTCGTCAGCGGCGCGGGCGCGGAGACGACCGTGACAGTCGTCGTGGCGTGAACGGTGTCGCCAACGTCGTACGAGGTCTTGTCGGTGACGACGCCGGCCGTGACGACGGTGGGTGTCGCCGTGACGGTGAACGTTTGTTTCGCCAGTTCCACGGGCGTACCGCCGATGAGCGATACGAGATACGCGTCGTACGTGCCGCCCTCGGACAGCGATGTCGTGTCGAACGACAGCGTCGTGCTGAAGTCGCCGCCGAGCGAAAGCGTGGCCATGAACGGCACGTCGCCGGCCGGCGCCTGTGAGCTGCTATTGACGATGCGCACGGCGAAGGAACCGTTGGTGACGGCGCTGTTGCCGGTGTCGTGCAGGGTGACGGCGAGCGCGAGCGGCGTCGTCCGCGGCACGGTGGCGGCCGCGGTGAGCGTCCCGGCGATGCCGCTGCCGTTCTGGGCGGTGGAGCGGACGGTGAACGGCACGCTCTTCGCGGCCAGCACCTGCACCGAAGCGTCCTTCAGGGTGAGCGTGGCGCTGTAGCTGCCCGGCGCGGCGTTGCCGGTGACCCAGTCGAGCGAGGCGTTGACCGTCTGTCCCGGCTGCAGGGCCGCCACCGGAATGGTGCGCGTGGCCACGACCGCCGCCGACGGATCGGTCACTGAGAGGATCGCTGTCAGGTTCGCCAGCGGCGTGTTCCCGCTCCCGTACTGCGCGGCGGCAGTGACATGGACGGTACTGCCGGAGTCGTAGGCGGCCTTGTCGGTGGCCACGGAGGCCGTGAGCTGCGATCCCGGTGTGATGGTGAAGGGCGCGTTCGCGGTGGCCAGGAACGTACCGCCCTGGTAGATCGAGGCCACGGCCGTGTACGTGCCGATCTGAGTGGCCGCGGTGTTCCAGGTGTACGTCCTGGTGACGTTCGAGCCGGCCAGGAGCTGCGCCGTTCCGATGACCGTGCCGGGCGGTGTGCCCGGAACGGCCGGGAAGAGGTTCTGCGCGGGAATGGGCACGATGCCGGAGCCCGGCGGCGCCCAGGTCAGCGAGAGGTACTCGCCGCCGGCCCACTCGAACATGGTGACCTTGAACGTATGGAAGCCGGCGGTGAGACTCACGGACCGGACGAAGTCACCGGCGCCGTGGCCGCCGCCGTTGTTGATGACCTGCACGCCGTCGATGTCCAGCCAGGAGCCGTCGTCGGAGGAGAGGTCGAAGTTGTACGTGCCTGCCGTGGGGATGTAGAGCGCGCCGCTCCAGATGGCGGCGAAGTAGTCGTGTGGGAGCCCGGCGGCGAAGGGGAAGTTGTCGCGGAGGTCGGCCGTGGTCTCGAAACGTGAGACGACCGGAGGCGTGAAGTAAAAGACGCCGCTGGGCTGCGTCGGGTACGGGATGGTCTTCGTGGTGTCGAGGTTGTAGTACGAAGCGTAGAAGCCGCCCGAGCCCATGACGCCGCGGTTGTAGAACGACGCGGGCTTGATGCCGTTCTCGATGACGTCGAAGTAGACGTGCAGGGCCAGCGGCGTCCCGGCCGGGACGGCGTCGGGGATGCCGATCTCGAGACTGCCCGCGGTGGCCGCCGCGGCCCCCGGGAGCCATGCGTACGTCAGTTCGGAGGACGGCGCGTTGTCGAAGGAGACGCGGAGGGTGTTGGGATCGAAGGTGCCGCTGATGCCGAGGGCGGCCAGTTGCTGCGCGAAATCGAGATTGAGCTGGACGAAGCGGTTGACGCCGGCCGGGGCCGCCGGAACGGTGATGGGGATGGCGTAATGCCAGCCGAAGAAGGCGGCCGGGGCCAGGCCGGCCAGGGGATCGCCCGAGGCGAGCGTGGCCACCGTGGTGCCGGCGGCATCGCGAACGAGCACGTTCGTGGTCGTGCCGTCGACGGCGTTGCGGACCGCTTCCGTCAGTACGACGTTCTGGTTCGGGCCGTAGCTGGGGTGGTCGGTGGTGAGGGCGACGTCCGACGGCGCGAAGCCGGTGACCGTGGGAACGGCCACCGGGTGGGTGACGGGCTGGCCCGTAAAGGGATCGGAGTACGAGACCGATGCGGCCGAGGCGACGGGCAGCGACTGGCCACTCTGCAGGCCGTTCAGCTTGAAGTTTCCAAATAAATCGACGCCACTGTCCGAGACGTCCGGGAAGTGCCACACGTATTCGTGTCCACCGTTCACATTGGTCACGGACGATGCCGCCGGCTGCGCCGAGGCTACATCGGTTCCGTCGGGCAAGGTGAGGTGCAGATCGACGTTGAGGGCCACGGCTTTCTGCCAGACCGCGGACAGGCCGGCGACGGCCCAGGTAGTGGGGTCGGCCTCATTTCCCGTCACCTTGTCGCCGAGAGGGAAAAAGCCGTTCGCCTTCTGGTAGTTCAGGAGCCAGACGGTTGCGTTTCGCAGGGCCGGATCATCCGGACCAGCACCCGCGAGAACCAGCGCGTACATCACCTGTCCCTGGCGATCCACCGGACGGTTGTCGTTGTTTCCGAACAGACCGCTTACGCTCTGATAGGAGCGAAGGACCGTACTGAGTGCGTTCAAGCGCGTCTTGGCTATCGTGGCCGTCGATCCGTCCAGATAGGGAATGCATTTGGCCAGGGCGATGGAGACCCGTGCGGTGAATTCACACGTTGCTGCCGCGTTCTGACTCTCGTCATACGCGAGGAGCCAGATTGCCGCGCGACGGACCGGGTCGAGAAGCGACGCGTCGCCGGTAAGCTCGTAGGCGCGGGTGAGCACATCGACCGCCATCATCGTGGCGCCCTCTTTCCCGCTGTTGCCCCCTCCCTGTGTGCCGGCAACGCAACCGTCGTCGCAGTTCCACGAGCCGTCCTGCTGCTGTGTGGTCAGGTAGTCCCCGACCATCGGGGTGATCCATGCGGCCGCCTGTGCGCCGTCATGCCAATACGAGACCGCCCATGCCCCGACCCTTGTCTTCCCCTTCGTGCTGTACGGGTCACCCGAGAACAGCCGCCCGTCGGTGCTGTCCAGATCCGCCTGCAAGTGCGCGGAGGCGATATTCTCGGATGCCGTAGGGTCGACTCCACCCAACTTGCGCGCGAAGCCGGCGGCAACCATGGGCTCCCCCTCCGCATGGCAGGCGAAGCACGTTGAATAGGCGGACACGGCCTGCTCCCCGGCCAGGGCGTTCATCGCCCGTTGGACCGAGGCGCGGACCAGTGGCAGGAGCGGATCGAGCGGGATGTTGATCGTGTTCGCGCGGTTGACGTGCGCGTGCACCTGAACCAGTGGGAGTGTGACCGGGACCTGCGACGGAACGGCGGTCAGCATGCCGGCCGCGAACGGCCCGACCGTGATGGTCACCGGCGAGGCGAGCAACGTCACGGCCGGATCTGACGGCGCCGCGGTGACGGTGTAGGTACCTGGTTGCAAGGGCGTAAACGTCCCCAGGGTCAGCGTGGCGAACCTGGTCTTGGCTAACGACGCGATGGCGGCACTCCAGGAACCGGAGCGGCGGCACCTTGATG
>CAZYTO010000366.1:0-4117 GCA_964650405.1 uncultured Thermoanaerobaculia bacterium | reverse complement strand
GATGAACTGGTGGCAGGCCCTCATCACCATCCTCCTCGGCAACACCATCGTCCTCATTCCCATCCTGCTCAACTCGCACCCCGGCACGAAGTACGGCATCCCCTTCCCCATCTTCGCCCGGGCCAGCTACGGCACCGCCGGATCGAACCTGCCGGCGCTCATGCGTGCCCTCGTGGCCTGCGGGTGGTTCGGCATCCAGACGTGGATCGGGGGACAGGCGCTGCACACGTTCTTCCGGACGATCTTCCCGGCCTGGCCAACGCTCCTCGGCGGCCCGATCGGCGGCTATCCGCCGACCGAGTGGCTGTCCTTCCTCCTTTTCTGGGGCATCAACATCCTCATCATCTACCGCGGGATGGACCTGCTGCGGAAGGTGGAGAACTGGGCGGCGCCGTTCGTGCTGGTCATGACGGCGTTCCTCCTGGGGTGGGCCATCTGGCGCGCCCATGGCCTCGGCTACCTGCTGACGGAGAAGGGCAAGTTCAGCACGTGGGCCAGCTTCTGGCCGGTCTTCGTTCCGTCGCTCACGGCGATGATCGGTTTCTGGGCCACGCTCTCGCTCAACATGCCCGACTTCACCCGCTTCGGCCGCAGCCAGCGCGAACAGGTCATCGGCCAGACCGTGGCCCTGCCCACGACCATGACCCTGTTCGCGGCCATGGGCGTGATCATCACCAGCGCCGCCATCGTGATCTATCCCGATTCGCCGCTGAGCGAGCTGTGGGACCCGGTCAAGCTCGTGGGCCGCTTCACCGCACCCGTCGTCATCGCCATCTCCATGTTCACCGTCGTGGTGGCCACGCTCTCGGTCAACATCGCCGCGAACGTGGTCTCGCCGGCCAACGACTTCGCCAACGCCTTCCCGAAGTGGATCTCCTTCCGCACCGGCGGTCTCATCACCGGCATCATCGGCATCCTCATGCAGCCGTGGCGGCTGCTGGCCGATCCGAAGGGCTACATCTTCACCTGGCTGGTCGGCTACTCCGGCGGCCTCGGCTCGATCGCCGGTGTGCTCATCATTGATTACTGGGTCGTGCGCCGGAAGGAACTGGCGCTCGGCGATCTGTACCGCCCGCTCGGCGCGTATACGTACGCCGGCGGCTGGAACTGGCGCGCGGTGATCGCCACCGTCGCCGGCTGCACCCTGGCCTGGATCGGGATCGAGGTGAAGCCGCTGCACGTCCTCTATGACTTCGGCTGGTTCGTCGGCTTCGGCTCCGCCGCGTTGACGTACTGGGCGCTGATGACAATGCTGGCTCCCCGTACTCCGGAAGCAAAGGCAGCAGCCGCCTCGTGAAGGGACTCGGATCTCTTCTCTCAGGCGTCCGGTCGTGGATCGCCGGGATCGGCAGATGGTTGCGGCCGGGTGCCGGGGTTACGGGTGCCGGGGTGGCGGGTACCGGGGTTCCCGGTACCGAGGTGCCGGGTACCGAGGTAACTGGTACCGGGGTTCCGGGTACCGAGGTGACGAGTACAGGGGTGCCGGGTACCGAGGTTCCGGGTCCCATGGTCCCGGCTGCCGAAGTGCCGCCGCTGCCACTTGTGCCCACAGCTGCGGCGCGCGTGCCCGTGACGCCGCCTCCAATCCTCATGGCTGCGGAGGTTGCGCCACCGGTGGAGTCGGCGATTCCTGGGATCATCCAAGCTCACGTGCTGCCGGGTGCCGAAGCACCCCCAGTGGCACCACCAGCCCCCTCAGTTTCGGCTCCCGCGATTGCGGTTTCTGAGCTCCCGACTCCCGAGCAAGCGGCTCCGGCGGCGCCGGCTCCGGAGATCTCCGCGCCCGAGCCCGCGGCTCCCGAGCTCTCCGTCGCCGAAGTTCCAGGTGCGGCTGTGCTCGAACCTTCCGACCCCCGACCTGCGGCGCCGTTGCCCGAGAGTCCAACGACCGCTCCGCCCGCCTCGACGTCCGGGGAAGGCGATGCGGTAAGCTTGCCGTTCTTAGTCACATCAGGAGAGACACGCATGTCCCGAATCGTCAAGTGCGGTTTGATCCAGACTTCGCTGGCGGCCAGCGTCGATGAGCCGCTGGACAAGATCCGCGAGGCGCAGGTCGAGCGCACGCTCAAGTACATCGAACAGGCAGGGCAGGAAGGCGTGCAGATGCTCTGCATGCAGGAGATCTTCACCGGCCCGTACTTCTGCGCCGAGCAGAGCACGCGCTGGTACGACTCGGTGGAGCGCATCCCCGACGGCCCGACCACGAAGCTCATGCAGGAGCTGGCCGCGAAGCACAAGATGGTCATCGTCGTTCCCCTGTATGAAGAGGACGCGCCGGGGATCTACTACAACACGGCCGCGGTGATCGACGCCGACGGCAAGTACCTCGGCAAGTACCGCAAGAACCACATCCCGCACGTGGCACCCGGCTTCTGGGAGAAGTTCTACTTCCGCCCCGGCAACCTCGGCTACCCGGTCTTCCAGACGAAGTACGCCAAGGTCGGGGTCTACATCTGCTACGACCGCCACTTCCCGGAGGGAGCACGCGAGCTGGGCCTGGCCGGCGCGGAGGTCGTCTTCAACCCGTCAGCCACGGTGGCCGGCCTCTCCGAGTACCTCTGGAAGCTCGAGCAACCCGCGCACGCGGCGGCCAACGGCTACTTCGTCGGCGCCATCAACCGGGTCGGTTTCGAGGCGCCGTGGAACATCGGCGAGTTCTACGGGCAGAGCTACTTCTGCGATCCGCGCGGCCAGATCATGGCCATCGCCGACCGCGACAAGGACGCGCTGGTGACCGCGGAGCTGGACTTCGACAAGATCCGCGAAGTGCGCAATACATGGCAGTTCTACCGCGATCGCCGCCCGGAGACGTACACGGGGATCGTGCGGCAGTAATCCGAAAGTTCATCCTGAGGACCCCGAGCGAAGCGAGGGGGACGAAGGATCTGGCGACGCCTGGAGCATGCGTTCTGCCACCAGATCCCTCGCTCCGCTCGGGATAAACTAAAGGAATTGCGCGACTACATCGTTTTCAAGGTCAACGGCAAGGAGCATCGTGCTCGGGGCCGTGAAGTGTTCACCACTCTCTCCAACTGGCTGCGCTACGACGTTGGGGCCACGGGCACGAAGATGGTCTGCGAGGAGGGCGACTGCGGCGCGTGCACGGTGCTCATCCGCCGGCGCGCGGACGAGGATTATCTCCCCGTCAATTCGTGCATCCAGTTGCTCTGCCAGCTCGACGGCGCCGCGATCATCACGGTCGAAGGACTGGCGGTCGACGGGCAGCTCACGCCCGTCCAGGAGTCGATGGTGCAGTGTCACGGTGCGCAGTGCGGCTACTGCACGCCGGGGTTCATTGTGGCGATGACGGCACTGTTCGAAAACTGCGACCGCGTCAGCGAGAAGCAGGTCCGCGACGGGTTGACCGGAAATCTCTGCCGCTGCACCGGCTACGAGCCGATTCTCAAGGCGGCGATGTCCGTCGTCAGCACGAAGACGTTACGACTGCGCGAGCGGCATCCCGAGCTTCCCGACGCGAGCGAAGGGGTGATCATCGTAGAAGAGGAACACACATTCTGCGCCCCTGTGACCCTCAAGGAGGCCGTGGCGTTCAAGGCCGGACACACACGCAGCACGATCGTGCAGGGAGGCACGGACGTCGGAGTCTGGATCAACAAACGCTACTTCGCCGCGGCAGCCATGCTCTCCCTCGGCAAGATCACGGCACTGAACGAGCTCCGCGAGGAGAGGGCGAAGGACGCTGAGCCAGGCACGCAATGTCCCATCAGCATCGGCGCCAACGTATCGCTGGCCGCGTTCGAACGGTTCATCGAGCACCGCATCCCCCAGCTCTTCGCCATCCTCAACATCTTCGGCTCGCCGCAGATCAAGAACGCCGGCACGCTCGTGGGCAACATCGCCAACGGCTCCCCCATCGGCGACACGCTGCCCTTCCTCTTCGTGGCCGGTGCGGAGCTGGAACTGGCCGGCCTCCATGGTACACGCCGCGTTCCCGTCGAGTCGTTCTACCTCGGCTACCGGAAGCTCGACCTGCGTGACGACGAGATCATCACCCGCGTCATCATTCCGCCCGTCCCGGACACGCTCCGCCTCTACAAGGTCTCGCGCCGCAAGGACCTCGACATCTCCGCCTTCACCGCCGCCATCCGCCTGCGCA
>CAZYTO010000365.1:0-4135 GCA_964650405.1 uncultured Thermoanaerobaculia bacterium | reverse complement strand
AGCGGGCGGACACCACGTGCGGCTACTGCGGCGACGGCTGCTCGCTCATCCTCGAAACGCGCGGGAACAAGGTCATCGAAGTCATGTCGGCCCACGGCGAAGGCCGGAACAACGGCGATCTCTGCGCCAAGGGCATGTTCGGTTACCAGTACGCCAACCACGAAGACCGGCTCACGACGCCGCTCGTCCGGCAAGCCGACGGCAAGCTGCACCCAGCGACCTGGGAAGAAGTGGTCCCCATGCTCGCCGAACGCCTCACGCAACTGAAGCTGCAATTCGGAGCCGATGCCTTCGGCGGCCTCATCTCTGCACGCTGCACCAATGAGGACCTCTACCTGTTCCAGAAATTCATGCGGCTCGCGATCGGCACCAACCACCTGGACAGCACGGCGCGTTACGGACACGTCAACGCCGTCCGGGCGCTGCGCCGCATCCAGGGCACGAACCGCTGGACCGTCTCGTACGAGGACATCGTGCAGGCCGACGCCCTGCTGCTGATCGGCACGCAGGTCACCTGGGCCAATCCGGTCGTCGGCTTAAAGGTCAAAGAGGCCGTCAAGAAGCACGGCGCCAAGCTCCTCACGCTCGAGACGCTGCGGCCGTCCATCGAAACGACCAGCAACCTCGCCAACCTGTCCGGGACGCATCTCACCGTCGCGCCCGGCGGCCATGCGGCTGCCGTCCGCGGTCTGGTGAAGGCGGTGTTCGATGAGAACCTTGCGGACGGCGCGCTCAGCGGCCGCGCCGGCGAGTTTGTATCGAAACTCCGAACGGCGACCGCATCTGCCTATCCCGCCGGTCTCGATGAGGCCGCTCTGCGGGAGACGGCGAAGACCTTCGCAGGCGCGCGACGCGGAGTCATCCTCATCGGCCAGGACGTGTTGCAGGCGCCCGGCGGCCACGAAACCGCGGCGAACCTCCTGGACTTCCTGCTTCTCATCGGCAAGCTGGAACAACCCGGCTGGGGTCTGGCTCCGCTCACCGAGGAGAACAACGAACAGGGCGCCATCGAGATGGGCGCGACGGCGGAATACCTCCCCGGCCCGACCGACGCCGGCGACGCCGCGGCGCGAAGCGCCATGGCCGCGGTGTGGAAGGACGAGCCGCCGAAGCAGAAAGGCATGCGGCTGCTGGAGATGCTCGAGGCGGCCCGCAACGGGAAGCTGAAAGTCATGTTCGTCCTCGGCGAGAACCCGATCCGGAGCCTGCCGGCATCCGCGAAGGCCGCCGAGGCCCTGCAGAAGCTGGAACTGCTCGTTGTGCAAGAGTTGTTTCTCACGGACACAGCGAAAGTCGCGGACGTGGTGCTGCCGGCCTGCTCCTACGGCGAGAAGAGCGGCACGTTCACGAACTCGGAAGGCTTCGTCCAAAAAGTGCGTCCCGGGCTCACGCCGATCGGCGACAGCCGGCCGGATTGGGAAATCCTTTCCGTGCTCTCCGTCATGATGGGCTACCCGCTCGAATACGGCGATGCGAAGGAGATCCTGAAGGAGATCCGCGCGGCCATCCCCGGCTACCGGATTCTGGGCGCAACGCCCGAACCCGCCCGCGTGGACAGCCGGACCGTAGAGCAGTACGTCAGCGGCAGGTTCGCGGACGACCTCGCGACCCGCTACCACGCCACGCCATCTCCCAAGTCCAACGGCCATGCCTGGCATTTACGAGTCGGGCAGACCCTCTTCCACTCGGGCGCGATGTCCACCAAGGCCAAGGGCCTGCTGGAGTTGCAGAAGGAAGGCAAGCTCATCATGAATTCGGCCGACGCAGAACGCCTCGGGCTCGCCGAGGGCGATCGCGTGCGGCTCCGATCAACGGCCGGCGAGGCGAGTGTCCTGGTCACGATGCTGGGCCGCATCCCGGCAGGCACGCTGTTCTACCCGGAGTCGTTCCGGGAGGACCTCGCTTCCCTCCTCGCAGTCACGCCCGACCCTGTGACGGGCGTGCCATATGGCAAGCAGGTCACCGTCACAGTGGAGAAGGTGGGTTCGGGAGGGGGAAGGGGGAAGTAACGGATGGAGATGCTGGTCTTCGCCGGGGCGGCGGTGGTCAAGATCGCGGTGGTCATGGGCGTTGTCCTGCTCACCGTGGCCTTTCTGACTCTGGCCGAGCGGAAAGTCTTGAGCTGGATGCAGGACCGCATGGGGCCGATGGAAGTGGGCCCCTACGGCATCCTCCAGCCGATCGCCGACGGCATCAAGCTGTTCTTCAAGGAGGACATCATCCCGGCCGGGGCCAACTGGATCCTGTTCTCGCTCGCGCCGATTCTCTCGCTCGTGCCGGCCTTCATCGGCTTCGCGGTCGTGCCGTACGGCCCCAACCAAGAGATCGAGCTGTTCGGCGTCACGATCAAGCCGTTCATCATCACCGACATCAACATCGGGATCCTGTACATCCTGGCCTTCGCGTCCATCGGCGCCTATGGGGTCATCCTCGGCGGCTGGGCGTCCAACAACAAGTACTCGCTGCTCGGCGGCCTGCGCTCCGCGGCGCAGGTCATCAGCTACGAACTGAACGTGGGTCTCGCCATCATCGGGGTCCTGATCCTCTCCGGCTCGCTCAGCATGGTGACGATCGCGGAAAAACAAGCCGGCGGCTTCTGGCACTGGAACCTGTTCGGCGGCCTGCAGATCATCGGATTCGTCGTCTACCTGATTTCGGCCGTGGCGGAAACGAACCGCCTGCCCTTCGACCTCGCTGAAGCGGAGAGCGAGTTGGTCGCGGGATGGATGACCGAATACAGCGGCATGCGGTTCGCGTTCTTCTTCATGGCGGAATACGCGAACATGATCCTGGTGTCCTGCATCGCGTCGGTCCTGTTCCTGGGCGGCTACAACGCGCCGTATCCCGGCACGCTCCTGCCGGAGAACCTGGCCTGGATCGAAGGCCTCGTCTGGTTCACCGTCAAGGTCTATTTCTTCCTGTTCCTGTTCTTCTGGCTGCGCGCCACGCTGCCGCGCCTGCGCTACGATCAGCTCATGCGGTTCGGGTGGAAGGTGATGCTGCCGCTGGCGCTGCTGAACATCGTGGTCACCTCGATCGTCGTCTACATCCTGAGGAATTAGGGGGCACGCCATGACCCTTGCGGATTTGGTCAAATCCTTCACCTTCTACGAAATCCTGATCGGGATGAAGTCCACGATCACGGTGTTCATCCAACGGATCATCCTCCGTAACCGCAAAGCCGTCACGTTTCAATACCCGCATGAAAAGCGCGACCTGCCCGGCACGTACCGCGGCATGATCGCGCTGCTCAAGTACGACGACGGCACGGAGAAATGCGTGGGCTGCGACCTCTGCGAGGCGGCCTGTCCCTCCCGCGTCATCACCGTCATCAGCGCCGAAGTCCCGGACCAGCCGATGAAGCGGTACGCGAAGGAATACTACATGGACATGACCCGCTGCCTCTTCTGCGGGCTGTGCGTGGACGCCTGCCCGGTGGACGCCCTGGGCATGACCAAGGAATATGAGTGGTCGCGGTACAACAAGCGCGATCTTCGCCTCGATAAGCCGAAGCTGCTCGCCCTCGGCGACCGCAATTTCCCCGAGCGCGAAAAGAAGCTCGAGTTCCAGCACCCGAACGTCGCCTATTTCAACATCGGCCACAAAGGCCTCCCCCACAAAGCCTCATAGGACGCGTCGCGTACCGTGGCCACCCTGTCCTTCTTTTACTTCGGGAGCGTGATCGTCCTCACGGCGGTCCTTGTGGTCGCGCTCCGCAACCCGGTCTACAGCGTCATCTCGCTGCTCGTGATGTTCTTCCACATCGCCGGCCTGTTCGTGACCCTGCACGCCGAGTTCCTGGCGGCGGTGCAGCTCATCGTGTACGCCGGCGCCATCCTGGTGCTGTACCTCTTCGTCGTGATGATCCTGAACGTGCAGGTGGATGATTCCTACCAGCGCCAGGTGAAAATCGGATTAGGGCTGGGCCTGCTGGCGCTGACCGAGGTGATCGTCATCGTGACCCGGGCGGGCCTTCCCGACGAGCCGGTTCAAAGCAACGCCGGTGCGCTTGCATCGGCAAGCGACGCGGCGGCCGCCGCGCCGGGCAACACCGAGATGGTCGGCAAGGCGCTCTACACCACGTACCTCCTGCCGTTTGAAGTCGCTTCGCTCATTTAATTGGTCGCCATGATCG
>CAZYTO010000364.1:0-4145 GCA_964650405.1 uncultured Thermoanaerobaculia bacterium | reverse complement strand
CACCGCCGGCGGCTGCCGACGCTTTGGCGCAATGTCCTCGGGCTCCGCCGGGCAGTTGACGAGGGACCGGTCGGTGGGCGACGTGGCCGTGGCCGAAGCACCGGCGAAGACCGGGAAGATGGGGTGCTGGATCGGCTTCGGTTGCGGTCTTCTGTTGGCGATCGGCTATGCAATCATCGGCGGGCTGGCGGCACTCAATCAGCATTCCTAGCGCGGCGATCGCCGCCACTGCCGCGGCGATCGTGCTCTATCGCTTTGATCCGACGAGAGCCTCGTTCTACCCGCAATGCGTCTTTCACGCCCTGACCGGATGGCAGTGTCCCGGTTGCGGAACGACGCGGGCCCTCCATCACCTGCTGCACGGCGACGTGGCCGGAGCATTCCGTCTCAACCCGATGCTCTTCGTCGTGGCGCCCTTCACGGCACTGTCGCTCCGCTCGCGGCGTCTCCTCCTGCATCCCGCCGCGGGCTGGACGGCCCTCGGCGTCACCATCGCCTACTGGATCGTCCGCAACCTGCCCTGGTGGCCATGGTGAGCGTGCTTTGACGCCATGGAGGACGGACATTCCTGTCCGTCTCCCCGAAAGAACACCCCCGAGGCCGGCAATCGGAATCACGTTTGAACGGACGGTTTGCCGGACGCCCTCTTGCTGGAAGCTGCATCGCCTGCGTACCATCGTCCGTACGGCTCGCCGTCTGAGCGCGACCGTCAGGAGGAAATGATGGCCAAAGGCAACAACGCCCGTAAGAAAGAGACGAAGAAGCCGAAGAAGGACGCCAAGAAGAAGTAGGCGGCCCGGCCGAGATCCTCGGCCGGCCGGCGCTCGTTGCGCGGCTGCCCGCCCGCGCAACGTGTCCCTTCATCCGCCCGAGCCCTCCGACGCGTGGATCGGGCAAGGCGCATCCCACATCCCGATCACAGCCCTTCAGGCGTTCCAGGCGTCGCGCACTCCTGCGGTGTCCTCGAATGCGCGCATGCGGGAGACCTTGCCGTCCCGGACGGTATAGCGGTGGACGGAGCCGGTCTGGGCGCTGCGGCCGTTCTTCCGGATCCGGTAGCCGATGTCCACGTGAACGATGACCTCGTTGCCGTCGCTGGCCCAGAACGTCGGATTGAAGTTCGTGAACTCCACCTCGCGGGCGACCGTTTCGAAGAAATCCGCGACACCGGCCACACCGTGACGGATGCGGTACCACGGTACGTCTTCCGCGGCGGCCGATTCCGTACCCCAACTGATGTCGTCGGTGACGTTGTCCAGGATGGTTTGGATATCGCCGCGGCCGAACGCGGCGTAGAGATCCTGCATCTTTTTCACGTTGTCGTTCATCGCAACCTCCTGACTGCGATCTACGCGTCGAGGGCTGCGTCGGATTGGAGCTTGCCGGCCTGCCGGTAGCCGTCGATGGCCGTCACGAGCGCGACGAGCATCGACGCCGTCCCGCAGCTCGGCGGCGCGAAGAGCACGGCGAAGAGGAGCAGCGCCGCGACGCCCTTCTTGCGCTGTCCGAGCAGGAAGTAACCGGCGCAGGCGCCGCCGAGGAGGTTGAGGAGGAAGGTGAGGTTCGGGTCGATACGGCCGCCGCCCGTGGCGGGCGGCGGCTCGGGAGGGTCGAGAGGGAGATCAGACGCTGCCAAACATCTTCTCGGCGAGGTCGGTCACCACCGGGATGCGCATCCGCTGGCCGCCGAAGGCTTTCACCATGGCCATGATGTCGACGACGAGCCAGAGGATGGGGAAGCCGCAGTTCAGCGGAAGCAGGATGACCTTCAGAACGCCGGGGAGAACGAGGCCGACGATGACGAGGATGATCCAGATGGGGAGGTAGGCGATGGCCAGGGCCAAGCCGTTCTTGGAGTGCCACTGGATCTCCGGATCGTCCTTCTTCGTCAGAAGCGGGATGAGGGAGAGGATGCCGAAGTAGGAGAGAAAGATCATGACGCCGCGATCGGAGCTCGGGGCGCCGCCGCCGGCCGGTGGCGGTGGAGGAGGCGGGTTATAGGAGCCGCCACCCGGGGGCGTGGAGGAGGACGGAGGCATTTCGCTCATAGGTTCTCCTTAACAGTTGATCGTCAAGTTGTGAATTGGCGACATCGATTCTAACGGCTTTCAGAGAGCCGCACGAGCCGTTTTTCTGCGATGAGGAGAGGAAACACCGTAAGCGAGACGGAGAGTGTGACTGCGGTCACGAGGGGGATGAGAAAAGCGAACGCGCTCTCCGGCTCGATGTGCAGCGCGCGCCACATGACGTACTGAACCACGGGTCGCGCCATCAGCACCATGATCCCTCCGACGTAGGTCAGGGCCACGCCCATGTAAGCGAAGCCGCCGAGGGAGAGCCCGACCTGCAGGGGGTTCTCGGCAGCGAAGTTCGGTGCCAGCGCTCCCAGCGCCACGCCGAGCGACACCAGCGTCGCTGCCAGCAGGCAGGCACCGAGGAGCGTGAAGAGCCACACCACCGCGTCCGCGTGCAGCAGCACGTCGGCGAAGACGGTGAGGAGCAGGGCCAGCAGCGTCAGCGGCGCGCTGTACACGAGCACCTTCACGACGAGCAGCCGGCGGTACGAGATCGGCGCGATCTGCAGCAGCCAGAACGCCTTTCCCTCCGCCGACACGGACGGATAGGCGAAGCGGAGGCAGATTGCGGCCACGACGAACCCGGCCATCCCGAGATTGGCGTAGGCCACGACGGTGGCTCGTGTGTCGCCGCCGAGGGGAAGCATGCGGATGTTGTAGAGGTAGATGAACACGAGCGCGGCCATGAGAAAGAGCTGAGACCACTGGGCCACGTCGCGGGTGAGGAGCCGGACCTCCTTTCCGATCATGGCGCGCGTCGGCGCATCGAAGGGAGAGAGCAGGCGGTCGGCCAGGCGCGTGATCGGCGCGGCGCCGAGCGCCGGCGGGGCCATGGTCTCGCGGGCCCGGACGAAAGCGGTGAAGTAGATGCGCGGCGCGACGATGAAGAAGAGCGCGAGCAGGATCGCGGCCAGGACGGCGATCCGCCAGGGAAACGTGCCGCGGATCATGAACGTGGCCAGGGCCGTGCCGGGATAGAGATCCATCGACGGCAGCTCGATCGTGCGGAGCACCTTGGCCACGTCGTCCGTGGAGATCGGCGCGAAGAAGCGCTCCGGCCGGCTCATGCGGAAAGCGATCACGGCCAGCGTGAACACGAGGATGGCCAGCGTGGCCACGATCTGGTGCACGCGCCGCACGGGAAAGAAGCGGACCAAAGTGACGATCACGAGAGCGCCGAGCGTGACCGGGAGGGCCAGGAGCAGCGCCAGTGCGATCAGGACCACGGGGTAGAAGCCCGGAGGCGTGCGGTACTGCTGGGCGAAGGCAACGAAGAGGGGGATGAGGAAGACGTAGACGATGGTGGCGCTCTCGGCGAACGTCTTCCCCCAGCGCGAGAGGACGAGCCGTGCCTTGGACCGCGGCGCAGCGTGGTAGAGGTCGAGGTCGAGATCGGTGAAGAACGCGCCGATCGAGGCGGTCATGGCCGAGGAGAAGAGGATCACCACGGCCACGAGGAAGACGAGCGCCAGGAGGTTGCTGAGGATGCCGAGGGCGAAGAACGGCGTGGCCTTCTCGATCTGCGCCACGGCGCGGAACAGCCGCGTGAAGAGGGCGAAATCGCCGGCCAAGAAGAGGGCAAAGATCGTCGCCGCAATGGCGATCTTCAGCACCGCCGCCGCGGTGAACGGGCGGCCCTTGCTGACGAGGAGTCGGGAGGGCCACATGTCCGTTGTCCGTTGTTCGTTGTTCGTTGTTCGTTGTTCGTGGGTCGTGGGTCGTGGGTCGTGGGTCGAATTCTCAGCGAGGCGTCACGAACAACGAACAACGAACAACGACTCACGTCAGCGCTTTCACTTCTTCGAACCACTTCATCGTCGAGACTCTCCGTTCCGTGCGGGAGCGGTGGCGCTCCAGGCCCAGCTCGACGAGGCGCTCGATGAGCCGCGAGTACTTCACCTCCGTCGCTTCCCACAGCTTCGGGTACATGGAGATGCTGGTGAAGCCGGGGATGGTGTTGATCTCGTTCACGAACAGCTTCCCGGTCCCGCGCTCGAGGAAGAAATCGACGCGGGCGAATCCCGAGGCGCCGATGGCCTTTAAGGGGACGACTGCCAGGCGGGGGGTCCC
>CAZYTO010000363.1:0-4167 GCA_964650405.1 uncultured Thermoanaerobaculia bacterium | reverse complement strand
CCGGGACGAAGTACGCATACTGGCCGCGGTTGAGCGTGATGCGGTACTGGTCGCCCTCATGGTCGATGCCGGTAATCGTCCCCTGCGACGAGATCCTATCCGTACGGTACTCGATGGTGGTGCTGGACTGCGGCGAAGCAAACACCGGTGCGCTCAACAGCAGAGCCAAGCCGCTTGCCGCAGCAAGCTGTGCAAGTCCTCTTCTTGTCTTCATCAGAGATAACGCCTCCTTTTCTCGCGACTTCAACGACCACCGTTATCTATCGCAAAGAGGTTGCCATCTCAGGCTACTAACCTCTGCCGTATCAAGGTGATACTGCTCAGCATCGCTTATTCGCTGATTCGCTGATTCGCTGTTCGCTCGCTCTCAGTAGAACCCCTTGCGAAGGTTGATGCCGTACTCGACGTATGCCTTCAGGCAGCAGCTCATCTGCGTCCAGCCGTGGCAGTTGCCGTACGAGCGGTCCAGCCCCTTCTGAGTCTCCGGCCACGATCCCTCGCTGATACTCACCAGCGTCGACCCGTCGTCCAGCGCCTCGAACGTCATCTCCATCCGCAGCACGTTCGTGTCGTCCACGACGGCATGCTTGTTCCCCTCCGCATCCGTCGCCCCTTCCCCCTCGCCCCATTCGAACGCGATGAGCCGGTTCGGCTCCATCTCCTTCACGGTCACGGGCACGTCTCCCGGATAGTCGGCGAACTGCCAGATGACCCTCGCCCCCTGGTCGAGCGGCCCGCTGGCCCCGCCCGTCGTGAAGTACGCCGACAACTTCGACGGGTTGTAGACGGCGTCAAACACCTCCGCCACCGGCTTCAGAATCTTCGCCTGGACTTTGAATTTGAGGTTCATGGGAGCGCTCCCTTCGTTGTTCGTTGTTCGTTGTCACGATATGTTATAATTTTATAACATGTCAAGGGCGGGTGATGAGGAGCAGGTCTTCAAAGCGCTGGCGGATGGGAGACGGCGGCGGATGCTCGACCTGCTCAAGTCGGCACCGCATACGACCAGCGACCTCTGCTCCGCCTTTCCCGAGCTGAACCGCTGCACGGTCATGCAGCACCTCGGCGTCCTGGAGCGCGCCGGCCTGATCATCGTGAAACGCGACGGCCGCCTCCGCTGGAACTACATCAATCCCCTTCCCATCAAGCAAATCCACGACCGCTGGATCAGCCCCCATGCCCGGAATGCCGTGGAACTGCTCGCGAAAATGAAGAGAGAGATGGAGCAGGGATGAAGGGCGAAGGATGAAGGGCGAAGCAATACACGACCCCAGGCGACGCGCTTGAGCAAACCGCGGAGCGTCGGCATTCTCCTGCGAACAGCGAATAAGCGATTAGGCGAATAAGCGAATCTACCGAACCAGCAACAACACCTCACGCGCAGAGAGCACCCGCGCGTACTCCCCCTCCAGGTTGGCCAGCGACATGGCGTGCACGTCGTCCGCCGTGCGCCAGGCGCCGCGGTAGTCGCGGCGGCCGAAGGTCGCCGTGGCGTCGCTGACGACGATCGTGGCGAATCCCAGGTTGCCCGACATGCGGGCGGTGGCCTCGACGGAGTTGTTCGTGATGACGCCGGTGATGACGACTTCTCTCACGCCGAGCGCGCGCAGCTCTGCCTCGAGCGTCGTGCCGATGAACGCGGAGTTCGTCGACTTCTCCAGCACCCGGTCGCCCTCGCGGGGCGTCACCTCAGGCTTGAAGTCGCAGCCCGGCTGGCCGGGACGGTACGTCGACTGCGGCTCGCGCGAGACGTGCTTCACGAGGAAGCGCGGCCAGCCGCGAGCCCGCCACTCCGCCAGCAAGAGCGCGATGTTCTCCTCGGCGCCGAGGTTGTTGCGGTCCCTTCCCCACGACGGATCGTCGATGGCGTTCTGGACGTCGATCACGATGAGTGCTGGCAGCATGACAATCCTTGATCAATCCATGGAGCTCAGAGCGCCAGCCGCGGAGCGCCGGCGACACCCGAACAGCGACCAGCGACCAGCGACCAGCGACCAGCGAATATGCGAATAGCGAGTAAGCGAATAGCGAATAAGCGAAAGGCCTCACCGCGCATCGTTCAGCAGCAGCACCAGCTCCAGCGTGCGCATGTCGGGATTGGCGCCGGTAGCCTGGTACTCGCCTTCGATCGTCTGCTCGATGGCGGCGAGCCGGACCAGGTCGTTGCGGGAGAGGCCGTAGTCGCGGGCGAACGCAAGCCACTGGGCCGGCACTTCCCCGGCGATCTCTCCGTCGTTGAAGAGCTCCTCGCCGGCGCAGTTGTAATGTTCGCAGCCGAACTGCTCGGCGCACTGCGGGCAGGGCGGCGGATCGTCGAAATCGGCGATCTCGCTCTCCGTCAGCACCCGCAGAATCCCGCCCCGCTTCTCCCGGACGTAATGCAGGCCGCTGTCGCTCTTCGACAGCACGTCGAAACGCCGGACCGGCACGCGTAGCGTGGCCTCACCCTCGCGCACGTCGAGCCATCCCCGCGGGATGGGCGAGGCAGGGTCGACCAGGGCCACGTCCGTCACGCCATGCAGCGTCAGCCGCTTCATCCACGATTCCGCCGCCGCTCCGTCCTCGAACGCCACCGCGATCAGCTCGTCGTCCTTCCGCACCACCGCCGGCGCCGAGGCCT
Organism: uncultured Thermoanaerobaculia bacterium; assembly: GCA_964650405.1. Classification (GTDB taxonomy): domain Bacteria; phylum Acidobacteriota; class Thermoanaerobaculia; order Gp7-AA8; family Gp7-AA8; genus CAZYTO01. The sequence continues at coordinate 1,547 of CAZYTO010000363.1, read as the reverse complement.
CGTACGCCGCGATCCCTCCGCGGAAGTGCGCCTCGATGGCCGACTTCTTCGCCACAACGGTATTGCCGGTGATCCGGATGCTCATACCTATCCTTCAGTCGTAGTGAAGCTGCGATCGTATCAGCCGCTACATCCAGAAATCCCTCGGATACAGCCGCACCAGGCGAAAGCCGAACGTCTTCACGTACGCGTCCCAGGCGTCGAGTTGCTTTTCGGGGCCGATGGTGACGTAGAGAGCGCCGGCAGCCGGCTTCCAGTCGCTGCTCCAGCCGGGGAGGCCGCGGGCCAGGACGGTGTCCTTGCGGTCGAACAGCCTAGCAACGAGGTCGGGATCCTTGCGGAGGTCGAGCATCGACTGGCGGAAGGCCCGGACCTGGTCGGGCGTCAGGCCGTCTGCGAGGTCGGCGGCCATGGCCTCGCCGCGCGCTTCATAGGTCTGGCCGGCGCGGTTCTCGCCGAAGGCCTGGGCGATGGCGTAGTCGGAAAGCGACGTGTCGCGCTTCCCGTTCTTCAGCTCATTGATGACGAACTTCACCGTCTGCGGCAGCTCAGGCGTGCGCTCGGCGTAGTAACCACTGCGGCCGCCGTTGATGGAGCCGCGCAGGCCGTTCCTGTACGCGAGGCCGGCGCCCACGGTCCTGAGGAAGATTCCATGAGCCCCCGCCCCGGCGTAGAGGCGCGAGGCCAGGTAGTCGAGCTGCGCCTCGCGGTCACCGGCCTGGGCGTACGTCACGCTGGGCGTGGAGGTGATGATCACGCCGCCGTTCATGTTGGGCGCGAGGAGTCCTACGAAGACCGGCGCCTCGTCGCCGATGGCGCCGCGGCGGCGCAGGCGGGCGTCGATCCACGGAGCGCCGCCCGAAACAGCCTTGAGCGGGGGCCCCGGTTTCGCGTCGAGCGCCCCCACCAGGTTGCCGATCGGCGCCGCCAGCTCCTTCTGGCTCGCCGTCGAGCCGACGAGGAACAGGCGGGCGTTCCCCGCGCGCAACAGGTGCTGCCGCGCCGCTTCGAAACCGGCCAGGACGTCGGCGGGCGCGGTGAAGAGATCCTCCCGCATGTCGTTGACCACCTGCGCCCAGTCGGCGGCGAGGCTCTCATCGGGCATTTCGGCGATGGTCAGCTCCAGGTCGCGCAGGGCGTCCGCTGCGATTGCCTTCGCGGCAGGCGACAGCGAGTCGGGTGGCTTTGCCGCCACGAGAGCCCTGAGGTCGGCCCTTGTTTTGTCTTTGGCGGCGCCGGCCAAGTCTTTGAAGTACGCCGCGAGCGCGTCGCGGTCGGCCGCGGGCGCTTCCTTCAGCATCCACTTCAGGCGGAGAGCGTTGTGGGCGCGGGTGACGAACGAGCTGGTGGCCAAGAAGAGCAGGCTGTCCTGCCGCCGGTAGCTTTCGGCCGGATTCTGCACCCAGGCCTCCTCCGGCCCCTGGGTGGTGTTGCGCAACTGGGTGAGGACCTGATCGACGGCATCGCGGATGCGGGGAAGGTTCTCCACGCGCCAGTCGGGATGCTCGAGGACCAGCCGCATCCAGCCGGTGGCCCGCTTCGACTCG
>CAZYTO010000362.1:0-4260 GCA_964650405.1 uncultured Thermoanaerobaculia bacterium | reverse complement strand
AACGCAGTTATCGACCCAAAACCGTGTCGTATCCGCCTTAACTGAAGGCCATTGCCGTTAGCGACGAACGAACCGTCACGGCTCTTGTCGACGCGCCTCGAGACGTCCCCTTGGTCTTGGGTGTCCTAGCGTTTTCATGACGGATCGCCGGAAGAGCCGCGTTAGACTCGTCGAGCATTCACTTCGGCATGACGCTCGCGATTGGGGAGACCGTCGGCCGACATCTTGTCGAGGTCCTCTCGGCGATACGGCAGACGGGAAGGCAGGTGATCTGTAGTGTTGAAGATGAAGATCTCGCCGCGCTCCTCGCTCGACGACTGAGACCGAGCACGGCCGACGATGGTGGTGTTCTGCTCTTGAGCCGTACCGCCGACGGCGCGATCGTTGCGAGTGAACGACCGGCGCGAATGATGAACTACATCTTTCCGGCCTCCACGCGCATCGCATGACTTGATCGGTCCTTGCAGCGTGAACCGGTGCAATGCTCAGCCCCCTTTCCTTTCGCTTCTCACCTGAGCGATCGCGGCCACAGCTACGGCGACGAGTATGTCGCGCCACCACCGATGGAAGCCATGCTGGAGCTCTCGTCGCGCGCGAATCACGCTGAGCCTGCTACAATCGATCCATCGTTCCATCAATTCGAGGAAGGGAGGGGCGCTCGTGAGGGAGGTGGCGCTGGTCTCGATGCCGTTCGGGCCGCTCTTCTCGCCCTCGATCGGGCTGTCGCTTCTGAAGGCCGCGCTCGCGCGCGAGGGAATCCCGTCGCGGATTCACTACTTCACCATCCGGTTCGCCGAGGCGGTCACGTCGCGCTTCTACCTCGGCATCGCCAACGGCATTCGTCCTTCCGTCCGCAGTCTGGCCGGGGAGTGGATCTTCAGCACGGCGCTCTTCGGCGATTGCGAGGACGATGAGGCATACGTCGAGACGATCCTGCGCCGCCCGCTGGCGAAGACCAACATTCGCCGCCGCGGAGTCTCGCCGGCGCTGATCCGGCGCATTCTCGAAGCGCGGCGCATGGCGAGGCAGTTCGTCGATGAGTGCGCGGACGAGGTGCTGCGCGGCGAGCCGGGGATGGTCGGGCTGACGAGCGTGTTCCAGCAACAGACGGCGTCGCTGGCGATGGCCCGGCGGATCAAGGAGTTGCGCCCGGAGACGTTCGTCGTCATGGGCGGAGCGAATTGCGAGGGAGCGATGGGCGCGGAGGTGGTGCGCCAGTTTCCGTTCGTCGACGCGGCCGTCTCGGGGGAGGGCGATCTCGTCATCGGCGAGATTGCGAAGCGCGTGCTGGACGGCCGGGCCATCGACGACCTGCCCGGGGTTCGCACGGCGGCGCGTGCCGATGCCGAATTCGCCGCGAACCGGTTCGCCAATGCGCCGGCGGTGATGCGGATGGACGACCTGCCGCATCCCGACTACGGCGATTACTTCGAACAGTTCCGCCGCTCGCGGTTCGACCGCCGCTGGATTCCGCGCCTCTTCTTCGAGACGTCGCGCGGATGCTGGTGGGGAGAGCGGATGCACTGCACGTTCTGCGGTCTCAACGGAGCAACGATGCAGTTCCGCAGCAAGTCGGCGGATCGCGCCCTGGCCGAGCTGGCAGAGCTCACCACGCGGCATCCCGGCTGCGACGTGGAGATGACCGACAACATCCTCGACCTGGCGTACTTCAAGGACTTCGTCCCCGAGCTGGCGCGCCGCGGCGGCAGCCATGGGATCTTCTACGAGACCAAGGCGAACCTGCGCAAGGAGCAGGTGCGCGCGCTGCACGACGCCGGCATCCGCCTAATCCAGCCCGGGATCGAGAGTCTCAGCGATGCCGTGCTGAAGCTCATGCGCAAGGGGGTTTCGGCGCTGCAGAACATCCAGTTGCTGAAGTGGTGCAAGGAGCTCGGCGTGGAAGCGCGGTGGAACATCCTGTGGGGATTTCCCGGCGAGCCGGCCGAATCCTACGAACGGATGACGAAGATCGCGCCGCTCCTGACGCACCTGGAGCCGCCTCGGTACTTCAGCACCATCCGCCTCGACCGCTTCAGCCCGAACTTCTTCGACGCGCAGGCCCTCGGCTTCGCCGACGTGCGGCCGCTCGACGCGTACGGCTTCGTCTATCGCGGCATCGCGCCCGAAGCGGTGTTCAATCTGGCCTATCACTTCGAGTTCGGTTATCAGCAGCCCCAGGACGTGTCGGCGTACGCGCGTCCGCTGGCAGTGGCACTGACCGAATGGCAGCGCGTGGCCGGGACGAGCGATCTCTTCTCGGTGGACACCGGAGATGACCTGTTCATCTGGGACCTGCGGCCGGTTGCCCGACGCCCGCTGACGTTGCTCTCCGGAATCGAGCGGCTCGTCTACCTCGGATGCGACGCCGTGACCGACGTCCGGCAGCTCGTCACGAATCTCGCTTCGCGCGGGGTGCACGCGACGAGCGACGGGATCACGGCGATGCTCGCGCCGATGGTCGACGACGGACTGGTCATCCAGGACGGCGGCCGCGTGCTGGCGCTGGCGGTACCGCTCGGCGATTACAAGCTCCCGCCCCGAACGGCGCGGCGCGCCGCGACCATCAGCGCCGCGTTCCCCGAACTTCGCGTTCAACTTCGCTTCCCCCAGGGACTCCCCAAGTCAAGGCCGATTCACTCTTAGAAAGGAGAGATATGGCTACGAAGAAGGCATCCAAGAAGAGCTCCAAGAAACCGGCAGCAAGGAAGGCGGCTAAGAAACCGGCAGCAAAGAAAAAACCGGCAAAGAAGCCGGCCAAGAAGCCTGCCAAGAAGAAGACGCCGGCCCGGAAGCGGGCGCCGGCCGCCGAGATCGTCGGCAACACGGAAGGATAGGTCTTCCCGGGCGCCGGCCTGACGGCCGGCGCTCCGTTGCCCGCCTCGCACTCCGCTGCGCGGTCGATATAATCAGGCTCGACGGCACCCGCGTCGAAGAGCCAGCGTGTTTACGATTCCCAGCGGAACCAGGCTCGGTCACTACGAAGTGATCGCACCGCTCGGGTTGGGCGGGATGGGGGAAGTCTACCGGGCCCGCGATGCGCGCCTCGATCGCTTCGTGGCCATCAAGGTCCTGCCGAAGCACCTGCAGAACGACGAAGACGCCCTGCAGCGCTTCGAGCGCGAGGCGAAGATCATCTCCGGCCTCAATCACCCGCACATTCTCACCATCCACGGCATCGGCAAGAGCCGGCTCAGCGGCGACCAAAAAGCCACGCACTACATCGTCACCGAGTTGATCGACGGCACGACGCTGCGGGAGGTGATGGCGAACGAGCGCAACGCCAGAATCCTCGTCGAGTACATGGCCCAGGTCGCGGATGCGCTGCAGAAGGCGCACTCCGCCGGCGTGGTGCACCGGGATCTGAAGCCGGAGAACATCATGATCTCCAGCGACGGCTACGCGAAGGTGCTGGACTTCGGACTGGCCAAAGTCGTGGGCACGTGGTTCGGCACGCTCGACGACGACCAGTCGAAGACGGACCGCTGGCAGACGCAGCGGGGCATGGTGATCGGCACGGTGGGTTACATGGCGCCGGAGCAGATCCAGGGACGCCCGCTCGATCCGCGCGCGGACATCTTCTCGCTGGGCTGCATCCTCTACGAAGTGCTGTCGGGCCGCAGCGCGTTCGACGCCGAGACGCTGGTGGACGTCCTGCACCAGATCGTGCACGCACCTCCGGCGGCGCTGCCGCCGCAGGTCAGTACCGGGCTGCGCGTGGTGGTGGTGAAGTGCCTGGAGAAGAAGCCGGAGTCGCGGTTCGACTCGATGAGGGCGGTGGCGACGGCGTTGCGGGACGCGCTGCGCGACTCGAACCATTCCATGCGTGCGCCGTCGCGCCGGTCCCGGGTGCTGAAGACGCCCCTGTCGTCGCGCATCAAGACCATCGCCGTCATGCCGTTCGCCAACACGAGCGACGATCCGGACATGGAGTACCTCAGCGACGGCGTCACGGAGAGCATCATCCACTCGCTCTCGCGCGTGGGGAAGCGGGTGCGCGTCACGGCCCGCAGCACGGTCTTCACGTACAAGAACAAGCCGTACACGCCGCAGCAACTCGCCGCGGAGCTGGGTGTGGCCGTGGTCGTGGACGGACGCGTGCAGCGCGTGCGCGGCGAGATCGTGATCAGCATCGAGCTCATCGACACGCGCAACGGCTCGCAGATGTGGGGGGACCGCTTTCGAAAGCCGTTCTCGGACATCTTCCTGGTCCAGGACGAGATCTCCGCGCAGATCTCCGATCAGTTGAAGCTGCAGTTGTCG
>CAZYTO010000361.1:0-4269 GCA_964650405.1 uncultured Thermoanaerobaculia bacterium | reverse complement strand
CGGGGCAATCACACCCGCACGCGGAGCGTGACCAGCGTCTCGCCGAGGTTCAGCTTCTTGGCGGCCACGATGTTGTGTTTGGCGCGCTCGATGGTGACGTCGGTGTTCTTCGCGAAGGCGATGCGCACGCCGTAATCGATCTTCACCCAGTTCCACCAGACGCTCGGCGCGGGATACTCCCGCGGGCCGCGGAAGCGGTTCTGCAGCGCGCTGAGGCGGCCCACGGGCATGATCCCCTGCAGGAGCGACTCGCCGCCGATGGATGGTCCGAGGCCCACGGCGAAGTTGTAGCCCGCCTCCAGCTCCTCCCCCTGCCGTTGCAGGCCGGCGGCGTTCTGCTTCGTTCCCTGCAGGGTCGCGGTGAAGCCTCTCCACTCCGTGTAGATGCGCGCTCCGTACTCTTCCTTGATCCGGCTCTTGATGGGCAGGGAGAACGTGGGGATGCCGGGGATCTCCGGACCATTGAGGAGGTCGATGTCGGCGCCGTAGAACGTGCCCGTCAGCCTCTCCTCGTTCGCCAGGGAGCGGCGGTAATGAAAGAGCAGGGCGTCGAATCCGCCGTTCTGGGCGGCGTTCTGCCAGAGGTAGCCGAGGCCCTGGCCGAACTGGATGTGGTTCGTCTTCAGGAAATAGTCCTCGGTCTCCGTGTTGTAGAGGATCGGGAAGCCGGACTTGAGCCGCGGGTCGGGAGGATTGTCATGCAGCTCCTTCACCCCGTTGTCGCCGGCCAGGGCATTCGTGTCGCGGAAGTAGAGCGGATTGCCGCTCGTCCCGCTGAGGCGCCAGTAGAGATTCCGTCCCACCGAGCCTCCGCCGAGGAACCCGACGTCCTCGAAGCGGTTGAAGGCCGTGGCCGCCAGTCCGTAGCTCTCCAGCAGTCGGATCGGCTGCCGTTCCATGTGCGGGAACTTTCCCATCTGCAGGAAGAACGACGTCTTCTCCGGGCGGTCGAGGAACTCCGTTTTCTCGCCGAAGCGGAGATAGAGCTCGTCGGCGTCGAACTTCCTGTCCTCGCTGGTGGGGTTGCGGCGGTACTTGTCCTGCGCATGGACCTGGGCGTGGGCCAGGAACCACTTCCCCCATCCCAGGTCGAGCCGGAGCTGCGCCACGCTCAGCTCTCCGTGGCTGCCTGCATCGACCGTCTCCAGCTTTCCGGGCGGCAGGCCGATCAACGGGAAGGGAAACTTCAGGTTCAGAAACTCTTCGTGACTGTCGCGGTAGTTCGCGCGCAGCTCGACCCGTTCCTTGTAGAACCAGGCGCCGGAAGGGGAGGGATCGGGGGTCTGCGCAGCCAGAGACCACGCACCGAGAACCAGGAGCGCCGCGGCGATACGTCGCATCTCAACCTCTCTTACACACACCCACACACACCGACTTACGTCGCGGGGAGTCGGAAGGATTGTACTACCGAGTGCTGAGTGCCGAGTGCCGAGTGCCGAGTGCTGAGGCGGCATGAGGCATGAGGCATGAGGCAAGAGTGGCTTTTGGGGGCTTTGCACTTAAAGTCAGAAGTATCGGTCTCGGCGCAAGGCTGAAAGGCTGAAAGGCTGGAAGGAAACCCGGCGCTGCCTCTGGCCCTTTCAGCCTTTCAGCCTTCCAGCCTTGGGGATCAGGCTCCGAACCGACTTTAGGTGCAAAGCCGCTTTTGGGGTCTGCCTCGCGCGTCTCAACCCGTTCGCGTGTTCCCTCATCCGAGGTACTGGCGGATGGCTGCTTCGAGCTGGGGGCGCGGCACGGCGCCGACGACGCGCCCCTTCTCCACGCCGTCCCGGAAGAAGAGGATGGCCGGGATTCCCTGGACGCCGAAGGCGTTTGTGGTTTGGCGGTTCTCGTCGGCATTCAGCTTGGCGAAGCGGATGTCGCGGCGCTCGCCGGCGAGCTGTTCGATGAGCGGCCCGATCATGCGGCACGGTCCGCACCAAGGCGCCCAGAAATCGACCACCACCGGGCCGCGGGCGATGGTGTCGCGGAACGTCGCGTCGGTGATCGTCACGGGGCGCCCGTCGCCGTTCGACGGGTGCGGCGCGCCGCTGCCGGCGCCGTCCGCCGATAGGGGCGTCTTGCACTTGCCGCAGACGACGGTCTTTCCGGCCGGATCGTCAGGCAGCCGGTTCTGAGAGCCGCAATTGCTGCAGCGCACGATCATGGTCGTTCCTGTTGCGAAAAGCATGACAGATCGACCGATGACCGACGAGAGTTGAACAGGAGGAAGCAGAGGAAGCAGAGGGGAACGTGGCGCGCTCCTCTGCTTCCTCTGTTACCTCCTGTTCAATTCGCCTCTCGGCATTCAGCACTCGGCACTCGGCACTCTTCCCGCGTGCTATCGTCTTTTCTTCAGGCAATGCCACCATGGTCAAGCTCCCGATCGTGGAGTCGGTCATCTCGCTGGTCCGGAAATCGGGACCGGCGCGGCGCGGGCCGCAGCGCGACACCGGCGCGCGCCTGCGGGCGATGTTCGAGTCGGCGCCGGCCGGGATCGCCTGCGCTTCCACGGACGGCCACTTCCTCTTCTTCAACGAGCGCTTCCGCGAGCTGACCGGCCACACCCGCGAGCAGCTCGGCCGGTTCACCTTCCAGGACATCACCCTCCCCGAGGATGTGCGGAGCGAGGCGCCGCTGGCGAAGAAGCTCCTGCGTGGCGACGCCGGAAGCTACCGCATCGAAAAGCGGGTGGTGGACCGGCGGGGGAAGCATCGCGACCTCGTGGTGAACTGCGCGCTCGTGCATGACGAGCATGACGGCGCGGCCTTCCTGGTCTACATCGTCGACGAGCCGCCTCGGGCCCAGGCCCGCGCTGCCACGCGCGAGTCGGAGCATCTCCTGGCTTCCGTGCTGGAGCGGATCCGCGAGCTGGCCATCATCCGCACGGACGAGAGGGGCGTCATCGTCGGCTGGAACGCCGGCGCGGCGCGGATCTTCGGCTATACCCGGGAGGAGATCGTGGGCAAGCCGCGGCGCAATCTCTTCCGCGACGCCGACAACCTGGAGAGCCGCTCCACGCAGCAGTTCCGCGAGGCGGCCGAGTCGGGGCGCATCGAAGGCGACGACTGGCGCGTGGCCAAGAACGGCACGCACCTCTGGGTCACCACCAGCCTCATGCCCGTGAAGCCGGACGGCACGAACGTCCGCGGCTACCTGGAGATCATCGCCCAGCCCATGCGGGTCGACGCGCGCGTGCCGGAGCTGAAGCGCGTGGTGGAGTCGCTGCGCGAGGAGGTGGCCGAGCACCAGCGCGCGGAAGCGGGGCTGCGCGACTCGCTCGAGGAATCGCACCGGACTACGGCCGAGACTATGAACGAGCTGAAGATCATGGCCGGCGCGCTGCGGGACGAGATCGTGCGCCGCAAGGCCGCCGAGGCCAGGAGCACGCCGATCCTGGAAGAAAAGCCGCCCGTCGTCGAGCCCCCCAAGCGCGCCTGGAAACGGCTCCAGCATCCGGTCCGCGAGCTGCTCGTGGCCCACGCCGCCGAGCAGCGCAGCGGCACGCTCGTCATCGCCCAGGGAGAGCTGCAGACGGAGGTCTTCTTCGACGAAGGGCGGATCTTCTCCGTGGCCACCAACGACCCCTCCCGCTTTCTCGCCCAGCGCCTCATCGCCCTCGGCCTCATCACCGAGGAGCAGCGCCAGCGCGCTCTCGAGATCCAGGGCGAGACGCACCTGGCCCTCGGCCGCATCCTCGTCGTCCTCAATGCCATCGACGAAGCGACACTCCTCGAGATCATGCGCCGCAAGGCGGAGGAGGAGATCGACGCCACCTGCCGCTGGACCGACGCGAAGTACGCGTTCGTGGCCGGCGACATCCCCACCCTGCAGCTCGTACCCCTGCGCATCGACGTCGTCGAGCTGTTCGCGCCTTCGGCCATCCCCCCGGCCGACCTCCTCACCGACGCCGACGTGCCCGACCTGGAGATCCCTCCGCCGCCGCCCGCCACGCCGTCGTTCCCCATCGAGGCGCTCTTCTTCGCCAGCGCCAGCGGCAAGACCCGCAAGTTCCACCGCGCGTCCTGCATCAGCGCCATGCGCATCAACGAAGAAACCCGCATCGTCTTCATCAACGCCGCCGCCGCCCTCGCCGCAGGATACGAGAGCTGCCGGCTGTGCATGCCGCCGACGAGTGCCGAGTCGTAGCCGAGTGCCGAGTGCCGAGTGCGGAGCCGGCATGAGTAACGATGTGCCTCGTGCCCTCTCGGCACTCAGCACTCAGCACTCGGCACTTAGTTCTACTTTGTCACATTCTCCGCTCGTTGCTTGGAGTAGGCAGAGTCGATG
>CAZYTO010000360.1:0-4321 GCA_964650405.1 uncultured Thermoanaerobaculia bacterium | reverse complement strand
AGCGGATGCCGCCCTTGCCCGGCCCGCGTACCCGGGAGTGCAGGGCGCGGTAGCCGATGAAGGTCTTCACGCTGCCGTCGTCGGTCTCGATGGGGAACTCGACGGTAGTGAGCCGCGTGGTGCAGCGGAGGTAGTCGCGCAGGCCGTTGGAGAGTCCCTCGACGTACTGCGAGGCGGTGTCGAACTGATGCTGGGCAATCCGGTACTGGTTGAGGTCTTCCGAAACGGAAGCCTCGGCATTCGAGGAGATCCGGGGCACAGCAGGATCTGCCATTGGGACGCCTCCTATCTTGTTGCGAGGCGCCGAACATACCACGGAGGTTGCCGGGTAGGAGGGTTACAGGGCTGCAAGGACTGGGGTTAGTGCGGCGCTCCGGGAAGGCACGGGATATTATCGCCTCCATGAAAGCGACCGTCGTGGTGGAGCTCAAAGCGTCCGTTCTCGACCCGCAGGGGAAGGCCATTCAGCACTCGTTGAGCTCGCTCGGGTTCGCCGGGGTGGAAGATGTGCGCGTCGGAAAGTTGTTTCGAATAGTGCTTGCGGACGGTGAGCAGTCCCGAGAGCAGTTCGAGCAGCAACTGCGTCAGATGTGCGAACGGCTTCTCGCGAACACGGTCATCGAAAACTTCTCCTACACACTCGAGGAGTAGTTCCATCATCTCCGGGCTGCTCACCTGGTCCGCGGCGACGCTGCTTCTGGCAGCGCAGGCTCCGGCCCCTCCGCCCGCCTCCGGCCTGCAGGTCGTGCATTCCTGGAAGATCGACGGCGAGCCTCGCGGTGTGGCCATCGGCAGCGACGGCACGATCTACGTCGGCCTGGCGCAGCCTCAGGCGGTGGTGGCCATCGACCCGAAGAGCGGAGCGGAGCGGCAGCGGGTCGTGCTCGACTCGGCCGAGATCGCCTCGACGAAAGAACTGGTCACGCTGCGCACCAACCGCGAGAAGACCCGGCTCTACGTCGCCAACGGCAGCGACGAGAGCGCCACGATCCTGAGCCTCCCCGACCTCCAGGTCCTGCGGGAGATCACCATGGAAGGCGAGCCGATCCGCGACGCGCTCCCCGACCCGAAGGGGCGCTACGTCTACCTGCTGGGCCGTCACGCGCACGTCTTCGACGCCAAGGGCGAGACGGAGCTGCGCACGCTGAACGTCGACGACCCGACGGCCATCGCCGCCAGCGCCTCGCTCGTGGTGGTGGCCCACGGCACCGAGGTCGTCTCGTTCGATGCCGCGACCTTCGCCGAGAAAGGGAGGGCGCAGGTCTCGACGGGGCCCGTTGGCGCCCTGGTCCTCGCGGCCAACGGGACCCCCCTTGCCCTGCCCGGCGAGGGGTCGCGCTACGGCCTCAACGCGTACGCCGTGGCCCATGACGAGAAGACGAATACGCTGGTGACGACGGAGCGGACGGGCTACGTCACTGTCTACAGACTGCCGCGGCCAGCCGCTACGCGGTGACGTGGCTTTGCGCCAAGAGTCCGATCGACTTGGACGATGAAGGCTGGAAGGCTGAAAGGCTGAAAGGAAGCCCGTGTGCCTCTGGCCCTTTCAGCCTTTCGACCTTTCAGCCTTCGTCACAGCGCCTCCTCCCGACTTGAGTACAAGGCCCACTAACGCGATCTGTCCCCGACGGCCGCCTCCGGCGCCTCCAGCCACTCCCCGTTCAGCATGACGATATCGGCGTCGTAGTTGCGCGTGGCCGACTCCTTGTATTCACTGGCGAACGTGTGCTCGAACTGTCCGTCCTTGCCGGCACTGAGAATCCAGTAGTTCTGGCCGTTGGAGACATAACGCATCTCATTGCCCCAGGCGTCGACCTTGACGTTCGAATGGATGGCACTGGCGATCTCTCCGACGGTCCCGCCTTCGGGCAACCGGTTGTTCACCTGCCGGTACTGTTCGATGCTGGAGGCGACCGCCTTCATGTCGGCCATCGTCCGCTTCTGTTTTGCGCGCTGCACGGCCATGAGGAAATTCGGCACGGCAATGGCGGCGATGATGCCAGCCATGGCGATGCCGGCGACGAAGATGACCGCGACGATGACGATCACGGCCCCGCTGTCACTCATCGACTGCAGGGCGAACCTCTCCTCTGCGGTGAGGTCACGCTCGGACTTGCCGGAGAAGAGCACCTGCACGCCGGGCTTGTTGAGGTAGATCAGAATCAAGATCGAGATGAGGGTGCCGAAGGGAATGCCCAGGAGGCCGAAACAGGAGAAGACGATCTGCAGCGTGCGGCCAAAGCTCTCGAGCTTCCATAAGCCCATGCCGGCCAGGAAGCTCAGCCCGCCGATCACCAGAAAGACGGCCGCGAACGGCAGCCCGAGCGGGTTCTTCTGGCCAAGACTCGCCAGGCAGCCGAGGATGGCCAGCGCCATGAGTCCGGCGTTGAGGAAATGGAGCACCGCCAGCAGAGTGATCAGGCCCGGCCGTTTGAGCAATCCCCCCGGGACGCCCCTGGAAACGCCGGCGGAGGCCGCCGGTCCGGGCACGCTTCCGGACATCGTCGGCGTACGGCACCGTCTGCAGAGGACCGATCCCGAAGGTAATGCGGTGCCACACTTGGGGCAGATCATGTCTCACCTCAGTGATCAAATGGTTGAAGCAGTTTTTGGACCGCAGCCATCATAGCGCGCGTAGACTCTTCCCATGAAATTCGGCATCGTCATCCTCCCGGGCTCGAACTGCGACCACGACGCCATCCACGTCACGAAGAACGTCCTCGGCGCCGAGGTGGAAGTACTCTGGCACAAGGACACGAACCTCAAAGGCGTCGACTGCGTGATCATCCCCGGCGGCTTCGCCTACGGCGACTACCTGCGGGCCGGGGCACTGGCGAAATTCGCCCCGGTCATGGAGCCGATCCGCCGCCACGCCGCCGCGGGCGGCCTGGTGTTCGGCATCTGCAACGGCTTCCAGGTACTGACCGAGGTCGGCCTGCTGCCCGGCGCTCTGATGCGCAATGAGCACCTCCGGTTCATCGGGCGCGACGTCCTCCTGCGGACCGAGGAGACCGACACGCCGTTCACGAACGAATTGGAGCGGGGACAGGTGCTGCGCGCTCCCATCGCCCATGGCGAAGGGAGCTACTTCGCCGACGACGCCACGCTGGACGAACTGGAGCGCAATCACCAGGTCATCTTCCGATATTGCGACGCGGAGGGGCGGCTGACGCGCGAAGCCAACCCGAACGGCTCGGCCAGAAGCATCGCCGGCATCTGCAACGCCGCCCGCAACGTCATGGGGATGATGCCCCATCCCGAGCGTTGCTCCGAGGCCCTCCTCGGCAACGCCGACGGCCTGGGGATCTTCAAGTCGATCGTCGCGGCGATGGCCCGCGTCTAGTATGTAGGAGTCGTGTCATGCGCCGTTTCGCGTTCTGCGCTCTCGCCCTCGTCGCCATGAACAGCACTCCGGCAGCGCTCCAGGGTCAGCTCGAAGCACTGCCGTCCGAGGTGCGCAACCAGGCCACGGTCGTCGTCTCGGGGAAGCTGTTGCACGGAAGGAGTCCCTGCATCCCTACCGACTCGAAGGGCTCACATCGATGGTACCGGGAGACGTCGATCGAAGTGGAGAACGTCCTGCGGGGAGACGTGGCCGTGCGCTACGTGCAGATCAACGAGGCCATGCTGCCTCACGGCCGGTACGTAACGAAGAAGCTCGAGGATGGGCAGGCGTACCTCCTTCTGCTCCGCCCGAAGCCCGGCTCGCAGAAGATCCTCAGCGACCGTGAGGGGATGTTCGCGTACTTCAACGCCATGTGCGACGACGAGATCGTGGCCATCGTACCGCTGCGATCTCGCGCCGGAGGTTGAACGGCGACGACGGAGTAGGCAGCACGGGCCTCCCTTTCAGCCTTCCAGCCTTCCGGCCTTCATCTTCATCGTCCGATCTGGCTCCAGGTGCAATGTCGCCCTTCTTCCTTCGCCCTTCGCCCTTCATATAATCCCCGCCCATGGCTAACGAGATCGATGCACTCCTGCAGGAAGACCGTTCCTTCCCGCCCGCGGACGAGTTCCGCAAACAGGCGAACGCCAACGACCCCGCGATCTGGGCGAAGGCGTTGCGCGGACGCGAGGCGTACTGGGCCTCATGGGCGCAACAGCTCAACTGGGAGAAGAAGTGGGACACCATCCTGGAGTGGAACCCTCCGTATGCGAAGTGGTTCGTGGGCGGCAAGATCAATGCGTCGTACAACTTTCTGGACCGTCCCCCCCGCACGCGCGGGGACAAGCAGGCCAACCACTGGGGGGGGGGCCCTGGGGTACGCCCCCCCGTCACCCCCCGGACAGCCCCCCACGGGTGCCCCAAAGTCCACACCCC
>CAZYTO010000359.1:0-4352 GCA_964650405.1 uncultured Thermoanaerobaculia bacterium | reverse complement strand
CGCCGTGCACAGGCACCGGCGTTCCCTGCGGCCAGGACTGTCCCGGAAATGAAAAACGAAAGGAGAAAGCACATGAACCCGATGACTCAGACCCCGGAAACGAAGGCAGTGGAGCAGTTGGCGAACGAGAACGGTACCCAGAGCCCGGCGGCGGATGTCCCGCTGCCGGCGATGCTTACCGCGGAACAGGCAGTGGCGCAATTGCGCGCCCTGCTTGCGCACGTGCCCGAAGTGGCGGAGCTGACGCCTCAGGAGCGAAAGCTCCTCCGGAGCTCCGTCCGTATCCCTGACTCGGCCATTCGAGCCTCGATCAACGTCCTCGCCGCTTCCAGCGACGTGGCGCAGGTTGTCGCTCAGCCGGCGGAGATACGCCAGCAGTTCGACGAAGACGGCAACTGGGCGCTCTTCGAGAATGAGATGCGGGCGGCGCTGAAGCGCGTCGCCGACGGCAACATCGTCCGCCAGAAGCGCACGCGTGTCATCGCCACTCAGGCATATCTCGTGGCCCAGCAGCTCGCCAAGACCCCGGGAAACGCCAGCCTCGCGGAGCACGTGAATGAGGTCAAGCGCCTGCGCAACAGCGGTCGCCGCAAGAAGGCGGCTACTCCGCCTGCGCCGCAGACGCCCGCTCCGGTGACCGGCACCGGCACCACGCCGGTGACGCCGGCCGGCGGAAACTGGCCCGCCTCCGGCACCGCCGCCGCGAAGCAGCAGTTGTAGTTGTGATGGGTGTGGACGGGGCGCGCAATTGCGCGCCCCGTCGTTTCGTTCCGGCGCCATGGCTCCCGGCTTCATGACGGCTTAATCCGATAAATAGCGAAACCCGCGAGGAAGGTCTACAGTCGCTGGTGTCGCAGGGGGAGAGAGCCATGGCCGCACGACGAATCGAAGTTCCCGGCAGCGGGAAGAAACCCGTCCGCAACGCGAGAGTCGTCAGTGACCGGCCGGGCGATGAAGAGATCGTCGTCACCATCCGCGTCCGCCGCCGGGACGTCCTCCTGGAACGGATCACCGGAGACATGACCCACCGCGAATATGCCGCGCAGTACGAAGCGTCCACCGACGACCTGGACCGGGTGGAAGCGTTTGCAAAGGAGTACGGCCTCGTGGTCATCGACCGGAACGCGGCCAATTGCAGGATCACCGTCCGCGGAAACGTGTCCGAGGTCCAGGCGGCCTTCGGCACGCACCTCCAGACGTACGAGGCGACCGGTGGCAGGTACCGGGGCCACTCCGGCACGATCACCGTCCCTGCCTCTCTCTCCAGAATCGTGGTCGGGGTCCTCGGACTCGACACCCGCACACCCGCCTCGGTGTAGCGAGGCTGAGCGACCGGATCCAGAAGTTCGTTGTTCGCCGCCATTCCCCCACGGGATTTCGGCACGACGCAGTCGTGCCCTACGCCTCCCCTCCCAAACACGAAGGGCGGCCTCGCGGCCGCCCTTCTCCCTACAACTGTTGTCGTGACTCCTACTGCTCGTCGTCGAAGTCCGCCAGCGTCAGTGCCTCTTCCTCGTCGCGCTGGAGCAGATCTTCCAGCGTCGGCTGCGGGGCGGGCTCGTCCTTCTCGAGGAAGATCTCGCGATAGGTGGGCATGCCCGTACCGGCCGGGATGAGGCGGCCGACGATGACGTTCTCCTTGAGGCCGCGCAGGTAGTCGACCCGGCCGGCGATGGCCGCTTCGGTCAGCACGCGCGTGGTCTCCTGGAACGAGGCCGCGGAGATGAACGAATCGGTCGAGAGCGAGGCCTTGGTAATGCCCAGCAGCAGCGGCGTACCGTCCGCCGGCTCGCCGCCGCGGTTCATGACCTTCTCGTTCTCCTCCATGAAGCGGAAACGATCGACCTGCTCGTCGACGAGGAAGTCGGTGTCGCCCACTCGCGTGACGCGGACCGACCGCAGCATCTGGCGGCAGATCACTTCGATGTGCTTGTCGTTGATGGCCACGGACTGGGAGCGGTAGACCTCCTGGATCTTGTCGACCAGGTAGCGCTGCAGCTCCTTGATGCCGAGGACGGCCAGGACGTCGTGCGGATCGATGGGACCGTCGATGAGCGGATCGCCGGCGCGCACGCGCTCGCCCTCCTGCACGTTGACGTGCACGGAGCGCGGGACGCTGTACTCGTGGCGGGTGCCCTCGTCGGTCTCGACGATGACGCGGCGCAGGCCCTTGACCACCGGACCGTGATGCACGGTGCCGTCGACCTCGGAGATGACGGCCTTCTCCCGGGGATGGCGCGCTTCGAACAGCTCGACGACGCGCGGCAGACCGCCGGTGATGTCCTTGGTCTTGGTCGTGGCACGGGGAATCTTGGCGATGATGTCGCCCGGGTAGACCTCCTGGCCGTTCTGGACCATGAGGTGGGCGCCGGTCGGCAGCAGGTACTTCTTCTCGTCGTTCTTCTTCGTCTTGACGGTGACGGTGGGGGTGCGCTTCTCCGCCGTGGCCGCCTCGACGATGACCATCTGGGTGAGACCGGTGACGCGGTCCGTCTCTTCGCGGACGTTCTCGCCTTCGACGATGTCCTTGAAGTGAACCTTGCCGCCGACCTCGGTGAGGATGGCCGAGGTGAACGGATCCCACTCGACGAGGGTCTGGTTGGCGTCGACGTGCTGGCCGTCATGGACGCGCAGGGTGGCGCCGTAGACGAGCGCGTAGCGCTCCTTCTCACGGCCGGCCGGCTCGACGCCGGCGGCCGCCGCGCCGGCCTTCTTGCTCTTCTTCACGGGCGCATCGTCCATGATGATCAGCTTGCCGTTGCGGTTGATGACGACCAGATCGCCGTTCTTGTTCGTGACGGTGGAAACGTTGATCAGTTGCACCCTGCCGGGGCTGGTGGCCTCGTGCTTGGACTGCTCGGAAACGCGCGAGGCCGTACCGCCGACGTGGAAGGTACGCATGGTGAGCTGGGTGCCCGGCTCGCCGATCGACTGCGCGGCGATGACGCCGACCGCCTCGCCGATCTCGACCATCTTGCCGCTGGCCAGGTTGCGACCGTAGCAGCGGCGGCAGACGCCGCGGCGCGTCTCGCAGGTGAGCACCGAACGAATCTTGACCTGTTCGATACCCGCCTCCTGGATGGCGTTGGCCAGGTCTTCGGTGACCTCGTCGTTCTGCGAGACGAGCAGGTCGCCGTTGAGCGGATCGTAGACGTCTTCCTGCGCCACGCGGCCGACGATGCGGTCGCGGAGCGGCTCGAGGATGTCGCCGCCTTCCATGATCGGGGTGACGGTGATGCCGTCGAAGGTCTGGCAGTCCTCTTCGGTGACGATGACGTCCTGGGCCACGTCGACCAGGCGGCGGGTCAGGTAGCCGGAGTCGGCCGTCTTGAGCGCCGTGTCGGCCAGACCCTTGCGGGCGCCGTGGGTGGAGATGAAGTACTGCAGCACGGAGAGGCCTTCGCGGAAGTTGGCCGTGATGGGCGTCTCGATGACTTCGCCGGAGGGCTTGGACATGAGACCGCGCATGCCGGCCAGCTGGCGGACCTGCTCCTTCGAGCCGCGGGCGCCGGAGTCGGCCATCATGAAGATGGGGTTGAACTCGCCCTTGGCCGACTCGACGCGCTTCATCTCGGCGAACATCTCGTCGGAGACTTCTTCCGTGGCGCGGTGCCAGATGTCGATGATCTTGTTGTGACGCTCGCCGGCCGTGATGGCACCGTCCAGACGCTGGCGCTCCACCTCCAGCACGGCCTTGCGGGCCGTGTCCACGATGTCGGCCTTCTTCGAGGGGATGACCATGTCGTCGACGCCGATGGAGACGCCGGCCTTGGTTGCGTAGAGGAAGCCCATGTCCTTGAGGTCATCGAGCATCCGCACGGTCATGTCGTTGCCGAAGTTGATGAAGGCGAAGTTCACCAGCTCCTGCAGTCCCTTCTTCTTGAGCAGGCCGTTGATGTACGGGATCTCCTCAGGGAGGTGGGAGTTGAAGACGACGCGGCCGACGGTGGTCTCGACGAGCTTCTTGTCGAGCTCCTGGATCTCGGCGTGGGTGACGTCCTGGTCGTTGAACTCCTTGGTCAGATCCATGAAGCGACCGCTGATGCGGACGCGGATGGGCGTGAGCAGCTCCACTTCGCCGCTCTGCAGCGCCACTTCCACTTCCTCGAACGAGCCGAAGGCCTTGCCTTCGCCACGGGCACCCTTCTTGGCCTTGGTCAGGTAGTAGCAGCCCAGGACCAGGTCCTGCGACGGAACGGCCAGCGGTTTGCCGTGCGCGGGCGAGAGGATGTTGTTGGAGGCCAGCATCAGGACCTGCGACTCGACCTGGGCCTTCGGCGACAGGGGCACGTGCACGGCCATCTGGTCGCCGTCGAAGTCGGCGTTGAAGGCCGTGCAGACGAGCGGGTGGA
>CAZYTO010000358.1:0-4358 GCA_964650405.1 uncultured Thermoanaerobaculia bacterium | reverse complement strand
TGTTACAAGGAAGTCGATTGGGTGGATGTGGAGACCGTGCTAGAGTACGTCCCGGTCCATTTCATGGAAAAAAATGAGGTGAAAGACCTCCGCTCGACGGAGCGGTGGTGGCTCGTCGAGTCCATTACGGGCAGCTTCGGCGCTGCCGAGGTGACGATCGTCAACGTGACGGAACAGGGGGCGCACCTCGTGCACGCGCAGCCCCTGCGGCTGGCCACGCGGGCCCGGCTGCGTTTCAAGCGCGGCGAGATCATGGCAAACGTTCCCGGCATGGTGGTCTGGTCGCACCTCTCGAAGACGCCGAACGAGAAGGGGAAGCTTCTCTACGAGAGCGGCCTGCGCATCGAGCCGGAAGGCGACGAGTTCGCACGGGTCGTGGCGGCGCTGGGCCGCCACCATCTCCTGCGGCACGACAACGAATCGATGCAGCGCAAACGCCAGCGGGTGGAAGAGCGGGCACGCGCCGCCAAGCCGGCCATGACCTACCTCCGCAACGACGTGGCCGCCGACCATCTGCTGCTCGTGCAGCAGGCGCGGGAACGGCTGCGCACGAACCCCGATGAGGCGCTGAAGTGGTACAACCGCGCCCGCTTCGCCCTGGAAGCGGAGTCCATGCTCTCCAGCGAGATTCCCTACCGCGAGGAAGTCATCGCCGTGTGGGAGTACCTCGAGCGCTCAGTACCGCTGCAGACGATCGTGCGGATCTTCGAGCGGGGGTAGCCAGGGTGCCGGGTGCCGGGGGTGGGTAACGGGTAACGGGTACCGGGTGTCGGGTATCGGGTATCAGGTATCGGGTATCAGCTCCACGGCTCCGATACCCGTTACCCGGTACCCGTTACCCCTTCATCGAATCCCACGAAGTTCGGCTCGGGGTGGAGCTCGATGCCGAACGCGGCCCGCACTCTTTCCTGGATCAGACGGACCAGCTCCAGCACCTCGGCGGCCGTTCCTCCGCCGCGGTTGATGATGGCCAGGGTGTGCTTCGAGGAGAGGCCGGCGTGGCCGTGGACGAAGCCCTTGCCGAAGCCGGCGTGCTCGATGAGCCAGGCGGCGGAGAGCTTCACTTCACCGGCCGAGGGGTAGTGCGGCATTTTGGGATAGCGGTCCAGCAGGGACGTGAGCTGGCCGGCCGGGAGGACCGGGTTCATGAAGAACGAGCCGTCGCTGCGCGTGTCGGGGTCGGCCGGGTCCAGGACCATGCCCTTGCGCCGCCGGATGGCGATCACGGCGTCGCGGACGCCGCGAAGGTCGTTCGTGTCGACGCCCCGCTCTTCGATCGCCTGCTGCAGCTCCGGATAGCGGATGGCTGCCTCGCCGCCGGGCTTCAGGCGAAACGTTACGGAGAGGACCACGTAGCGGTCACGCTCGTAGTTCTTGAAGACACTGGAGCGGTAGCCGAAGCGGCAGTCCCAGTTCGTGAACCACACCACGCGACCGGTGGTCCGGTCGAGCACTTCGACGCGGATGACCGTTTCGCTCACGTCCTGGCCGTAGGCTCCGACGTTCTGGATGGGTGTGGCGCCGGTCGTGCCAGGAATCCCGGAGAGGCATTCGATGCCTGCCCATCCCCGATCGGCGGCGTAGGCGACGAAGTCGTCCCACCACTCGCCCGCCGCCGCCTTCACGTGGACCGATCCGGGATCTTCGTCGATGACGGTGATGCCGCGCAGCTCGATCTTCACCACCAGGCCGTCGAAACCGCGGTCGGCGACGAGGACGTTGCTCCCTCCGGCGAGCAGGAAGACGCCCTGGTTACGAGCGTGTGCCCAATCGAGAGCATCGCGGATCTGGTCGACGGTTGCGGCACGGGCGAAGTACGTTGCGGGACCGCCGATGCCGAGTGTGGTGAACGGGGCGAGCGGAACATTGCGCTCGATTGTTAACTCCACGGCGTTGCATTGTGCATCATCGCTGCCTGACAATGGCGCGCCCCCATCCTGCTGACTGTTAGGAGACGATGATGTCCGACGCATATGCCGCGCCCGGGGAGAAGACGCTGCTCGGCCACCCCGTTGGTCTGTGGGTCCTCTTTCTCACCGAGATGTGGGAGCGCTACAGCTACTACGGCATGCGCGCGCTGCTTTTCCTCTACATGGTCGGCTCGACCCAGCGGCCCGGGCTCGGATTCGACGAAGCGCGGGCCGGCACGGTCTACGGCGCGTACACGTTCTCCGTCTGGGGCCTGGGCATCTTCGGCGGCCTCGTGGCCGACTGGTGGCTCGGCCACTACCGCTCGGTCTTCGTCGGCGGCTGCATCATCGCCCTCGGCCACTTCAGCATGGCCGTCCCCGGTCTGCCCTTCTTCTACTCCGGCCTCGTGCTCATCGCCGTCGGCACCGGCCTCCTCAAGCCGAATGTCAGCTCGATGGTCGGCGGGCTCTATCGCAAGGACGACAAGCGGCGCGACGCCGGGTTCTCGCTGTTCTACACCGGCATCAACCTCGGTGCCTTCTTCGCGCCGTTCGTCACCGGCTGGCTCGGACAGAAGATCAACTGGCATGTCGGCTTCGCGGCCGCCGGTGTGGGCATGGTCTTCGGCCTGATCATCTACGTGTCAGGGAAGCGCTACCTCACGCCGGTGCAGCCCGCGGAGCAGCCCCTGGAACCGCACAAGCCTTCGAATCCCGAGACCCCGGCGCCAGGGCTCACGCACGGCGACTGGGTGAAGCTCGGCGTCCTGGGCATCCTCTGGTGCTTCTGCGTCGTCTTCTGGGCGGGGTACGAGCAGGCTGGGACGAGCCTCAACCTCTTCGCGGACCGGGCCACGCGCCTGACCCTGTTCGGCTTCAACTATCCGTCATCGTGGTTCCAGTCGATCGCGCCACTCTGCGTATGGGTGTTCGCAGGTCTCTTTGCGATTCTGTGGCAGACCCTCGGCAAGCACGAGCCTTCCAGTCCGGTGAAGTTCACGATGGGGTTGGTGTTTCTCAGCCTGTCGTACCTCCTCATCGTCAACGGCGCGCGCATCCACGAGCAGCAGCACATTCTCGTGAGCGGACTCTGGCTCGTCGGCGTCTACCTGCTGCAGACGTTCGGCGAGATCTGCCTGTATCCCACCGGCATGAGCATGGTCACCAAGCTGTCTCCGCAGCGATACGTCGGCGTGGTGATGGGCTTCTGGTTTCTTTCGATCGCCATCGGCAACATGGTCGCGGGGCAGGTGGCGGGTCTGCTCAAAGACCGGACATTCTCGAGCGTTTTCTGGATTGCCTTCGTCACTTCCGGCGTAGCCGCGGTGCTCCTGGCCATCATCGTCCGCCCCATCAACCGGCAGTTGGCGCGGACGTAACCGTTTCTTAAAGACTTTCGAAATGCAGGCGGCGGGCTCGGCGTTGCCCGGGTTCCATGCGTACGCTCCGCCCCGCCGCCATCGCCCTGTCGCTCGCCACGCTCCTGATGCCGCTGACGGCATCGGCGGCGTGCATGAACAAATTCGTCAACACACCCGAGGGGAACAAGCAGGTGGTGACGCTCCTGACGGGGAAGCTCACCTTCGACGAAGCAAAGGCCCTGGCTGCAGCGATCAACGCCGGTTCGGCGCCTCCCATCGAGTGGATGAGTGACAACGGCCGCTCCGTGGCCCGCCAGATGGGCCCGATCAAAGTCGTCCGTCCGATGCCCGTCGGCTGCGACGGCAAGGCGTCCGGGGTGGTCGTGGTGGTCACGTTCATGAGCCCGCAGGTCCCCAAGGCGAAACTGCAGGTCCGGCTCGATCCGGCCTCCACCGTCACCTTCGAGGAGCAGGGCCAGTAGCACGCACGCCTTGCAGCAGAGGCCTCTGCTTGCGACAATCTGCCTCGGAGGAAGACCCCGCCCCATGTTCCCGCGCCGTATCACCGCCGTTTTTGCTTTGAGTGCCTTCGCATTTCTACCCGCGACGCCGGCCACGGCGGCGTGCATGAACAAGTTCGTCCGCCGCACGGAAGCCGGCAATCACCAGGTCGTCACCCTCCTCACGGGAAAGCTGACCTTCGACGAGGCCAAGGCCCTGGCCACCGCCATCACGTCGCATCAGGCGCCCCTGCTCGAGTGGGTGGATGAAGGCGGCAAGACTCTCGTCCGCCAGTTCGGTGACCTCAAGGTCGTGCGCCCCATGCCCGTCGGCTGCGACGGCCGCGCCTCGGGCGTCGTTGTGGTGGTGACGTTCGTCAGCGTCGCCACTCCGTCGAAGAAGATGAACATCAAGCTCGACGCGAATACGACGGTGGCCTTCGAAGAGCAGAGCGAGTAGGCCGGCATCCAGAGGCTCGGAATGGCTTTGCACTTGAGAGTCAAGAGTATCGGTCTCGAGCAAGGCTGAAAGGCTGAAAGGCTGAAAGGCTGAAAGGAAACCCCGCGCTGCCTCTGGCCCTTTCAGC
>CAZYTO010000357.1:0-4382 GCA_964650405.1 uncultured Thermoanaerobaculia bacterium | reverse complement strand
AGCGGCCGGTCCAGCGGGGCTTGCGCTTCTCGACGAAGGCCTTCGCGCCCTCGACCCGGTCCTCGGTGGTTCCCAGTAGCGTGGCCCAGTCGTTCCCGACGCCGGTTCCGTCCTGCATGCCTGCCACGCATCGTAGCAAACGCCGGTCCGCCGGCTTGCGCCATCCATCACGGTCGAAACCGTCCGCGAAGATCCAGGCGGAGAAGGCTCGCGCGGAGACGCGGAGACACGGGGGCAAGGCAGCTCTCGTCTCTGCGTCCTCCGCGTCTCCGCGTGAGCAGGGCGATAGCGGAACCCTGAGATTCCGGCGCCGGGAGGCTGGATCAGTCCGCGCTCTGCGGCCGGATGATGTCGCCGAGGACGTCCGGCTTGCCGGCCAGGCGCTCCAGGTGCGGGAAGCGTTCTCCGTCGTGGTAGTCGATACGGAACGTACCGCTGAAGCTGGCCTGTTCGGCGATGACGGTGATCGGTGACGTCGTCCCCTTCGCGGCACGGATCTCCTCGCGCAGCACATCGCCGTCGTACTTGCGGCCGTCGACGGAGGTGATCTTCATCCCGGGCATCAGACCGGCGGCGTAGGCCGGCGAGCCGTAGACGACGTCGGCGACCGTGCCGTCGCCCTTCACCCAGACGCCGAGGGAGAAACTAGCATCCGTGTGCTTGCTGGTCCGCTCGCGCAGGGCGGCATACGAGTTCGGCGTGTCGTTCCAGACCAGCCGCCAGCCGGCTGCCTCGAGCGCGCCGAGGGGCGGGTGGGGCGCCACGCGGTAGACGCGCGTCTCGAGGAAGCCGCGCCAGTCGTTCGGTGCCACCTGGTTCAACGCCGCCACGAGGTCGTCGAGCGTGTACGGCTTCATCACCGTCCCGGTCGTGGCCGGCGCGCCGAAGAAGAGCTTCGCGAAGTCGTCCAGCGACTTCCGGTTGTTCGTCTTCGCGCGGATGATCGTGTCGGCGTCGAGCCACACCAGCATCGACTCGTCGTAGTAGTCGAGCGAACGCCGGTACGGCACTTCCTCCGCCGCCGCCTCGGAGATCGAGGCCATGCCCACGGCCGTGTCGGCCAGGGGCCGCCAGTTGCGTCCCGGCCGGTTGTGCTCCTGGTTGCCCGCCACTTGTGCCGCGAAGTCGTGCGACTCGTCCGGCGTGCGCATCCCGCTGCGTCCAGTCAGCACGAGATCGCCGAGGTAGCGCGTCATCCCCTCGTAGACGTACAGCAGCTCGCCGTGCATGGGCGCCTGGTACTCGGGCGTGGCCAGGCTGGCCGGGCGGCGGTACTTGCCGTTCCACGAGTGCGTGAACTCATGCGAGAGGATGGTGATGGTGCGGGCGATCCAGTCGGGGTCGGTGAAGGCGTGCTCGTTGGCGCGGATGTCGGTGCAGTGGTGGTGCTCGAGGCCCTGCGGCTCGATGAGATCGGAGAGCGTGACGAGCCAGTGATACTGGCCGTAATGGCGCGCGCCGAAGAGGGCGTCCGTCTCGGCGACGAGCTTCCGGAGCTGCTTGATCCGCGCGTCGGGGAGCGCCAGGGCCGAGGCCGAGTCGGCGGTGATGCACAGCGTCTCGCGCCCGTTGTCGGCGATGGGAACCTTGCGCGTGTACTCCCCTGCCGTGAGCGGGGAATCGACCAGCGTGGTGAGCGAGACGGGCGCGAAGTCGATGTGATCGCCGTTCACCGAGGCACCGGGAAGGGTCGTGTCGTAACTCCAGCCCGCCGGCAGCTTCACGGAAGCGCGGAACGTCACGTTGTCCGACGGCGTCGCGGCCGGATAGACGATGACGTGATTGAAGAGCAGCAGCAGGAGGTGCTGCGTGGCATTGGCCGACTCGCCGTAGCCGGCGGCGAACGTCACGGACGGCGAGAGGTAATCGAAGTCGACCTCGACACTGCCAGCGCCCGCCGGGACGTCGATGTGGAAGGCGAAGAGATCGACCGGGTCGCGCCGCCACGGCAGCTCGTTCCCGCCGGCGTGCACGTGCAGCCCGGCCATCTGCATCAGCGGCCCGGTCGGGGTGTGCTCGCCCGGGATCCACTTCGGATAGACGAACGTCATCGGTCCGGCGGTCGCCGGCAGGACGACGTGCGTGTGGAAGACGCCGCGCCGCACGTCGGTGCAATCGACGGAGACGGTGGCGTCAGGTGTAGCACCGAGGGCGGTAAGGGCGGGGGCGGACGTGGCGAGAAGAGCGACAGCGAGGAGTCCGCGTTTCAGCATGCCGGGATCGTAACCCCGCACGGGACCGAAGCGGCGACGAAACCGGTAACTCCGCTCATGCCACTCCGCTCACGAGAGCGTGGAGACCCTGCCAACTTCGGCCACGGTGATGAAGGCAGTTCCGGAGCGGCGGCGGCTCGGTCGAAGGCACGGCGTTTCAGCGAGCTCCGATACCGGTCGTCGGCGAAGCCGTGGTGCGCTCATCCCCGCCTGGGCGATCGTTCACCTCGTCCAGTTCTCACCGGCTTCTCTAAAGACCTGTGGCTAAGCTAAGTCCGTCAGCTGCGTCGCGCCGCTCGCGGCCGATGCAATCCCTGTAAAGCTGCTGTAACGAACAGAATAAAGAATGGTCATATCTACCGAACGGTCCTTTGACTTCATTGCCGCCCGGACCTATGTTCGACTTGGTTCAAGAAATAGATGGAAGTCGAGTGGCGCCCGTATTGATTCATAGTGTTCCCGCAGGCCGGTAACGACAATGAGTGACGCAATGAGGTGGGTCTGCGCGGGCTCTCAGTGAATGTGGCCGGTGGCCACGCCACACGCGCCTGACAAGGAGTAGGAGATGACACTGTCGCCGCTTCGTCTGCTCACGTGCACGGTCATCATCACGACCGCGGTCAGTGTCCGGGCCGGCTGTGTCGCCTCTGCCCTGGCAACGTTCCAGGACAACCATCACACGTTGCTGAGGCTCGACTTCACAGGACAAGGGTCATGCTCTTCGGACATCGCCCAGACCACATCCATCAGCTACCGTACGGACAACGGACCGTGGGGTACGCCGTACTCGTGCCCCCACCAGTTCTGTGAAGAGACGTTCGATCTTGGTGTTGCCTGTTCGCCGGTTGGAACGCATGTCGTCGACGTCGCCGTGCACTGCTTCAAGCCGAATGGGAACGGCTGCACCGACGACAATGGCGTCGCATCGACGTCCTATCAGATCGTCCATCTGGCGCAGCCCGGCGGTTCGTCGGCGGAGCCCCTGCAGTGGGATGACTTGTCGCATGTCTTCTGGACCAATATAACCACCCACGTCGCCTGGGATAACCAGAATGCGCCGTACGTCGAGCTCGACTACGACTATCTCCCGGCCAAAAACTTCGCCGGCACGCACTCCACCGTCCGCGGCGTCAGCGAAGACGGCACGCGTGTGACCTACGTCCAATGGAACGAGCCCGAGGATTTGATGAAGATCACGGCCGTTGCCTGCGATGCGTCGGGTTACGAGATCATCTCGCTCGCCGACCATCAATGCTGCGACACGAACGCTCCTCCCGCAACGAGCGCGGCCGACCCCATTCACGTGGCCAGTGGCAACATGCGGTACAGGGATCACGATCCGATCCCGCTGCTTCCTCGGGGACTCGATCGCGCCTACGACAGCCTCAACTCACAAACGGGCGCTTTCGGCCGTGGTTGGTCGACGGCGTTTGACGCTTGGCTGCGCACGGTGGATGACGGCAATGGCAAGACCATCGTCCTCATCGGCACGCCGGACAACCAGCGTTACGCCTTCAACGGTTCCGGAGCGCAGTACCAGCAGCTCTGGCCGCGCTCGTCGACGCCTGCCAGCCTCATCCCGGCCGGAGGAGGAGGATACGTACTGCGGGAATACGGCTCCGACGAGCAACTCCGCTTCAGCGCGGCGGGCAGTCTCGTCCAGACCGTCAGCGTGACGAGCGGCCGGGCGTTCAACTATCTGTATGCTCAAAGCGGCGCGCCCGTGGAGGTCGACGACTCCTGGAATAACGCCACGTGGACGATCTCCCCCGATCCCGGCACGGGTCTGGTGACTTCGATTGCGCCGAATGACGGAAGCGGAACGGCGTGGACGTACGAGTACGACAGCGGCAGGAAACTGACGGCGGTCAAGGTCAATGGCGCCGTCTGGCGCAGCTATGTGTACAGCGGCAACCGGCTCACCGAAGCACACGACGGGGCGGGCAATCTCATTGAGAGCCACACCTACGCGAGCTCAGCGACCGCCGAGGCAACGACATCGGTCGGGCCGAGCGGGGACGTCGCCGCGGTTACGTACAACGGGGCCGGGCGGGTTCCGGGAGAATACGTCACCACGGTCACCACCACCGCAGGTGCGGTCACCCATTACTACACGCGCTACATCGCCGGCCCGCCGCGCACGGTGCAGGTCGTGGGCGGCTGCGCCTC
>CAZYTO010000356.1:0-4403 GCA_964650405.1 uncultured Thermoanaerobaculia bacterium | reverse complement strand
GGTCACGCAGATGCAGTTCGCCTTCATGGACAACTGGGTCAAGAGCCGCGGCGAGTTGCTCACCGGCCTCGATTACGTCCCGGAGCTGGCGCCCCTCGGCCCGCACCTCGCCCAGGTCATCAAGTCCTCACCATCCGAGGGCAGCTCGACGGTCAAGCTGCTCTACATCATCTCCGTCGTCAGCGCCACGAAGTCGATCTACATCAGCAATGCCTACTTCGTCCCCGACCGCGACACCGTGCGCGCGATGGAAGGCGCCATCCGCCGCGGCGTCGACGTCCGCGTCATCGTCCCCGGCGAGCACACCGACGTCCCCGTCGTGCGCCAGGCCAGCCGCTGGCACTACGAGCTCCTGCTTCGCCGCGGCATCCGCATCTTCGAGTACCAGCCCACGATGATGCACGCCAAGACCATGGTCGTGGACGGCCTCTGGACCACCATCGGCTCCTCCAACTTCGACGACCGCAGCTTCCGCCTCAACGACGAAGTGAACGTCAACGTCCACGACGCCGGCATCGCCGCGCAGATGGAAGCCATGTTCCAAGCCGACCTGGAGAAGAGCGAAGAAATCCGCATCCGCAAATGGATGCGCCGCTCCTGGCTCGACAAGCTGAAGGAAGGCTTCGCGGAGAGGTTCAAGCCGCAACTGTAAGTGCCGAGTGCAAAGTGCCGAGTGCCGTGTACGAAGTGCCGAGTGAGAGTGCCGGTGCCGGGTCCCGGGCGAAACCGCTCGGCACTCGGCACTCCGCACTCGGCACTTTCTCTAGAGCGACCCCAGGAACGCCAGCACCTTCGACTTCGTCTGCGCGTCGAGGGCGTTGTAGCGATCGCGGGCGGCGCGGGCCTGGCCGTCGTGGGCCTGGATGGCCTGGTCGACCGTGGCGGCGCGGCCGTCGTGCAGGTACTGGCGGATGAAGCGCAGACCCCACAGCGGCGCGGTGCGGATCTCGCGGCCGGTGGCCTGTCCCTGCTCGATGCCGTCACCGAGGGAGCCCATATCGTGCAGGAGGAAATCGGAATAGGGATGATAGGTCTGGCGGTTGAGGGCCGCCACGTCGCTGGCGCCGCTGTGCAGCGTGGCCACGTGGCAGGAGTCGCAACCGGCGCGGCTGAAGGCCTGCTCGCCCGCCGTGGTGTCGCCGTTCTGCGCTCCGCGCGGCGGCGCGGCCAGCATGGTCATGAAGTTGCGTAGCGCGATCGGTCCGGCGCCCGTGTCGTTGAGCCCCGGGGCCGGGTTGAACTGCAGCTCGGCGCAGTTGCCCTGCGGGCAGTTCTCGTTCGGGAACTGCGGCGAGGTGATGCCCATCTCGTTGAGATAGGCGTCGCCGGCGAACTGGAAGAGCGTCGGATTCTGGGCCTTCCATCCGAACTTGCCGGCCGTCTTCGTCCCGGCGGAGATGTTGTCGACCATGTTCACCCGCCCGGCCGTGCCGTCACCGCGTGCGGACTGCAGCGCCGCCAGGGCGATGAAGTCGCTGTCGGGCGTGGCATCGACCAGACCGAGGCCGAAGAGCGGCTGCGTGCGGCGGCGGGCCACGATCGTGGCCTGCTGCGGCACTTGCTCCGGTCGGAAGTTGTGCGGCGAGCCCTCCCGGCCGCCGATGGCGTGATCCTGGATGAGCGACCCGCCGAGCTGCGTCAGCGGATCGAATGCCCCGTTCGTCGTCGTCCCGAACCGAGTCACCATCCGCCCGCTCCCGCCGCCGACCGTGGGCGCCAGGTGGCACGCCGCGCACGAGCGCTCGTTGAACACCGGCCCGAGACCGTCGTTCACCGTCTCCACCGTCGTGAACTCGACTCTGCCGTCGTTGAATGCCGCGAGCTGCGCCGCCGTGAGCCCCGCATACGGTTCGCCCGCCTGCTGCTGGGGCGGAGGCGGCGGCTGTGGCGGCGGCGCCGACGGCCGCACCCGCGCCTGCGCACCGAGGTTGAGAACCAGGAACAAAGAGAAGAACACCACCACGCCACGCTTCATGACTGCCTCCTTCATGGGTGCGTGGATGGTGGCAGCACGAGGGCGCGCCAGTCCTCATCGCGAAGCAAGGAGTTTGTAAGGCATGTAAAAGGGCGAAACTCCACCGCCCCCGATCGCTCGGGGGCGGTGGTACTGCGGGAAATCCGGAGCAAAGAACTACGCTTCGCCGGCTACCGCGTCGTACCAGCTATCGGGCAGTTCACGCTCGACATCGCCGGGTATATCCGCCGTACGCATGGCCATGAACGTCTGCGCGTGTGGTGGCGCTGGGGGCGTGCCGGGCGGGTTGGGCGCCGGCGCCGGCGTGCCGGGTGTGGACTTCGTCGGACGGTGATTGATGGCCTTTCTCACCATGCGGGCCATCTCATCGACGTACGGCTGCAGGTCGTTACGCTTGCCACTCTTGACCGCTACCTTGGCCCAGCGATAGGTCTGGAGGCATCCTTCGCCGGTGGTAGCCAGTTTCTCGTCGGACGTGTAACCGAGGGTACCGACGAGAACGGAGAGCCGCTGAACAATGGGGCCAATTTTTTCCCGGAACGCCATGGCCTCGCGGGCGGCGTTCACGTCGAAGAGACCCTGGGGCGTTGGGACGGTGGTCACGGTCGTGATGGTCGGGACGATCAGATCCTTGGCGAACCGTGCCGTTGCGGCGACTCGCCGGATCTGGCGGGCGTCGTGCGGCGTGAGGTTCGGTACCAGACCCTCCATCTGCACCACAAGGGCGAGC
This sequence comes from uncultured Thermoanaerobaculia bacterium, assembly GCA_964650405.1. Lineage (GTDB taxonomy): Bacteria > Acidobacteriota > Thermoanaerobaculia > Gp7-AA8 > Gp7-AA8 > CAZYTO01. The sequence continues at coordinate 1,698 of CAZYTO010000356.1, read as the reverse complement.
ATCTGGCCGGCCATGGCGTCGATGGCGGAGCTGTCGAACGGCGGAAGATCGGAGCCCGTGGCAGCGGCATTCGTTGCCGCGGCGGGCGTTTGTATCTGTACATTACTCATGACATCATTCCTTTCTTCGCCCGCGCGTTTCCTGCGCGCGGGTCGAACGTTTCCTTTCATCTGGGGCGGTTTTTCCTAGTACCTGTGCCGCCAGCGGACGCGTTGGCGGCACACCTCGTTCTTTGTCGAGCCGGATCGGTTCACGCAGGCCGCTCGTCAGCGACCGGGCACTCGACTTCACCGTGTTCCCGACCTCCTCCCTTCGAAGGGTGCGTTGGCCCGAGGCCTCGACTTCGGCACTTCACCCTCTGTTAGAAAAGCGTTTGAGAGGGCACTTTTGGCCACGCTTTTTTGATGACGGCAGGATGGATTGAGGGTGTCAAACGGTATTAAGGATGTCGTTCTGGAAGCTCAAATATATGAAAACACGATGGATCGCGTCCTACGACGAAATTTGTAAATTCTCTGTTTGACCATTCCGTAACATCGAATAACCCATGGAACTTGTGAACAAACCGTAACAGGGTTGCCATACTTATCCACACGACTCTTCAATTGCGGGAAGGTGCTGGTCGCTTATTTCGTGGTGTTCATGGGCGGCCCGTGGCATTCAATCCAACTCGGATCGAGCTCAATCCGTTTTGATTGAGCGACCCTCGTCGGGAAGTGATCTCAATCCGATTCTGATTGAGCTCAATCCGGGATGGATCGAGTCCAATCCGGCCGCGATTGAGCTCGATCCGAGCGCAATTGAGCTCAATCCGTTCTTGATTGAGCGACCCTCGTCGGGAAGTGATCTCAATCCGATTCTGATTGAGCTCAATCCGGGATGGATCGAGTCCAATCCGGCCGGGATTGAGCTCAATCCGAACGTGGTTGCGCTCAATCCGGACGGCGTTGAGCTCAATCCGTTTCGATCACGTTCGATCCGCCCGGATTGAGCGACCCTCCGAGCGAATCTCGGTCAATCCAATTCGGATTGAGCTCAATCCCCGGACCAGCCGAAAAACGAAGACGCCGGCCTCGCGGCCGGCGTTGTTCTCTTTGCGGTGCCAAGCGCGCTATGCCAGGTTCCGGATCGCTTCTTCTACCTGCTCCACCGTCGGCATGACCGGCTCGACCTGCTGTCCCTTGAACCAGTCGAAGTCGCCCTTGAGCAGCTCCTGGACGAGCTTGTAGGACGCTTCGTCGTGGTTGTCGAAGAGGTGATCGAACGCCGCGTCGATGCGCATGCGCGCCTCGGAGCAGAAGACGTCGGCCAGCTCGATGGCGTTCTTCGTGTCGCCGCCCTTCCGGGCCAGCATCGTCGCGTACGAGATCGACGCGGCCATGGCGAAGAGGTCGGTGCCGATGTCGACGATGCGGAAGAGCACCATCTGCTTGCGCTCGAGCTTGGCCTGGTAGCGCATCATGGCGTGGAAGATGGACCGGGCCAGCTTGCGCGAGGCGCGCTCGATGTAGCCCATGTGGCCGGAGAGCTTGCCGAACTCCCCGAACTTCGGGAAGCGCGACCAGCCGAGGTACTTGGACGGATACCAGGCCGCGTAGTGCACGCCCGCGGCCGCGGCGGCGCTGACCTTCTCGCCCACCGGAGTCTCGGGCTGCAGGATCTTGTAGCCGCGCTTCATGTGCGGATCGACCGCCTCGC
>CAZYTO010000355.1:0-4406 GCA_964650405.1 uncultured Thermoanaerobaculia bacterium | reverse complement strand
CCGTCAGGCCGGCGATGCCCGCGCCGAGGATCACCACGCGCTTGCCGGCGCCGAGGTCTGGCGGCAGATCGGGCAGGGCGGCAAATGCGGAAGGGATGCGGATCATCCCCAGCGCCACCATCACGTCATATGCCGCGGCAGCGCCGCCGGCCTGTCCGACTGCCTGCAGAAAGCGGCGCCGTGTCCATGGGGTCGAGTCGTTCATGGGACCTCCGCACGGAAAATTTGGGGATGGATAGAAGTATAGCGCAACTTCCCCGGGACCTTGCTTCAGGTCCGCACGGCGTCGCACACGTATTGGCCGCCTAGCGGGAGCCAGGCCAGGTGCGCTTCGAGCCAGCGCCAGAAGGCACCGCGCCAAGGGAAGAAGAGAATGTAGCGGGAGCGGATGCCGAAGAGACCGGCGGCGGTGAGCCTGCGTCTGGCTTCGCGTTGGGTGAGAAGGACTGCGTCGCGGTCGAGCTCACAGCGGCCGACCACGACGCGGGTCAGGGGATTCCATGGGTTGTGCTCACACAGCAGAACGACGCCGCCGCGCCGGGTGATTCGCGCAGCCTCGGCCAGGAAGGCTGCGCGCCCCTCGACGGGCACGTGGTGGAGCACGCATACGGCGATCACGAGGTCGAAACTCTCGTCGGCGAACGGCGTGCGCTGGCCGTCGGCGGCGATCAGCCGGGCTCGCGGCGGCGCCGCGTGCGCGAGGCTGGAGATCGAAGAGTCGATCCCCCACACGGCGGTGAGCAGCGGGCGCAGACGCTGGGTCAGCAAGCCCACGCCACTGCCGATTTCGAGCGTACGCACAGGACCAGTTGCCGTGAGCCGGCGCCGGGCTTCGAGGATGTGCCGCACCTTGGCGTCGAAAAAGAAATTGTGCTCGAGACCGACGACCGCCAGGGCCCGGCCGACCTTCTGCGAATAGTCCGCGCTGTGCTCGTCGAAGCTCAAGACGGGGCTCCGGGCCGTGCTTGGTAGAGCGCGTCCAGTCCCTGCTCGAGGGGCCGGGCGGTGAATCCGAAGGCCCGAAACGCGCTCTCGGTGTCGTGACTCTTCGCACTGAACAGGCGTGCCACCTGGTCGGTGTAAAGCGGCGGCTTGTCGAGCGGCAGGAGCGCGAGCATCCGGGCGCCGAGTGCGAGCACGCTGGCGGGGATGCGGATGGTGGGCGGGCGTGTGTGGAAGTAGGCCGCCAGACGCCGGATGAGATCCAGGTAGGTCATCTCTTCCGGCCCGGCCAGCACGTGCACGCCGCCGTGGCCCGGCGCCGTCACGGCGCGGCACAGGCCCTCGATGACGTCGTCGAGATAGACCGGCGCCAGACGCGGGCTGCCGTCTCCTGCCACAGGAACCCAGCGGCCCCGGCGGCAGCGTTCGATCAACGCCGAGATGCCCTCGCCCCCTGTGCCATACACCTCGGCAGGTCGCAGGATGTTCCATTCAAGGCCAGAGTCCCGAACGATCTCTTCCGCCCGGATCTTGGATTGGCTGTAGGCGCCGCCGGCAGGGGAGATCGCGCGGGTGCTCACCAGCGTGAAGCGTTGGACGCCGGCCCGCCGGGCCTCGGCGGCCAGGTTCAGGGTTCCGAGGGCGTTGACCTCGGCGTAGTGGGCGCTCCGGTTGGAGTGCGTGACGGCCGCCAGGTGAAGGATCTCATCGCAATCAGTGCAGGCTCCGGCCAGGCTCTCCGGCTGCGTCACGTCGGCGCGGATGTGCCGCCAGCCGGGCGGTACGAAGGCAGGCGTGCCGCGATGAAGGACCGTCCCCGTGATGCCGCGCCGGTGCAGTTCCGCCAGCAGCGGACGTCCGAGGCGCCCGGGCCCGGTCACCAGGATCCTCATTTCCGGCTCCTCCACCGGAGATCCTGGATCCGGTAGCGCACGAGATTGCGCAGGAACTCGAAGACTGCCGCCATCCGGATGAAGGAACGCCGTCCGGTGAGGCCGAGGAACTCCGTCTCCGTCTCGCCGATGCGAAATCCCAGGCGGCGGGCCTGGATCATGATCTCGGCGTCGATGAACCAATCCGTGGATTGCAGAGAAAGTTGCTCGTAGGCGGCGCGGGTGAGGATCTTCGGCTTGGCGTTGACATCCCGCACGCGAAGCCCGGGAAAGAGGACGTGAAAGAGCCCGTTGAAGACCAGCGAAAGGACCTTGCGCTTGATGCCGTCGCCGCGGTGCCTGCGGTACGTCTTCGCCAGATCGAGCCCGTCTTCGCGGAGCAGCCGGTAGGTCCGTACCAGATCCTCGACCAGAACCTGGCCGTCGCCGTCGATGACCGCCACGTGCTCACCGGTGGCGAGCGCCAGTCCTGTGCGCAGGTCCCAACCCATCATTCCCTGCTTCACCACCGCCGAGCACACGATGCGAGGGTCACCGGCCGCGAGCTCCGTTACCACGTCCGGGGTCGTGTCGCTGCTGCCGGGGACATAGTTGCCGACCAGCACGAGCTGATAGTCGTCGATGCCCGCATCGAGGAGCGCTTTGCCGGCGCGTGCCGTGAAGGAGCGCGCTGCGTCGCCGGAGCGGTAGCACAGGACGACGACGGAAAGCTCCGGGCGCATCGGCAATTCCGATCTACTGTAGCAACAAGGCTCGCTGCCGCGGCGTCAGCGGGCGTTTCAGGATGCGGACGCCGGGCCGATAGCCGGCCAGCGCTGCGTCCGAGCCTCCCAGCAGGACGTCGCCCCGGGGATCGCTGAGCAACCGCCAGGTTCCGCTGCGATCGTCGAAGTCCAGGATCACCAGTGCCTGGTAGGGAAACCGATCGGCCGCGCACGTGCCCGCCGCGAAGCATTCGGCCTGCGTCTCGTGCCAGCAGTCGAGCCCCGCGGGCGTGGCACGGCAGCCCGTTCCCCGGTCGGGCGCCACGCGCAGGGCGTGAATGGCCGGGTCGTCATAGAGCAGGATGAGCCAGGAGTCTGCCAGGTACTCGGCTTCGGTCGCGAGATACAGGTCCGGCGTCGGCCCGCTGCGCAGGATGACGCTGGTGCCGGGAGTCAGGGCGGGAGCGGCGGTGACGATCGACAGGAGCTCTTTCTTGTGTAAACGCCAGGTCGAGACCCAGAGGTCCTGACGCTCCAGACCTCCCCAGACTCCGAAACCGACGAAGAGGATCGGAACGATCAGGCAACCGGACCGGAAGCGAGGCCACCTCTGCATTGCCCAGCCGGTGAGAACGGCGACAGCCAAGGACGCCCAGACGCGGGACAGGATGTGCGTGCGGTAGTGAACGTCGGCCATCTGCAATCCGGCATACGCGGCATTCGCGGCCAAGGCCATCAGGGCGAAGAGTCCGGCCAGCACAAGGATCCGGAATGCGTTGTCCGGCCGGCCCTGATCCTCCGCCCGGCGTGCCCGAAACGCGAACCACGCTGCCGCCAGCACAGCCGCAAGTGCCATGGCCCACACGGGAATGGCCGCCGGCGGCCTGGGATACCAGACGGGATGGGCAAAGGCCCAGTGCCACGGAACGAAGTTCTCGCCCCACATGCTCAGGGCACGAGCCATTCGTTCCGCAGGTTGCAGCGGCAGCATGGCCACCGCCGCGTAACTGGAAGGGTCGTGCAGAAACCGCCACTCGATCGGGACAGCGGGAGCGAGAGCGAGACCGAGCGCCGCCAGCACGAGGAGAATCCGGCGCAGAGCCGCGGACCAGCCGCGCCAGAACAGGAGCAACGGCACGAAGGGCAGGGCAGGGATGCCCACATCGACGGTCCAGATGCTGGCCGCGGCGGCGGCACAGCCGAGCACGATCCAGCCGGCGCTGCCGCCCGCCACGTAGCTTAGGCAGCAGCCGGCGGCGAGCAGCAGCAGGAGAGCGCTGACGTTGTAGCCCAGGGCGGTGAGGTTGCCGGTCAGGTAGTCGCTGGTCGCCGTGAGCGTCAGGCAGATCGCCAGGAACCGGGTCAGCCGCCTTCCCGGTAACAGGAGGCGGGCGATCCAGCCCGCGGCCAGGGCCTGCCCGAGCCACGTCACGCCGTAGATCAGGTGCAGCGTCCAGATGGGCTGCGGCGTGCGGAGCGCCAGGTGGAACGGCAGTCCATAGAAGCGCCGCAGGGGCGCCCCGAACGGGACCAGGACGGTCGCGAATCCCAGGCCTTGATACTGCCGGGCCAGCCGCAGCATCAGGGTGTCGTCCTGCCACAGGCCGCGCAGCGGCACGGTCAGTCCCCAGACCAGAAGGAGCAGGACGGCGTAGAGCGCACGGTCGCCGGTCAGTCCGGCGACGAGCCGGCGCGGCCACCGATCGCCTTCCGAAGATTCTCTCGACCTCAGCTCCGCCACGTGTCCGCATGCTATTACGGCGCGAGACGTTTCCAGAGAGGTAAGGCTGGTGACGCTACTTGGCGATCGTGATCGACGGGCCGGGGGCCCTCACCGAGGATACGCTCATCTGGAACAGTTTCTAGA
>CAZYTO010000354.1:0-4407 GCA_964650405.1 uncultured Thermoanaerobaculia bacterium | reverse complement strand
CCTCTGCTTACAGCTTACTCCCCGTGACCAAACTTACCGAATGGAGTACTAAGCGCCTCACGCACGCGGGCCACGACGTTCTTTTGCTGCGCGTACATCTTCACGAACCCAAGATCGAGCGTGGGGATCGACAACTCCTCGAACGTGGCTTCCGGCATCGCTTCGAGGTGTTCGGCCGCGAACGCGATCTCGTCGGCAGTTGCGTGACGTACGGCGATGTCGGACGTCGGAACGATTACCTTCAGCTCGTCGTTGTTCTCCGACTCGCTGCCCGTGCCATCGAAGGCGATGACGCGGAAGCCAACATCGAAGTCGTAGACGCACAGCGCCGTCGTCGGATTCGGTCCCGGCAGAACGATCACCGGCTGCTCGAAAAACGTGTGAAGCATCTGCGCTGTTCGAGCTGGTCGGCCGCTGCTCTCGTACGTGAGCGTTGAACGCGCTCCTCGCAGTGATCCGAGAAACGACGGAACGGCGATCGTCGCCGCTCCGTCGTTTAGCAAAGCCGCACGTGCACGCCTCTTCTGAAATGGCATCGCTGACACCACGACTGCAACGAGCGCGATGAAGATGACGATAACGAGCGCCTTCGGATTGACTTTCATTTGATCAGTTGCTGCGACACTTCACTTACCTTGGATAATCTCTTGCGTACAAGTGAGCCAATCTCTGCTTTTCATCTCTAGCCGGACGGTTCTTCTCGCACGGCGGCTTCGCCTCATGTCGTATTTGGAGGTATCGTCAAACGACGAAAGCCAGAGAATCCACGCTTGCGTTGCTTCGCACGCGTTATCCCGTCTTGGGCGCTCGCAACATCGCTGGCTCGATCTCAGCTCGCGTCCGCTCTTTTTCAGTACAGACGATCTGCAACGTGATCGCTTCGTACCCGCTCTTTTTCACGACAACCTCATGCCGCCCAACGGCGAGCACGAGTAGGCCGACTGCACGATCAGACGCCGGTAGCTCGCGCGCAAATATCCCAAGCAGTGCGTTTCTGCGCACCAGCCCTTCGGGCCATAGACTGCCGATGTCTTCGCCGTTTGCGAGTATCGATGCACCCGCGAGTTCAGTCGGTGCGACGATGAAAACATTTGCTTCCTTCGGAAGGACCTCAAGCGTTGCCACGCCTCGATATCGCTTCATGTGATCGCCCTCAATCCCCACACCGAGCTTCCGTGGATCTCTTCAGCCTGTACTTCTTCGCTTTTCCAGGGTCGTACACATTTGCTAAGAAGTAGCAACGTTTCGGACATTTAGTGCAGGGCGGGTTCGGAACGTCGACTTCGAGTTGTGCCGTGATCTTGTTGCCGAAGCCGGGCCAGCAATCACCGACATATCCACAGTGCATTATCGTCAGTGGATCAGGATCTTTCGGCCCTCTCACCTGGATTGAAAACAGAGGCTTCGCGCTGACTCGGTGGACCGTACAGAACACCGGCCACAGACCAAACGGATCATCATTGGACAGCGGGTTTTCGAGACCGTAGGAATACAACGTCGAATCAAACAGGATGTTCGATTCCCTTCCCAGCAGCCTCGCGTTGACATTCAGATCCGTCCACACCTTGAATTCGGCGCCGCCATCGTAAGGAAGCTGGATTCCCGGTCCACCGTTTCCCAATGGATCTGCTTGGGTGTACCGCCCCCAGTCGCTCCGGTACCACCGGAAGACATTGTAGGAGGTCGAATTGCCGTCGTCGCCCGCCTCCTGCCCCGGGAGCCGCAGGACTTGTTCGTCGCCTTCGTTCCCGGCCCGGTAGGCGAAGACGCGTCCGAACGGCTCGTACTCGGCACGCCAGACCACGTTCCGGGCGGAGTCGGTCTGCAGAAGCGGCGTGCCGAGGTGGTCCGTGAAGGTGAAGCGCAGGGGGAGGGCGGGGTCGGTGGGCATCTGGGCGACGGGGATGTCCCCCAGCCAAACGTATTCTGTGCCCGCGAACGGGATGCTGACACCATCCAGGAACGGAGCCGCCGCCCAGGAGGACCGGCCGAGCAGGTGGAGCTCCGGCGAGTAGACGTAGCGCCGCAGGTACTCATGCTGCCAGTCAGGGTGCCAGTCGGCCGTGAGCCGTACCCCTCGTCCGTCATATGCGTAATAGGTCGCCGAGCCCTGGCTTCCCGATCAGTTGGCCGACCTGGCCGACCAGATTGCGTGCGCTGATTCCAGCCAACGTCGTTTCGTTGCCGGCCGCATCGTACGTGGAAGCCTCTGAAGCGCTGCCTGTGACCAAGGCGACCTTCGGCGTCGACCCGGCGTACGAGAACGACAGGTTCCTGCCGCCGGCTGTAACGGAGAGGACGTTCCCCATGGCGTCGTAGTGGTAGCTGCCGTTGCCCCACAGCGAGCCCCCGCTGTTGGCAACCGTCAGCCGGTTGAGGTCGTCGTAGCCGAAGTCGCGGTTGTAGGCGGCGTTGACGCCGTCGTGGATCTGCGTGATGTTCCCGTCTCCATCCTCGGCATAAATGTAGTCGGCCATCGTGCCGGAGGTGCCCGTCAGCTTGTTCTCGGCCGGCCGGTAACGGCTGTCGAATGACGTCGTCTGGTTCGTGCCGTTGCCGAAAGCGAGCTGCGTCCTTGGACCGTACGGCAAGTAGGCTGCCGACGTGACGAGCGGCGTGCCGCCGACTGCGGCAGTGATTGGCCGGTCCGCGTAGTCGAAACCGTAGGTGACCGTACGGCCGGAGGGGTAGAGGATGGAGGTGCGGTTGCCGTCGGCGTCGTAGGTGAAGGCGACGAGATCGGCGGTGGTGAAGGAGGCGAGGAGGCCGCGGCGCTCGTAGCAGTAGGTGGTCTCGCCGGCCGGATCGGTCATGTCCCCGAGGCGGCCGATGCCGTTGCCGGTCCCGCACATATCTCCATCATAGGTCCAGGTGACTGTTTCGGTATCCAGGCCTGAGCGGGCGGAGACGGCCTGCGTCACCCGGCCGAGCGCGTCGTAGGTACGGGTCGTCGTCGCCGCATTGGCGTCCGTCGTCGAGACGAGATTCCCAGCCATGTCGTACGAATACGCCATCGTGCCGGTGACCGGACTGACCTGCGACAGCATCCTGCCGAAGTCGTCGTAGGCGTAAGTCGTGACGTTGCCGTTCGGGTCGGTCACGGAGGCGAGGTTCCCCTGCACGTCGTAGGCGTAGTGCGTGGCGATCGTGCCGCCCGGCGCCCCGGCCAGAGTCTGCGACACCGTCGCCAGGCGGCTCGCCGGTGTGTAGGCATAGGCGGTGTTCGCGGTGGCGTGATTCTCGTCCTTCACGCTGACGACATTCGAGCCGGGATCGTACGTGTAGGAGATGGTGGAGTTGTCGGCATGCGTCGCGGTCTGGAGCCGCGCGAAGGCATCGTAAGCGTACGACTCGCGGTGTGTCTCCGTCCACGATGCGCCGCTGCGCGCATACAGACGCTCCTGCGACACCTTTCCGCTGGCCGGGTCGTAGCTCGCCTCCTTCCGCTCCCTGAGGTCGCCTGCCGCGGGACCGCGCGACGTGGCAGCGAGGCGGCCGCGGATGTCGTACTCGTAGACCGAGGTTCCGCCGCCGGGGCGCTGTTCGGTGGCCGGGGGTCCGGCCGCCGGCGCGTAAGTGCGGGTGGTGGTGAGGTCGGTCGCGCAGAGGGGATCGGAGCTCGTGTCGCAGCCGCTCACGCCCTTGAGCGTGGAAGTGAGCGTGCGGCCGAGGGCGTCGCAGGTCGTCACGGTCGCGACGCCGTTCGGATCGACGACCCGGAGGGCATGACCGAAGAGGTCGTAGCTCTCGAAGCGGGTGATGTGGCCCGCGGCGTTGCGGGTGGCGGCGAGGTGTCCGCGCCAGATGTTCGGCACCCCGGCGGCAAAGGGGTAGTAGACGAACGAGGTGATGTCGCTGACGTCTGTCCGCGGGCCGTCGACGGACTTGCGGAAGCCGGCCGGCTGCGGCGCGGAGAGCCAGGCCGGGTCGAAGGCGCCGCCAGGCGCAAACGCTGCCGTCTCGGTACCGTTATAGAGCAGAGCGGTCGTCGTGTGCACTTCGGCAGTGGAGAGGTTTGTCCCGTAGCCCGACACCGAATCCGTCAGCACCTGCCCGGTGGTGGCATCGAATGTCCAGGTCTCGGTCTTCACGCGGTCGCCGCCCGTCACGCTCGTGACCGTGGTCTGCTTCGGGCGGTCCGGCCAGTTGTCGTCCCCGTAGGTCTTTGTAGTCGTGATCGTGTCGGCGGTGCCCTGGAGTAAGGTACCGGCGATCGTGTCGGGCGTCAGACGGCAGTAACTCGAATCCGTGGCTGGGTCGCACGAGGCCGGGCGCCACGGGCCGCTGATGCTCGCCTCGCGCCCGCGGCTGTCGAAGGTGCGCGTGGTGAGGTATCCGCGCGCATCCTGGTGGAGCACGACCGTGAGCGCGTCCCGCGGGCCGGTGGCCAGGACGTCTAGTTGCCGG
>CAZYTO010000353.1:0-4432 GCA_964650405.1 uncultured Thermoanaerobaculia bacterium | reverse complement strand
TGTATGGGCCGACCTTGAACATCATGTAGACGCTGTTCCCGTCGACGAGCGGCGCCTGGTAGTGTGCGAGGAGATCGGCTGAACCCTGGTTCTGCAGTGCCTGCGCCATCTCGTCCGGCACGAGCGGGTCGTAGACGAGGTTGACGAGGTTCTGGTTCAGGGCCTGGCCGAAGATCGAGACCTGTCCGGTGTGCTGCGCATTCAGGCCCCACTGCGGCCATTCCTGCGCGGCGACGGGGAGACAACAGACGAGAAGCACGAGAATGAGAGAGAGACGAACTTTCATAACAGAGAACCCTCCTCCGAAAAACGGTTGTGAAAAAGAGAGAGTGAGACAACACTCCAGATGCGGCCGACACGACCACATCTACCGGGCGGCTGAGAGAGACACTTTTGTTCCTGACGAGCCTGTCCTGATCGCGATATCTAAGGAGTGACGATTATAGGTCGATCCACACCCACTTTTGTGGAAGATTCAGGAGACATTTTCATCCGCAGTACCACGTTTCACGAGAGACGTCTTGGTTTATGGCGGTAGTGGCGAGCGGGACCGCGACAGGAAGGGCGAAGGGGCGAAGGAAGAAGGGCGAAGGAGAGCCGCGACGCGCTCTCTTCCGTTTGGACTGCAAAGGTTCTTTATGCTCGCGCTCGTATAGAGCGGACCATCGAGCGCTAGTGCCGGAAGTGCCGCTCCCCGGTGAAGATCATGGCAAGTCCGCGCTCATTCGCCGCGGCGATCACTTCGTCGTCGCGGACGGAGCCGCCGGGCTGGATGACGGCCGTGACGCCGGCGCCGGCCAGGATGTCGAGGCCGTCGCGGAAGGGGAAGAAGGCGTCGGAAGCGGCGACGCAGCCGGCCGTGGGGAGGATCGACTTCATGATGGCCACCTTCGCGGCATCGACGCGGCTCATCTGACCGGCGCCGATGCCGGCGGACTGCCACTCGTTCGTCAGGACGATGCCGTTCGACTTGACGTGCGCGCAGACGATCCAGGCGAAGGCCAGGCCGCGCCGCTCGGCCTCGGAGGGCTGGCGCGCGGTGACGACACGCCACCCGTCGCTGCCGCTGACCCGGTCGACGCTCTGGATGAGGATGCCGCCGGCGGCGCTGCGGAGCTCCTGCTCGTTTCGCGGCGCCGTGGCCGTGACGAGGCGGAGGTTCCTCTTCTTCGCCAGGATCTCGCGGGCGCCGGCGCTGAAGGAGGGGGCCACGATGACCTCGAGAAACATCGACTCGATGACCCGCGCGGCCTCGTCGTCAAAGTCGCGGTTGGCGCCGATGATGCCTCCGAAGGCGGAGATGGGGTCGCTCTCGACGGCCGCCTTCAAGGCATCGGCGAGGGACTCGCGGCGTGCCACGCCGCACGGATTGGTGTGCTTGATGATCGCCGCGGCGGGCTCTTCGAAGGCGTTGGCCAGGCGCATGGCGGCGTCGAGGTCGAGGAGGTTGTTGTAGGAGAGCTCTTTCCCCTGGAGTTGGGCGAAGGGCGGCGGCGTGCCGCGTTCGATCCAGAATGCCGCCGGCTGCTGCGGGTTCTCGCCGTAGCGGAGGTCCTGGAACTTCGCGAGGCGGAGCTCATGGATGTCGGGAGCCGGCTGTGGGGTATCGGGTATCGGGTGTCGGGTATCGGATGCCTGGTTGCTACTCAGGAATGTCGCGATGGTTTGGTCGTAACGGCTGGTCTTCTCGAAGACGGCGATGGCGCAGCGGAGGCGGAAATCGTCACTGATCGCACCGCTCTCGAATTCGCGGAGGAACTCCGCGTAGAGGGCCGGATCGCAGAGGGGAAGGACGTGGCGGTGGTTCTTGGCCGCGGCGCGCAGCATGGATGGTCCGCCGATGTCGATCTGTTCGACGGCCTCGGCGACGGTGACGCCCTCCCGGGCGATGGTGGCTTCGAAGGGATAGAGGTTGACCACAGCCAGGTCGATGGCCGGGATGGCCAGGCGGGTGACATCGTCCACATGTTGACGATTGTCGCGGTCGTAGAGGATCGAGCCGAAGACGCGGGGGGTGAGGGTCTTCACCCGGCCTCCAAGGATCTCGGGGGCGCCCGACCACTGCGCGATCGAGGTCACGGGGATGCCCGCCTCGGCGAGGTGTTTGGCGGTGCCGCCGGTGGAGAGGATCTCCACGCCCCGCGCGCTGAGGGCGCGGGCCAGGTCGACGATGCCGGTCTTGTCGGAGACGGAGAGGATGGCGCGTTCAATTGGCATTGGGGAGCACACCGCCGCGGCGGCGCGTTGCCGAGCGTACGTCGCCGCCTGCTTCCTTCCAGATGTAGTAGTAGAGGTTGACCATGTCGGTAACGGCGTGGGAGTAGCAGACCGAGGCAACGCCGAAGGCCGTCGAACGGTCGTCGAAGTCGCCGGAGAGGTGCGTCTCGCCGCCGCGGAAGTACTCCTCGCCGAGGAGCGGAGAGAGGCGGGAAGAACGCGCGACCATGCGGTCGAGGTAGCCGCCGAGCTGGAAGTCCGGCGCCAGTCCGTAGAAGACGGTGGGGAAGCGGGCCAGCCGGCGCTCGAAGTACTGCTCGAAGTCGTCGTGCAGGGGGCCGAGGCGCGGATCGGCGTCGCTGGTGTGGAAGGGATTGTTGGCGTCGGCGACGAGATGGGTGAGCACGCCGAAGTGCTCGGCCACCAGGGCCATGGGCTGCCTGCCGCGGATCATCTTGACGATGCCCCGCGTCTCCTGCTCGATGCGCTCGCGGAGCTTGCCCTTCCGGGAGAGGACGAAGTAGTGGTGGAGCTCGCTCCCTTCGTCGCTCTCGGCTCGCTCGATGCCATTGGTGAACTCCGGCTCGAAGCGGCGCAGGACGAGCTGGAGATCGGGCGGGGCCAGCTCGCGGCTGCGCTGCGCGATGCGGAGGTCCGAGTCGCGGGTCCAGGCGTTGGCGGTGAGCGGAGCGAGAATGAGAAACGCAGCGGCGGCGAGGCGGCGCATTCGGCGGCGGATGGTAGCAGAAGAGCGCCGAGTACCGAGTGCCGAGTGCCGAGTCCTGAGAACTCATTGCGCACGTTACACTCGGCACTCGGCACTCGGCACTCGGCACTTCTCCATGGACTTCTCAGAGCACCTGTCGCTTCTCTTCGCCTGCCGGGCCTGTCCGAACGTGCTCGGGCAGCCGGTGACGGGCGCGGTGGAGGGGGCGCGGGTGATGCTGGTCGGGCAGGCGCCCGGGCCGCACGAACGGGAGGAAGGGAAGCCGTTCGCGTACACGGCCGGCCGGCGCCTCTTTGGCTGGTTCGCGGAGCTGGGCGTCGACGAGGGGGTGTTTCGCCGCCGCGTGCACATCGCGGCGGTGATCCGCTGCTTTCCGGGCCGCGATGCGAAGAGCGGCGGCGACCGCGTGCCGGACCGGGAGGAGATCGCTCGCTGCAGCACGCATCTCGACCGCGAGCTGGCGCTCCTCGCTCCCGGTCTCGTGATCGCCGTCGGCACGCTGGCCTCGGCGCAGCTCACGGGGATTGCGCAGTTGAAGGACGCCGTCGGTGTGCGTCATCGCGTCACGCGCGCCGGTCAGACTTTCGACGTCGTCGTACTGCCGCATCCCTCCGGCCGCTCGACTTGGCTGAACCGGACGGAGAACGCCGCCCTTCTACGGCAATCACTGCGCTTGATCGCGAAGCATCCGGCGTGGCGGTCGGTCTCAGGCTGAGGCGAAGGCGTCCCGCGTCAGGTTCTGGTGGCCGTCGGCGGTGATGACGACGTCGTCCTCGACCCGGATTCCGCCGAACTTGCGGAAGGCGTCCACCTTCGACCAGTTCACGTGACTTGAGTGGCCGTTCGCCTTCAGCCTGCCCAGCAGGACGTCGTTGAAGTAGATGCCGGGCTCGATGGTGAAGCACATGCGCGGCTCCACGATGCGGGTCAGGCGGAGGAACCCATGGCCCTCCGGCTGGGGGATGAGATTGCCGAGGCAGTCAGAGTGGAAGCCGGCTACGTCATGGACCTGCAGGCCGAGGAAGTGGCCGACGCCGTGCGGGAAGAAGGCGCTGCTGAGGCGCGTGTCGACGATGGCGTCCGCATCGAGATCCACGAACTTGAAGTCGTGCAGCAGCCTGGCCACGCCGGCGTGGGCGGCCATGTGCACGTCGATGTAGTTGACGCCCGGCCGGAGCATGGCACAAAGGCCCTGCTGCATCCCGTCGAAGGCGGCGATGAGATCCGCGAATTCGTCTTTCTCCCGCGAGTACGTGCGGGTGATGTCGGAGGCGTAGCCGTTCACGCTGGCCCCGGCGTCGATGAGGAAGGAGTGGCGGTGGTCGTGATCGAGCCGGTGCCGGTCGTGCTTCGTGTAGTGCAGCACCGACGCGTGACGGTTGACGGCGATGATGTTGGCGTAAGGGAGGTCCTCCTCGGCGTGCAGAGAGGCGAGGACGGCGTCGTCGTAGTGGAAGGGCGCAGGTCGCGGGTGGAAGTCTCATCAAT